>NZ_JQFA01000002.1:0-320179 GCF_000763385.1 Leptolyngbya sp. KIOST-1
CAGGGGTGTGGGTTTGGGCTGTCGGCAACCTCATTCCTGTGGTTGTCTCAAGCCAGGTATACATGCTTGAGACGCTCACTAATCCACCTTATAAGCGGCGGGGATAGTGGCCTCTTTGAACTCCTGGGCAAACGTCCAGAGCTTTTGAGTTGTTGAGGTGATATAAGCGGGGTCGAGGGGTAGGCTTATGCGGGCGATCAGCCGGGTAGTGCCGTCGGCAGCGGTGACAATGTTCACATCACAGACCCGCTCCAGCAACGCGCCCGGCAGCTCCTGATAGGTCAAGGCACTGAACAGGTTGTTTAGGGTGAGGACGCCATGGGCAACGTAGCGCTCTAATGTGTTGATCGCGGCGGGCATGTCGGTAGCTCGGTTGAAATCGACCATGATTTTTGCTAGGAGAAACTAGACCAGTTCTAGGCCGATCGCGCCTAGGGCGGCAAGATGAGCTTTTGGGTAAAAGAAATTAATTATTGAAACTCCTGTAATAGCCACCCTTCAAGGATTGTGGGCATAATTGCAGGTAGTTTATGAGGCTGTTCTTTGATGCTTTTCCTGTTAGCAGGGTTAACTATCAAAAAGACAGAATCTAAAAATTGGCAAAAAACAATCGCCACGGCAAAGCTTCGATCTTCACTGACGCCGATTTAGTTAAGCTGCGTAAACAAATAGAGAATCCAAAGCACCGGCTAATGTTCGACATTGCCCGATGGACTGGGGAGCGCATGGGAGCCGTTCGACAGCTCCAGGTTTCCGACGTTTACGATCTGCATGGCAGGCCCAGGGCGTTTATCACCTTCAGGGCCAGAACTCGAAAGGCTACGCCGGGAGGTGTGCGCAGAACTCGGGAGTGCCCTACACACCCAACCCTGGGAGAGCTCCTGACGGCCTACGAGCCGCCTATTGATGGGCCACTGTTCCCAGGTGAGCTGGGGCCAATGTCGTTCCAGGCCTGCGACAACTTTTTGCGGCGAGCGTTGGAGCGAGCCGGGTTGGATCACAAGGGCTACAGCACCCATAGCTTCAGGCGAACACTGATCACACGGCTCTCTGAAAAGGGGGTCGACCTGAAGACCTTGCAGTCGATCACAGGGCATCAGGATTTAAAGGTTTTGGTGGGGTATGTGGAAGCAAACCCCCGGCGAGCGCAGCGGGCGATCGCGCTTCTATAAAGAGGGGTGCGTTTGTACCCATCTGGCTAGATAGATCCGACAGAATAACGTTAAATTGATAAAGCGTTTTCATTAAGCCCCCACGTATGCCCAAGTCGGACGCTTCCGCTAAGAAAACCGCTGCCTCTCGCCAGGGTCGAGCGTCCACCAACGGCAACCAGCACACCGGGCTGGCCCACCACCACGCCGCCATCGACGACAACGTCATCCGCATTCGGGGGGCCCGCCAGCACAACCTGAAAAACCTGGACCTGGAGATTCCCCGCAACCAGCTGATTGTATTTACCGGAGTGTCGGGGTCGGGCAAGTCGTCGCTGGCCTTTGACACCATTTTTGCCGAGGGCCAACGCCGCTACGTCGAGTCGCTCAGCGCCTACGCCCGCCAGTTTCTGGGTCAGGTCGATAAGCCCGATGTGGATGCGATCGAGGGGCTGAGCCCGGCCATCTCCATTGACCAAAAATCCACCTCCCACAACCCCCGCTCCACCGTGGGCACGGTGACGGAGATTTACGACTACCTGCGCCTGCTCTACGGCCGGGCGGGCGATCCCCACTGTCCGATCTGCGATCGCAGCATTTCCCCCCAATCCATCGACCAGATGATCGATCGGATTATGGAACTGCCCGATCGCACCCGCTTCCAGATTCTCGCCCCGGTGGTGCGGGGCAAGAAGGGCACCCACAAAAAGCTGCTCTCCAGCTTGGCCGCCGAGGGCTTTGTGCGGGTGCGGGTCAACGGCGAAATTCGGGAGCTGACCGACAACATTGAGCTGGATAAGAACTACAGCCACAATGTCGAAGTGGTGGTCGATCGCTTGGTCAAAAAAGAGGGGCTGGAGGATCGCCTGGCGGATTCCCTGCGCACCTGTCTGAAGCGCTCCGAAGGGATCGCGGTGATCGAGATTTTGGCCGATCGGCCCCAGACCGCCGAAGCCCCGGCTCCTGGCAGCAACGTGGTGTCAATCTCAGACCGCCTGCCCCAGGCCGCTGAGGAAGAAGGCAGCTACGGCCTGCCCAAAGAGCTGGTGTTCTCCGAAAACTTCGCCTGCCCCGAGCACGGCGCGGTGATGGAGGAGCTGTCGCCCCGGCTGTTCTCCTTCAACTCGCCCTACGGGGCCTGCCCCCACTGCCACGGCCTGGGCAGCCTGCGGACGTTTTCCGCCGATCTGGTGGTGCCCGACCCGACCCTGCCGGTGTACGCCGCGATCGCCCCCTGGTCAGAAAAAGACAACACCTACTACTTCTCCCTGCTCTACAGCGTCGGCCAGGCTTTTGGCTTTGAGATTCAGAGCCGCTGGGATCAGCTCACCGCCGAGCAGCAGCACATCATTCTCCACGGCAGCGAGGAGAAGATCTATATCGAGTCGGACTCGCGCTATCGCGATCGCAAGGGCTACCACCGCCAGTACGAGGGGGTGCTGCCCATTCTCGATCGCCAGTACAAAGACAGCAGCTCCGAGCTGCACAAGCAAAAGCTGGAAAAGTACCTGATCGACCAGACCTGCGAAGTTTGCCACGGTACCCGACTCAAGCCCGAGTCCAATGCCGTGCGCATCGGCCCCCACTCGATCAGCGACCTCACCAACGTCTCCATTCGCGAGTGCCTGAAGCGCATTCGTAACCTGGTGGGCGAAGAGGAATCGGGCGAAGCCAGCACCGCCCCCAAACTCTCGGCCCGGCAGCTTCAGATCGGTGCCCTGGTGCTGCGCGAGATTCGCGCTCGGCTCCAGTTCATGATGGATGTGGGGCTGGACTACCTCACCCTGCACCGCACCGCCATGACGCTTTCGGGCGGCGAGGCCCAGCGCATTCGCCTGGCCACCCAGATTGGCTCCGGCCTCACGGGCGTGCTCTACGTGCTGGATGAGCCCAGCATTGGCCTGCACCAGCGCGACAACGATCGACTGCTCAACACTCTGCACCGCCTGCGCGACCTGGGCAACACCCTGATCGTGGTGGAGCACGACGAAGACACGATCCGCGCCGCCGATTACTTGGTGGACATCGGCCCAGGGGCGGGCATCCACGGCGGCTCCATTGTGGCCGAGGGCGACCTCAAGGCCCTGATGACGGCCAAGGACTCCCTCACCGGGGCCTACCTGTCCGGGCGGCAGGTGATTCCCACCCCGGCCCAGCGGCGACCGGGCAACGGGCGATCGCTGACCCTCAAAAACGCCCACCGCAACAACCTCAAGCACCTCGATGTCGAGATTCCCCTGGGCGAGCTGGTCTGCATTACCGGCGTCTCCGGCTCGGGTAAATCGACCCTGGTCAACGAGCTGCTCTACCCCGCCCTGCAGCACCACTTTGGCAGCAAAGTGCCCTTCCCCAAGCACCTCGACAAGCTGGAGGGGCTGAAGGCCCTGGACAAGGTGATCGTGATCGACCAGTCGCCGATTGGCCGCACCCCCCGCTCCAACCCCGCCACCTATACCGGTGTATTCGACGTGATCCGCAACCTGTTCACCGAAACCATCGAGGCCAAGGCGCGGGGCTACAAGGCGGGCCAGTTCTCCTTTAACGTCAAGGGCGGGCGCTGCGAGGCCTGCGGCGGCCAGGGCGTCAACGTAATCGAGATGAACTTTTTGCCCGATGTGTACGTGCAGTGCGAGGTGTGCAAGGGGGCGCGCTACAACCGTGACACCCTGCAGGTCACCTACAAAGGCAAAAACATCTCCGACGTGCTGAATATGACCGCCGAAGAGGCCCTGGCCTTTTTCGAGAACATTCCCCAGGCCCAGGCCCGGCTGCAAACCATGGTGGACGTGGGGCTGGGCTACATTCGCCTGGGGCAGACGGCCCCCACCCTCTCCGGCGGCGAGGCCCAGCGGATGAAGCTGGCCTCGGAGCTGGCCCGCCGCTCCACCGGCAAGACCCTTTACTTAATTGACGAACCCACCACCGGCCTGTCGTTCTACGACGTGCACAAGCTGCTGGATGTGGTGCAGCGCCTGGTGGACAAGGGCAACTCGGTGCTGATGATCGAGCACAACCTGGATGTGATTCGCTGCGCTGACTGGATTGTGGATCTGGGGCCGGAGGGGGGCGATCGCGGCGGCGAGCTGATTGCGGTGGGCACCCCCGAGGCGGTGGCCCAGGTGCCCGGCTCCTACACCGGCAAGTACCTGGCCAAGGTGCTAGAGCAGCACCCCGCTGGCAGTACGGCATCGGTTGGCTGATTCACCACGGCTGGTCAATGAGTTTCTACAGCCTGTGATTGAGCCCTAGCCAGCTTGAGTAACCCGTCAATCGACAAGTCCTCATCTAAGGTAGGCCAGTGGATGCCATAACCGGATGCTGCAATGCGGTAGATCTTTCGATCCGCTGCGGATGCCTTTAGTAGCCGTTCTGAGACCTGGGCCAATGGCAAACGGTAGACTTGCTGATCTACACCCAGGGTCATCCAGTCACCCTCAAACGCCAGGCTCTCAACCTCATGCTGCTTAGTCATGATCACCCTCCAAAAGCAGAGTTCCAGGCCTCTACGATGTCATCAAAATGCTGCAAGATAATTTTACGGACTTCTCTAGTATCGCGTGCCGACAGATTGTACGTATAAGCTTCGTGAATCTCGTAAGCATCTACATCTAGCCAGTACTTACAGTCTCGGTCACCCTTTTGAGCATGAATGTGGATAGGTTCATTTCCTTCGTTCGAGTAAAAATGAAGTCGCCAACCTCGCAAGTATAAAACGGTGGGCATATACGCATTTCTAGTCCTGGCTTACCCATCCTACACCTGGATTGGATTGTGGATCTGGGGCCGGAGGGGGGCGATCGCGGCGGCGAGCTGATTGCGGTGGGCACCCCCGAGGCGGTGGCCCAGGTGCCCGGCTCCTACACCGGCAAGTACCTGGCCAAGGTGCTAGAGCAGCACCCGTCCACGGGCCAGACTGTATCTGCTGGGTGAATAGTTCATCAGCGTTCAAGGGCTATGATGTGGCTCCATTGTCCCTACGCTCCGCGTGGGAACGCTTTCAGGGCACTCCTGCACCTGGGTAATCATGACGCTGGAGCGTCTGGGGATACGTCTCGACGCTCCAGCGTCGGGACGATGACCTAAAATGCGACCGTTAGCTCTCCCGCGGCTTGGACAGACAACGCTTTGTTTGACCATAGAAAAGTACTTTGGATGTTTACAGGGACCTCAACCTTCAGATAGGTTCAGAGGCTGTGGCAACCCCATAGGCTACAGAGTGAAGGCAAGTATCCTGAAAATCACCCTACTTTCCGTTCGACCCCCTACGGAGCAATGGTGCTCCCATGTCAAATCGGTTCCCCTCTGCCCAGCTAGACGAGATCTTAATCACTGAGGAGCTGGCCCGCCGTTCGCCCCGCCAGCCCGACCTGCTGGCCGAAAATCAGGCGCTGCGATCGCTCGCCCGCCTACTGGTTCATGATCCTGCTGTGATGCTGCAAAGCCTGGTGGACTTCGCGGTAAAGCTGTGCGATGGCGGCCCTGCCACTGCCGGGGTCAGCCTGGTGGAGACAAATCCTGATGGGGAGGATGTGTTTCGCTGGGCAGCGCTATCCGGTACGCTGGCCCACTACATTGGCGGCTGCACCCCGCGCCACTTCAGCCCCTGTGGCGTCTGTCTGGAACGGGGGACTCCGGTACTGTTTTCCCATCCCGAACGATATTTCACCTATTTTCAGGAGGCTGATACTCCCTTTGTAGAAGGGTTAGTGCTGCCGCTGATGGCTGAAGGACAGGCCCTCGGCACCCTCTGGATTATTGCCCACGACGAACAGCGACGGTTTGATGGCGAAGATGTGCGGCTGATGACGGGGCTGGCAGATTTCACCGCTGCGGCGCTGCTGCGAAACCAGCAGCAAGCTCAGCAGGCTTTAGTGGAGAGTGAGCGCAACTTTCGGGCGATCGCCAACATCGTCCCCGACCTGCTCTGGCACAGCAACCCCGATGGCTCGACCAACTGGTATAGCGATCGCTGGCTGGAATATACCGGCCAGACCTTTGATCAGGCGATCGACTGGGGCTGGACAGAGGCAATTCATCCCGATGACCGGGAGGCCTCGGCCCGGCACTATCGCGAAGCCGTCGCTGAGAACCGCCCACTGCAACAGGAGCACCGCATTCGTCGCCACGATGGTGAATACCGCTGGTTCCTGATCCGGGCGGAACCCCTGCGCGATGGGCAAGGGCGCACCGTTTGCATGTACGGTGCCGCGACCGACATCCACGAACAGCGGGTGGCCCTGCAACGGCTCCGGGAATCCGAAAGGCGGTTGCTGGCTATGGCGGAGAACTTGCCGGGTGGGGCCGCGTTTATTGTGGATCGTGACCTGCGCTACCAGTTGGCGGCAGGGGAAGCCCTGGCCATTGCTGGGTTTGAGCCTGAACAGTTGGTGGGGCGCACGATTTTTGAGGTGCTGCCGCCCGAAATTGCGGCCAGCTATGAGCCGATGTACCGCAGGGCTTTGGCGGGAGAAGCGTTTGAGCATGAGCATCAGTCCCATGACCGCTGGTACATCTCCCGAGGAACGCCCCTGCGGACGACCGAGGGAGACAGTTATGCCGCGCTGGCGGTCTCCTACGACATTACCGAACGCAAACAGGCCGAAGATGCCCTGCGGGAATCAGAAGACAAGTACCGCTCCCTGATTATGTCGATGGATGAGGCCTATGCGGTGGTCGAAGTCCTAACCGACGACAACGGCGAGTGGAGCGACTTTCTGTTTTTGGAAGTCAATCCGGTGTTTGTGGCGCAAACGGGCATAGAATACCCAGTCGGGCGCAGAGCCACAGAATTGCTGGGCACCCCCAACCCGAACTGGGCACAGGTTTATGGGCAGGTCGCCGAAACGGGTGAACCGATCCGATTTGAAGAAGGCGAAGCGACCCTGGGCCGCGTGTTTGACCTGTATGTTTCTCGGATGGGGGGAGAGGGTAGCCGCCGCGTAGCGGTCCTGTTTACGGATATCACCGATCGCAAACAGGCAGAAGAACAGTTGCGCCGAGTCGCTGAGCGGGATGCCTTTCGGCTCAAGCTGTCGGACGCGCTGCGCTCCCTGGCCGACCCGGTTGACATTGAGGAAACCGTCACCCAAACGGCGATGGAGCACTTTGGGGCAGACCGTTGCTACTACTGCGAAATCGAGAACGGCGAAGCCATCATTCGGCGGGATGCCGCCCGTGACGGATTGCCCTCGGTGGCGGGGGTGTATCCCCTTAGCAGCTTTGCCATCCTGCAGGCGGTGATCGAGGCAGGCCAGCCGTTTGTGGTTTGCGATGTGCAGACGACCGACACCGTGGACGACGACCTGCGGCAAATTTGCCTCCAGCTCCAGGTGATTTCCTATATTGACGTGCCTGTGATTAAAGACGGCGAGGCAGTTGGCGTGCTGTGTCTGGTGCAAAGCACCCCCCGCGACTGGACTGAGTTGGAAGTCGAACTGGCGATCGAAACCGCCGATCGCACCTGGGCCGCCGTGGAACGCGCCCGTGCCGGAGCGGCCCTGCGGGAAAGCGAGGAGCGGCTGCGCGCCCTGTTCGAATCCATCGACGAGGGCTTCTCCGAGATGCAGGTCATCCTCGACGAGGAAGGTCATGTCGTCGATTGGCTTCATCTAGCCCTGAACGGCAACTTCAGTCGGGTCACCGGCATCCCCGACATCACCGGGCGCCTCGCGAGCGAGGTTTTTCCAAACCTGGAGGGAGAGTGGTTCAGGCGGATGGACCTGGCATATCGCACCGGCGAGCCGCAGCGTTTCGAAACCGAGTTGGCGGAGCTGGGTCGCTGGTTCGACAACTACATCACCCGCTTGGGCGGCGAAGACGACAACCGTGTGTTCGGGGTCTTCGGGGATATCACCGAGCGCAAAGAGCGCGAGCGGCAGCAAAAATTTCTCCTCAAGTTTACCGACGCGCTGCGCCCTTTGAATGATCCGGGACGAATCTTGAAGGTCGCCGTCCGGTTATTGGGACAACACCTATCGCTAAACCGCGTCGCCTATTACGAGGTCGGCGCTGACGAGAACGCGTTTACGCTCGGCGCCGGGTGGGAAAATGGCATGCCCCCGCTGCCGGAGCGCATGCTCATCACCGATTTCGGAGAAGGGATCCGCGACGAGTATCGCGCCGGGCGCTCGATGGTCGTTCGCGACATAAACCGGGAAGCTCTGGCGGAGAGCAACGTTGAGGCGATACGCGCGATCGAAGTTCGCGCCTGGATGGGCATTCCTTTGGTGAAGGACGGGCGCCTGGTCGCAATTCTCGGCGTGCACTTGGTTTCGCCGCGCGACTGGACGCCGCTCGAAATCACTCTTGTCGAGGACGTCGCCGAGCGCACTTGGGCGGCGGTCGAACGCGCCCGAGCCGAAGCAGCGTTGCGGGAGTCGGAAGCCAAATATCGCACTTTGTTCGACTCGATCGATGAGGGGTTAGCCATTACCGAGATGATCTACGACGACCAGGGCGAGATCGTCGATATCATCTTCCGCCAGGTGAATCGCGCCTATGAACGTCATGGTCACGTTTACAATGTCGTCGGGCGTTCGATCTTCGACGTTATCCCCGGCGTCGAGGATTACTGGCTTAACCTGTACAAGCGGGTTGCGAGGACTGGCGAGTCCGTGCGGGAGGAAAACTATCAACAGGACGTTGACCGCTGGTTCGATGTCTACTTCTCGCGCGTTGACGATAACGGGCGCTTCGTTGCGATCGTCTTCTCCGACATTAGCGATCGCAAGCGCCGTGAGCAGCAGCAAGCGTTTCTATTAACGTTCTCCGATACTTTACGGACGTTGGCTGACGAGAAGGCAATTGAAGAAACCGGCGTGCGGATGCTCGCCGAGTTTTTGCGGCTGGATCGGGCTTACATTTTCGTGTTGTATCCGTCCGAAGATCGTGCCGTGGTGCGAGCGGAGCAACGAAAAGAGAATCTCGCGTCTCTTCTGGGCGAAGTTCGGATGTCTGATTTTCCGGAAACAGTCCGGCAGATCGAAAACCAAACGCTTGTCATCAATGACATCGATAGCGACCCGAGGCTTTCGGATTTAAATCGAACATCGCTTGACGCAGTGAACTTGCAGGCTTTCGTTTGCGCCAGTGTTCGCAAAGGCGAACGAAACGTCATCTGGTCGCTGGCCGCATCAACCACCGTTCCCCGAACTTGGACAAAAGCCGAATTAGAGCTGATTGAAACCGTGGCGGAACGCATGTGGGCTGCTGTAGAAAGAGCAAAAGCCGAAACAGCTTTGCGCGAAGCTGAGCTTCAGCGAGTGCGAGAACAATCTGCCCGTGAACAAGAACACCAACGAGCCGAGGCACTGGCAGAACTCGATCGCGCCAAAACCCAGTTCTTTGGCAACGTCAGCCACGAATTCCGTACTCCGCTAACACTGTTGCTGGGGCCGTTGGAAGATGCCCTGAAGAGCGTGGATGAGTGGATGAGTGGGAGTGTGGATGAAAACCCATCCACCCATCCACCCATCTACCCATCTACCCTCATACCCAATCTACAACTCGCCCACCGCAACGCCCTGCGCCTGCTCAAACTCGTCAACACCCTGCTCGACTTCTCCCGTGTAGAAGCCGGGCGCATTCAAGCCCACTATGAACCCACAGATCTGGCCGCCTACACCGCCGACCTCGCCAGCCTGTTCCGCTCCACCGTCGAAAGCGCCGGATTACAGTTCACCGTTGACTGTCCGCCCCTGCCGCAACCCGTCTCCATCGACCGGGACATGTGGGAGAAAATCGTCCTGAACCTGCTCTCAAACGCCTTTAAGTTCACCTTTGAGGGCGAGATTCGGGTGAGTTTGCGGTGGAGGGTTGGGGGAGATGGGGAAGTTGGGGGAGATGGGGAAGCACCCTCCCTATCCTCCCCACCTTCCCTACCCTCCCTATCCTCCCCACCCTCTCCACCTCATGTTGTTCTCCAAGTCCAAGACACCGGCATCGGCATTCCCCCCGACGAACTGCCCCATATCTTTGAGCGGTTTTACCAGAGTAAGGGCAACCAGGGCCGCAGCTACGAAGGCTCGGGTATTGGCCTGGCGCTGGTGCAGGAGCTAGTGAAACTGCACGGTGGCACGGTTGAGGTGGCCAGCGACCCAGGGCAGGGCACCAGGTTTGCAGTGCTGTTGCCGATGGGCACCGAGCACTTGCCGAGCCATGGGCAAACCCACCCGTCCGACGAGACCGCTGCTCCCACCGTGGCAGCATCCGCCAACACCTTTGTGCAAGAGGCCCAGAGCTGGCAGCAGGATTTTGGATTGCCAAATCCTGCATCGACTCAAGCAGTATCTGAATCAGAACCACAGCCCCAAAATCGCCAATCTAAAATTCTGCTGGTCGAAGACAATGCCGACATGCGGGGCTACCTCCAGCGCCTGCTCGGCCCCGACTACGAGGTTGACACCGCCAACGATGGCTCGGCGGCGTTGGCCACCATCCAGGCGGCCTTAGACCACAACGGCAATGGCGGCCCTGTGTACGATCTCGTACTGACCGACATCATGATGCCGGGGTTTAATGGGTTTGAGCTGTTGCGATCGCTGCGAGACCACCCCGCCACCCGAGAAATCCCGATTATCTTGCTCTCAGCCCGAGCCGGAGAAGAATCGCAGATTGAGGGGTTGGCCGCCGGGGCCGACGACTACCTGGTCAAACCGTTCTCAGCGCGACAGCTGCGGGCGCGAGTCGAGGCAAATTTGAAACTGGCTCGCATGCGGCGGGAAGCGGTGTATCGAGAGCAGGTCATGCAGGAAGTGCAGGCGCTAAACGAAAGCCTGGAGCAGCGCGTGCAGCAGCGCACCGCCCAGCTAGAGGCCACCAATCAAGAGCTGGAGGCGTTTTCGTCCATGGTGTCCCACGATTTGCAAATGCCGCTGCGCTATATCAGCAGCTTTGTAGAGCGGCTGAACACCCGGTTAAATACAGATCAGCTTGACGCCAGTAGCCAGCAGTATCTCAGCATTATTGAACAGGCGGCGGCGCAGGCTCAGGCGATGATCGACGACCTGCTGGAGTTTTCGCGCATGGGTAAAACGCCCCTGCGCCTGACCCAGATGTCGATGGATCACCTGGTGCAGGAGGTGCGATCGCAGCTCGCCTCCGACATCGGCGATCGCGATATTCAGTGGCACATCGACCCCCTACCCAGGGTTCAGGGCGATCCCCAGATGCTGCGTCTGGTGCTGCAAAATCTGTTGTCCAATGCGGTGAAATATACCCAGACCTGCACCCCGGCCCGCATTGCCCTCAGCAGCACAGCAAACGACCACGAAACGGTGTTCTGCGTGCAGGACAACGGAGCCGGGTTCGACAGGAAATACCAGGATCGACTGTTTAATCTGTTTCAACGTCTGCATCCCCAGGAGCAGTTTGCGGGTACCGGGGTTGGACTGGCCAATGTGCGGCGCATCATCCATCGCCACGGCGGGCGCGTTTGGGCCGAAGGTGAAGTGGACCAGGGGGCCAGGTTTTACTTCTCTCTACCCCGGCCGGAGGCATCCCCATGAACCCGCTTCGCTTTCTCCTGCTAGAAGACAATCCCCTCGATGCGGAAGTGGTAAAAATTACGCTGCTGGAGGGCGGCATCGACTGTGATGTCACCGTCGTAGACACTCAACCTCAGTTTGAGGCCGCCCTGGCCGCAGACCCCTTTGACCTGATTTTGGCCGATTTCGCCCTGGCCGGATTTGACGGTCTGACGGCGCTCACCATCGCCCAGCAAAAGTGGCCGGATGTGCCCTTCATTCTTGTCTCGGGCAGCCTGGGCGAAGAGCTGGCGATCGAGTCGCTCAAAAGGGGTGCCACCGACTATGTGCTCAAGCAGCGGCTGGAGCGGCTGATGCCCTGCCTGGAGCGGGCGCTGCGGGAAGCCCAGGAACGCCGCGAACGACAAGCCGCGCAACGCGAACGTCAGATCGCCGCAGCCGCCCTCCAGGAAAGTGAAGATCGGCTGCGGTTGGCGATCGCGGCGGCCCACCTCGGCACCTGGGACTGGGATCTGACCACCAACCGCCTCACCTGGGATGCGGGCTGCAAGGCCACGTTTGGCCTCCCCCCCGACGCCGAAACCAGCATTGACGTGTTTTTTGCGGGCCTGCATCCCGACGATCGCGATCGCCTCCAGCAGCTCGTCACCGCCTCGCTAGATCCGGTCAACGGTGGCAATTACGACACCGAATTTCGCACCATTGGCATCCAAGACCAGGTGGAGCGCTGGCTCAAAGCCAAGGGACAGGTTTACTTTGATCCATCAGGTACGCCCTTCCGTTTCATCGGCACCGTTTTGGATATCACAGCCCAAAAACGGGCCGAAGCCATTATCGCTGCCGACCTGCGCGATACCCAACTGCTACAAGACCTGAGCCTCCGCCTCACCTCAGAAGAGAATGTCCAGGTGCTCTACGACGAAACTGTCGCGGCGGCGGTTGCCCTCATGCAGGCTGATGCTGGGACCATTCAAATTTTGGAGCAAGACACTCAAGCCGTAGTCTTGCTGGCCAGCCAGGGCTTAGCTCAGGAGACAGTCGACTATTTCTATCGTCTCGACGCCACTTCCCACACGGCCTGTGGCATTGCGCTAGCCACTGGAGAACGGGCCATCATTGACTACGATGTACCCATCCATGAAGACCCCGATGGATCGCTGCAAAGGCTCGTCGAAGCAGGATTTCTATGCGGACAATCAACCCCCCTCATTTCTCGTTGGGGTCGAGCGATCGGTATCGTCTCCACCCACTGGCGTGACCACCATTGCCCCAGAGATCGCGAACTGCGGCTTCTCGATTTGCTCGCCCGCCAGGTCGCCGATCTAATCGAACAGCGGCAGGCCGCAATTGAACGCAATCAGCTGCTTGAACGCGAACAGGCCGCCCGAGCCGAGGCCGAGGGGGCCAACCGCGTCAAAGACGAGTTCCTGGCCATCCTCTCCCACGAGTTGAGGTCTCCCCTCAACCCCATTCTGGGTTGGTCAAAACTGCTCCAGGGCAAAACGCTGGATGCGGCTAAAACCCAGCAGGGCCTGTCAACCATTGAGCGCAACGCCAGGCTCCAGACTCAGCTAATCGACGACCTGCTAGATGTGGCCCGCATCCTGCGGGGCAAACTCACCATCGAAGCCACCACCGTCAATCTGGCGACCATGATTGAGGCGGCCCTAGAAGTCGTCCGCTACAGTGCCGAAGCCAAGCAAATCTCGCTTCAGTTCGACCGGGTTCAAAGCTGTGAGGTCAGAGGCGATGAGGGGCGACTGCAGCAGGTGGTGTGGAACCTGTTGTCAAACGCAATTAAGTTCACGCCCGCCGGCGGACAGGTCTGCGTGCGGCTGGCCACCCTGGACAACCAGGCCCAGATCACCGTCACCGACACCGGCAAAGGCATTCGGCGCGACTTTATACCGCACTTGTTTCAAGCCTTTCGCCAGGAAGATATCTCCATCACCCGCCAGTACGGCGGCCTGGGGCTGGGCCTCTCCATCGTGAAGTATCTGGTGGATGCCCACGGTGGCACCATTGTGGCCGATAGCCCAGGCGATGGGCTGGGGGCCACCTTTACCGTCCAGATTCCCCTAGGGCTCGATCAGTCCCCCCGGTCAGCAATCGCTCCCGCGGCTTCAGATCCGCTGGATGTAACGGGTGTTAAAGTGCTGGCCGTGGACGACAGCCGCGATGCCCTCGAATTGCTGGCGATCGTTCTGGGTCAGTACGGCGCAGAGGTCGCCGTTGCGGCCTCTGGCTCCGAGGCCCTGGACAGTCTGCCAACCTTTCAGCCCGACGTGCTGATCTGCGACATCGGCATGCCCACCATGAACGGCTACGAGCTGATCCAGCGCGTTCGGTCGCTGCCCGATGAGCAGGGTAGAAACGTCCCGGCGATCGCCGTTACCGCCTTTGCCCGCCAGGAAGACCGCCAGCGCGCCCTGGACCACGGCTTTCAGCACCACATTCCCAAGCCCATCGAGCCTGAGCGGGTGGTGCGCGCGATCGCCCAGCTGGCCGCCGGTGACGCCGCCGATCCGAGCTAGGTGGACAGCCGAGACCGCTACCCCACCAGGCTGGCCAAATCGAGCTGTACTCGGGTATCTACCAGCACTGTCTCACTTACCGGCAGCCGATCGCCCGTCATCCACACCGCCTCGGGCTGAAACCGATAGATCCGCCGGGGGGAGGGGCCCAGGTAGTCGGCGGGCGATCGATGCTGCTCCAGGGGCGATCGCCGATCGAACAGCGGCACAATCTGCGCCACCGCCTCGGGCTCCACCGCTGCCGCCCGGCCCACCAGATACAGCCCCTGCCCCTTGCCCACCGCGCGATCGGTGCTGTAGACCGCGATCGCGGCCCGCCCCCCACTGGCAGCGAGATCCTGGGAATGCCGAGCGGCGATCGCCGACGACCAGTACAGGTTCCAGTCGGCATCGTAGACAAAGAAGAGGGGAGCGGCCCAGGGCAACCCCGCCGGGGAACTGGTCGCCAAAGTGGCGTAGAGCGTGCTGGCCAAAATCTGCCGTGCCCTGGCCAGCAGCGCCGGATTCTGGCCATCGGCGGTATTGACCCACCCATTCTCCTCAGTGGCCATAGACATAGTGGCGACCTCAACCCAAATTCAATCAGCAGCCTGACGCATAGCCGCTAAAAAAGTTTCATTTAGTCATAAAGCTTATGTAAACAGACCCTGGATGCCTTGGTGGTCGCCGCTGAGGTGAACGACATTGGGATTGAGGCTGCTAATCCAGGCCTTGCGCCAGGAAGCGTTGAGGATGAGGCGCTAAAGCGCCCGCCGAGTTCTGAAAATCCTGAGTTCCGAATGTCGTCAGTTGTCACCGATGAAACCACTCCTCATCTCAGTCTTTGTGTTGCCAGGGGGAATGCTGACCCTCTCCGGCCTTGGCCTGTCGCTGCTAATGTTTCCCCAGCCTCTCCAGCAGCGAGGTCTAAACCTTGAGCACCAGCGCGGAGACCAGTTCCCCCAGCAGCTGGTAAAAAATCCCCGCGACGAGTTCCCCGAGCAGCGCCGGGGCGGCGGCAGCCATTTCCTAGACTTCTACTCCACCGATCTCTACAGGGTGTAATGTTGGGACGGGCGTAGCAAGGCTTGAAAGGCGTTGCTGAATAAAGGTATGAATCAAAAATTTAGCGACTCTCGTAGGGGCAAACGGCCGTTTGCCCCTACCCAAATTTATGCTTTAATCCAGCAACGCCAGATTAAACAAATCTTTCCAGTCAGCGGGAATCCACCCTGAGCAGTTTCAGGTGGATTCCCAAATTGCGGGGAAGACGGCCGCTGGTGGGTGGTTTCGCGCATCACCTGGGCCAATGATTCCCCTGGGCAGTTGCGGGCAGCTCCTTCTAGCTAAAACCCGGCATCGGAGTCAGTCCAGGTGGCGCAGGGGCTGACGCTACAGCTGGCCATCACCACCTCGATCAAAAAATTCCCACTGTAGGGAGCCACCACCCTGGGTACAGCATCCAGCAGTGTATCTGAGGCCACCAGCGCCCCCGAGGCCGCGTCGTAGAGAAAGATATCGAGATCGTCGCAGTCGCTGTCGCAGCTGGCAAACACCGCTTCATCCGCCAGCAGGTAGCCGTCGTAGGTTACGGTTTCCCCCTGGTTCAGCCAGTCTGCGCGGGACTGCGCCTGGGCCACTGTGGCCGTGGTGGCGATCGCGATCGCGCCCAGCGTCACCGTCGCCGTCATCGTTACTCCAAACTTAGCCATACTCGTGCTCCAAAATTGGTAAACATTAGCCCAGAACCAGCCCAGCCCTTGTTTGGGGACCGGCGAGCCTCCGCCCTAGACTGCCCCTGGCCGTAGTCAATACAACACCAGTTCTGGCCACCGCTACGGAGGCTTTACCAAATGATTAAGGAAGCTGCACGAGTTCCCAGTCGCGCACCCGGCCCAGGGAGATCGCCTCCACCGGTAACACCTCCAGGTCGGGGACAGCGATCCAGACGTAGCTGCCCGGCGGCAGAGTTTGCCAATCGCCGGTAGCGCGGCCAGTCTGGGGGGTATAGAAGGTGATCAACACCGTATCTTCAATGCCGAGGCTAACGCTGCGGTCCAGAATGTGAACCGGGTTATCGGCCACCACCGCCTGGAGCGGGGGTGTACTCAGGGCCAGCTTGACATCGGGGTTGTAGTTGCCCCACAGGCCCGTAACGTAGAGCAGCGCGATCGCCGCCCAGGGCCCCAGCAGCCAGCCCCCCTGCCAGAGGGGGGCCGTCTCCGTCCGCTGCAACCAGGAGCGATAGCGCCAGTAAACCCCCAGCGGCACCAGCCAGCCCAACCCCGCCGCGATCGCCACCAGGGCGTAGCGCCACAGCCCCTCCACCGCAATCCACTGCGGTCCCAGCAGCGCCACCACCCCCGCCACCACCATCACCACCCCCAGGCCCGCCAGGGTAACGCTCAGCCCCGCCACCAGCCGCCGCCGCTGGCCCCGGCGGTAAAACGACGCCAGGGTGGTCAGGGTGAGGGCCGCCAGCAGCGCCAAGAAGGGCAACAGCTGCAGGGGGTAGTACCAGGTGCGGGTGCGGAACAGCGTCAGCAGCGTAAACAGCACCAGCGGATAGCCCAGCCATAGCGCCTTGCGCCGGTAGGGCGACTGCCACCCCAGCCACAGCCCTGGCACCGCCAGCAGCGGCCAGGGGAAAGCGTTGAGCGGAATATTCCAGAAATAGTAGAGGGGACCGGCGTTGTGAAAGTCTTCCTGGGCCAGGTTGAGCAGCAGGCCAAAGGTGCGCTCGATGGGCAGCATGCCGAAGCGCTGCACGCTGAGGGCCAGCCAGGCGATCGCCGGTACCATCCCCAGTATCAAACCCAGATAGATCCCGGGGTTCAGCAGGTGGCGGTGGCGGCGGTGCTCCAGCACCAGGTACGGCCCCAGGGCCATCACCACCGGAATCACCATAATGCTCTTGAGCATAAAGCCCAGCCCCACCGTGCAGCCCGCCAAAAAGCCCCAGCCCCGCCGCTGGGGCCGGGTTTCGGCCTGTAGCAGGGCCCAGATGCCCAGCAGCTCCAGCGCCGTCAGGGGCACATCCTGAATCGCCAGCTGCGCGGCCTGCATCCAGATCGGGGTGGCCGCCAGAATGGCCGCTCCCCACAGGGCAATGGACGGCGTCAGGCAGTGCAGACCGATGGTGTAGGTGAGCATCACCGCCCCCCAGCATGCGATCGCCCCCGGCAGCCGCGCCGCCCACTCACTGACCCCAAACAGCTTGTAGGAGGCGGCAATCAGCCACTGAATGCCCATCATGCGATCGTGCACCGGAGCCCCCCACCACTGCTGGGTCACCCAGTCGCCGGTTTCCACAATCCAGCGGGCCTGCTGGGCGTACCAGCCCTCGTCGTGGGGCATCAGGCTCTGCACCGGGCTGCGCAACAGCAGCAGTATTCCCACCCACAGGCTCAGCCCAAGGTAGGGCGCGAGGGACGATTTGCCAGAGCTGAGTCGCTGGGGGGAGGCGCTGAAGGACAGAGGCATGGAAGATCTGAGGTCTGACTAAGGGAAAAAGGCTGGGGATTGGCGGGCCAGAGGTCACTGGGGGGCCGTGTCCACCCTACTATAGACGGAGCCGTTGGGAGCATTGCAGCACCGCCGCCCTGGGCCATCCCCTTTGCCCCAGCGAAATGAGAGCCTATGATGGTGCCCAGATTTGGCCCGGGGAGAGGCAGAAGCACAGATGACGCTGGAAAGCATCGATCGACACCATCAGGAAATGCTCAACAATGGCGACGCCTGGCGTCGGAAGCCAGCCCTGCGCGCCATCTACAAAACCTTCCACCAGGCGATTGCCCGCCACCTGGCCCCGCTGCCCTTGCCCACCGTCGAGCTGGGCTCTGGGGTAGCCGACATTCAGCAGGTGATCCCCGGCTGCATTCGCACCGATATTTTCCCTAACCCCTGGATTGACCAGGTCGAGAACGCCTACGCCCTCTCCTTTGACTCCGGCAGCCTGGCCAACCTGGTGCTGTTTGACGTGTTTCACCACCTGCGTTACCCCGGCACCGCCCTCCAGGAGTTCGATCGCGCGCTGGCCCCTGGGGGCCGGGTGATTTTGTTTGAGCCCTGCGTCAGCCTGCTGGGCCGGCTGGTCTACGGGGTACTCCACCCCGAACCCCTGGCCCTGCACCAGCCGATTCAGTGGCACGCCCCCCCCACCTGGAACCCCGCCCAAATCGACTACTACGCCGCCCAGGGCAACGCCAGCCGCCTGTTTCTCAACGCCAACCGCGCCCCCAACTTGGCCGGTTTTCGAGTCGTCGCTACCCAGCGCTACGCCGCCATCGCCTACGTCGCCTCCGGCGGCTACTCCAAACCCCAGCTCTACCCCACCGCCTGGTTGCCGCTTATGACCGCGATCGATCGCCTCTGCGACCACCTACCCCAACTCTTCGCCACCCGCCTGCTGGTGGTCTTGGAAAAGCCTGCCTAGAAGGGCAGACACCTGGTTACTCTGCCGCCGAAGTCAGCCAATCGTTCCTGACACCTGACCCCTAACACCCCCAGCAAAGGTTGCTCTCTTTCTGCTAGCCAGTACTAAGCCTGCCCCACCCACCCATCCACCCATCCACCCTCCCACTCACCTACCCCCCCTACGCCCTCACAATAAACGGATTATCAATCCTCGCCGCCCGCAGCTGCAGCACCAGCGCCTGGTATACCGCCGCGCACACATCGGCGCGGCTGGCCACCCGGTTGGGGTGAAGCTGGGCCAGGTCGGGCACATTGACCACCAGCGCCAGCTGGGTGGCCTTGGCGATCGCATTCACCGCGTAGTCAGGAATTTGGTCGCGATCGCGGTAGCGCTCCAGCAGCCTCAGGTTGCCGGGCTGGTTGGGCAGCAGGGCCAGGCCTGACACCAGCGCCACCCACACCTGGGCCCGTACCAGGGGCGTTTCTGGCCCAAAGGTCTGGTCAGGAAACCCCGAGAGGAAGCCGCCCCGGTAGGCGGTCTGGATGGCGCTGGCCCCCCAGTAGCCCGAGGGCACATCGCGAAAGGCCTGGGCCGGGCGGCGGGGGGCGGGGGCAAAGGCGCGGCTGACCAGGGCGGCAAACTGGGCCCGACTCATGGGCTGGGCCGGGTTGAATCGCCCCGTCTCATCCCCCTGTACCAGGCCCAGGTTCAGGAGTCCCTGAATAAAGTCGAGCGCCCAGTGGGCCTGAATATCGGGAAACGAGCCTCGGGTCATGGCGGGGGGTGGGGTAGCAACGGTATCCAGACGGGGAGCTCGGCCCTGGGCCACCAGCCCCTGGTAGATCAGCACCGCCACCTCGGCGCGGCTGATCGTTTCCTGGGGACGCAGCAGGGTCGGGTCGGGGTGGTTGATGATCACCCCAGCCTGGGTGGCGCTGGCCAGAGCATCAATAGCATAGCTGGGAAATTGGGCGCGATCGCGGTAGACCCCCAGCCCGCTGGCCGGGGCGGGCGGCAGCTGGAGCCCCGTGGCCATCGCCACCATGGCCTGCACCCGCGCCATGCCCTGCTCCGGGCGAAAGGTCTGGTCGGGGTAGCCGCCCAAAAAGCCCTGGCGCTGGGCCTGGTCAATGGCGCGGTTGGCCCAGTGGCTGGGGGGCACATCCACAAACGTGAGCGAAGCCCTCACCGGGGCCAGGTAGCTGTAGCTGGCGGCCACCAGGGCGGCAAACTGGGCCCGGTTGATCGGGGTGTCGGGGCGGTAGGTGTTGTCAGGGTAGCCCTTGACCAGGTCGCGATCGGCCAGGGCCTCAATGTAGGGAGTGGCCCAGTGGTTGCCCAGATCTGCAAATCGGCTGGCGGGGGCCGGAGCGGGAGGGCCCGGTGCCGCCGGGCTGGGCACCTCGGGAGCCGCGGGGGGAATGGCCGAGGCCGGGCGATCGAGCAGGGTGGGCGGCACCGCCGCGGGGTCGGGCTGCTGGCTGGCCCCCAGGGTGACGGCCCCCACCAGCCCCTGGGGCACCACATCGTTGCCCACCAGCAGCAGCGGCTGGCGGCTGTCGTTGCGCAGGTCGGCCTGGCGGTTGTAGCGCAGGCTGTTGCCAGCCGGGTCGTCGGGCTGGCCCAGGTCGGGGCGGGCCGTATCCTGCACCACCAGGCCCGTCTGGTTTTGCCCCAGGCGATTCTGCCGCAGCACCGGGCTGGCCGCCCCCAAAATGTGTGCGCCGATCTGGTTGTTGAAGCACTGGCAGCGGTGCAGCAGCGGAGCGGCATTCTGAGCGACGTAGACGGCGGTACCGCAGCGCTCCACGGTGCAGTCCTGGGCTTCGCCCCGGGCCTGGTCGGCAAAGCTCAGGCCGCGATCGCCACAGTCCTCCAGGCGGGTGTGCATCACCAGCGGGCGGGCGGCACCGGCCACCTGTAGCCCCACCCTACACTGACCCAGGCGGCAGGCCCGCACCAGGGGTGCCCCCGAGGACATTAAAATACCGATGCCCTGGGGGTTTTGCACCGTCACTCCGCGCAGCTGGCTCTGGCCCTGCATCACCACCCCCACCGACAGCCCCCCCGGCCCGGCACCGCCCCCGACGATCACAATTCCCTGCCCCTGGGTGGCCTCCTGCCCGGCAATCATCACCCCGTCAGGCACCGTGATGGGGAACCGTTCCCCGGTGGCGACGCTGTAGGTGCCGGGGGCCAGCTTGACCAACGTATTGTCCAGGGCCGAGCCCAGGGCCGCCGTCAGGGTTTTGTGGGGCAGGTGGGGGCGGCCCGAAGGTTCGTCTACCCCCCGGATGGGATCGACATCGAGGGTCTTAGCGATGGGGTCCAACGGAGCAGGTCCTAACGACAGCACGGACAGGGGGGAAAATACCGCTATGGCAAAATACCGCTATGGCAGAATATCGTTATGCCAGAATATCGTTATGATTTAGCCAAGTTAAAAGAATAGGGCGAAAGTTGTGATTGCGGTTGCCGTTAGCCTGAATGTAGTGATTGCGCTGTTTTGCTTTTACGTGGCCTGGCGACTGTGGCGGCTGAGCAAAACCCTGGGAGCCGTGGCCGATGCCCTGGTCAACTGGGAGCGCAATACCCACAATGTGCTCGACCCGGTGGTTATTCCCCCCGCCATTTTGCGCGGTCAGTCGGGTACGGCCTATTTGCGGCAAAACTACAGCCTGCTCCAGTTTCAGATCCAGCGATTGGAGCAAGTAATGGGCATTGTGGGGCTTTTTCCCATGGCGAACCGCTGGCTGCGGGCGCGGGGACGCCGCCCTGGGCCAAAGATGAATACAATGACTCTGTCTAGAAGACGATAGGAATGTCCCAGCCCCCACCAGTACAATGGTTGAAGCCGTTGACGACTCGGGCCTGGGCAGGGCGACGGTTTGGCTACCCACAGGATACAAAACCATGAGCGACAAGCAATCTGGAGGGTTCGTTGGCGGACTGATGCTGGGCGCCGCCATGGGGGCGGTGGCGGGTTTGCTGATGGCCCCCCGCACCGGGCGCGAAACCCGTCGCATTCTGAGAAAATCGGCCGATGCCCTGCCTGAGCTGGTGGAAGACCTCTCGACCTCGGTGCATCTCCAGGCCGATCGCCTGTCGGAGACGGCCCTGGTCAACTGGGAGCAGACCCTGAGTCGGCTGCGCGAGGCGATCGCCGCCGGGCAGGAGGCCAGCCGGCAGGAGTATGAGCAGCTGAGTCAGGCGGCCCCCGTGGCCACCAATGGCTCTGGGCAGGAGTAGGAGTAGTTGTTTTGGCCGACCCGCTGTTTTGGCTAGCCCTATCGTTTTTGCTGGTCGTCGTTAGCCTGACGGCGGTGCTGATGGTAGCCATTCCCGCCATGCGAGAGCTGGGGCGGGCCGCTCGCAGCGCCGAAAAAATGTTTGACACCCTCAGCCGGGAGCTGCCCCCCACCCTGGAGGCCATTCGCCTCACCGGCCTGGAGATCACCGAACTCACCGACGATGTCACCGAAGGGGTGCAGAGCGCCGGGCAGGTAGTGCAGCAGGTGAACCAGAGCCTTGTCACCGCCAAGACCGGAGCCCAGCGCCTGAACACCGGCACCCGCAGTGTGCTGGCCGGAGCCAGAGCCGCCTGGCGCGCCTGGGCGGGCGAAACCCCCGAACCGCCGCCGCCCCGCCGCCGCGAGCCCGCTCCCAGACCTGCGATCGCCTCCCCCAATCGCCCCCCCGATCGCCCCGAGAGCGAAGCGCCGCCGCTGACCCACCTCAATGGGGAGCCCTCCCCCGACGACTACGCCCTCCCGGATGCCCACGCCGTTCCCCGGTTAGAAGAAACCTCCCTGCGCCCCGCCCCCGAAACCCGCCCAGAAGCCGCCCCGGACTCCCTGCCCAGGGCCGAAGCCGCCCCCCGGCGATCGCCCCAGGATTTTAGCCGTCCAACCAATCGAGACTAGGGCCGCTAGGCGGAATTCAAAATGCCCCAGTCAAAATGAAGTTGGTAGGTTGGGTGGCGCGATAGAGTACCGGTTCAGCATGGCTGCGACTCGAATCTGCCACCACAGGGTTTAAAGAGTCCTACCGATTCTTTGGCAGCACAAAGGTTTAAACCGATGATCAATCCCTCCTTTCCGTCGGGTCCAGGGCGGCGGAACGCCCCTGGTCGACGGGGGTCTGGGGCCAGCGACATGGCCCCAGTAGCACCTTGGGCTTACCGCCGCAGTTGTGGCTCGCATGCCCCGACCTCGCTGCAACACAATACTGTACCGATGCTCTTGCTCCCATCAGTCTAGGTTAAGCTCCGCTCCACTCAGCCTACGGGAGCTGACATAACTCTCAGAGTCGCATTTCAGTACCGGACTCAATCCACCAGTCGAGCCAGCAGCTTCACCTCAAACACCTGCTCGAAATACTCCTTCTTGTAGTTCAAATTCCACAGTTCCGAGGCACAGTCATCGCCCGGGTGGGCGGCCCTCACCGCCATAGTCAACTCGTGGGCATCGGCATCAAAGCTGCACTGAATGCTCTCGACCGCGCCAATCCCCCGGCGATCGAGGGCTACCGCCAGCCGCAGCAGCGCGCTCAGGTGGGTGACCATCTGGCGGTGGTAGCGGGTGGGCAGGTTGCGGTAGTTATCGTGCTTTTTCTTGGGGGCGCTCTTGCGGTGATAGCGGGCAATGTTGGCGATTGCCTCCAGTTCGGTCTCGGTGTAGCCCAGCAGCTCGCCGTGGCGAATCAGGTAGTAGGAGTGCTTGTGGTGGGCCGAATGGCTGACAAAGTGGCCGCAGTTGTGCAGAATAGCGGCGGCCCAGAGCAGCTCTTTTTCTAAGGTGCCCCAGCTGTGCAGACTGCCCCGGGTTTGCTCAAACAGGTCCATGGCAAACTGGGCCACCCGTCCCGAGCGATCGAGGTGGACCTTGTATTTCTTGGCGGTTTTGAGAATGTTGCGCTGGCGTACCGACTTCTGAAACTGCATCCGGTCTTCGATCAGACCGTGGGTGAGCATCCAGTCGACCACCACCCCCTCCCGCAGGGCGCGCTCGCAGATGGTGATGCTGTCGGCGTTCAGCAGCCCCATGGTTTCGTGCAAAATTACTGCCCCCGCTACGATGATCTCGGCCCGCCGCGGCGACATTTCCGGCATCTCCAGCCGCTCGGCGTAGGTAGAGCGGCGCAGGGTTTCGACCAGACGGGAGACCTCCTCGTAGGTGATCTGAAAGCCGTTGAGGGGGTCGGGCACCAGCCCCAGGCGATCGCTGGCCACGATGGCCGCCAGACACTCGATCGTGCCCGACGTTCCCATCAGCTGGACCGGTTCGTCGGGCTGGAGGTGAGATTTGAGCCCGGTGGTATTGGGCTCGACCATGCCCCGCACGTAGGCCCGCAGGGTGCTGAATTCTGGCTCTGAGATCGGGTCGGTGGAGACAAATTGGGCGGTCAGACGCACCGCGCCCACCTTGGTACTGCTGAGGAAACGATGGGGTTCGCCAGTGCCCAAAATTAGCTCGGTGGAGCCGCCGCCAATGTCGATGATGGCGTGGGGTTCGCCGTTGAACTCCACCCCCGAGAGCACGCCCAGGTAAATGCGGCGGGCCTCTTCTGTGCCCGAGATCAGGTTGATGGCGAGGCCAGTTTCATCGTAGACCCGTTCGACAAAGGCACTGCCGTTGCTGGCCTCCCGCACGGCGCTGGTGGCCACGGCTACAATGTCTTCGGCCTTGAGGCTGCTGGCGATCGCGCAGCACCGTTTCAACGCCGCGATCGCCCGCTCCATCGCCGCCTCGGACAGGCCACCAGTCTCCTCGTTGAAGTCGCCCAGGCGGACGGTTTCTTTTTCGCGATCGACAATGGTGAAGGCGGGCAGGTCGGGCTGAATTTTGACCACCACCATATGGATGGAGTTGGTCCCCACATCGATCGCCGCCAGCACGCGATCGCCGGTAATTTCTGTGGGAGCAAAGCTGACAAAGTCGGTTGCCACGGTGCTCGACTCGCGAATCGAGGTAGTCCCTGTCATAGTGCGCCCTTGCTGCGTTGCTTCCGACTTGCTGCTTTGCTTCAGATCTTACCTGTCCGGTCGTCACCCATCAAACTGATGGAAAAACTTTACTCAGGCTCAATAGTTAGCCCGATACCCTCGCCCGCACCACCTCTTTATACTGAAAAAGACCCCTCACAGCATCCCGCCCCATGAACCTAGAGCAGATCGCCGCCCAGCTCAAAAGCGAAGACTCCAAAGACCGCATGCTGGCTTTGGCCTCCCTGCGAGATGTGCCCGCGGCCCAGGCGGCACCGCTAATTCGCCAGGCCCTAGACGACAAAAATCTCCAAATTCGCTCAATGGCCGTGTTTGCCCTGGGGATCAAACCCGACGAAGAGTCCTTTGACATTTTAATCAACCTGCTCACCTCTGACCCCGACTACGGCATTCGCGCCGATGCGGCCGGAGCCCTGGGCTATCTCGAAGATCCCCGCGCCTTTGAGAGTCTGGTGCGCGCCTTCTACGAAGACACCGACTGGCTGGTGCGCTTCAGCGCGGCCGTGTCGCTGGGCAACCTCAAAGACCCCCGCGCCCACGATGTGCTGATGCAGGCCCTGCAAAGCGAGGAAACGGTGATGCAGCAGGCGGCGATCGCCGCCGTCGGCGAAATTGGCGATCTGGAAGCGGTGGACGAAATTCTCAAGTTTGCTCAGTCGGAGGACTGGCTGGTGCGCCAGCGGCTGGCCGAAGCCCTGGGCAACCTGCCCACCCCCAAAACCGAACCGGCCCTGCGATTTCTGGAAAAAGACTCCCACTTCCAGGTGTCTGAAGCCGCCAGGATCGCCCTGACCCGACTGCACAAACGGCGAGATGGCTAGTGCCGCTGCACGGAGTGCAAAGTGCAAATCGCCGCCCCCAACGGCAATGGGTAGGCCATCGGGGGCGGGGGCGTTACTCAATCAGCACGGTTTTGGTGGCGATCGCTATCCAGATAGTGTCTACCGATGAGGTTGCGCTGGGGATGTCGCTGGTGGGCGGCACGGGGATGGGGTCGCTCCAGTGCGATCGCAGATCTCCTGTAGGTTAGGCTGACGAAGGAAACCAACGATCTCTGTGCAATTTACTCCAAACTAAGTGCAATCGCAGATCTCCTGTAGGTTGGTTTGACGCAGGAAACCCAACGGGTGCATCCCACTTTTGCAAGTGTCTACGTCAATCCTATGTAAGTGGGAATCTATTCGGGAGTAAGTCGTCCGCCGTGGATTTCCGTCTACACGGGAATTACAAACCAGCTAGCTGTCAAAATGACAAATTTACACAAGTGGGATGCACACAACCCAACAATCCCAGGAAGAAGCTAATTATACTCTCCAGGTAGGTCGGTCTTTCTAACAGTAACTCCGCCAAATTTTCTTCCCGACATTCTCAGTAATTCATCACCTGAAAATTCAAAACCAAGTTTTAGTGCTATTCGCGCAACATCATCTGCAGTTGTTGCGTTGACCACCTCGCTTTTAAGTGCAGGTTCAGACTGCATTTTCTTTAAAAACGCTTCGAGTTGATCTAAAGACATATTTGGAATTCCTATTTTCGTTAGCTGCTTATATTAAACAGAGAAATCATTACAGACTTTAAGCAAATTCTACTCTTCTTTTAAGGTATAAGCAATGAGTGGAACTTTCAATTACAAAATTTTTCTTTGAGGCCGTATAGCCAACCCATCGCGCAGTCGGCGTTTAAGAGTTAAGTTTTGCTGCTTTTTAGTACGTTTAGTCCTAATTCCTCACGGCATTGAATGCACGGCATGGCACCCACCGCTTTTGGATAGGTACTGGCGATGAACGTAAAGGTAGCGAAAAAACAAGTAGCACCAGCGGCTTTAGCCCAGAGGTATTGCATAGGAATTGCTCATCAAGAATAAGCCTAGGAAAGATTCATACCCTAATCGTCTGAAGTCGCTAGAATTTCTTTGGCCCGACTGCACCACTAGCGGGCAGCCCCCTACTTCGTTAGCGCCCTATGGCTACGCTCTCCCTGCTCCGACTTCAGCTTCGCCCCCTGGTCAACCGGCGATCGCAGCGCTTACTCGGGGCCGTAGGCGGCATGGCGATCGCCCTTACCACCGCGATCGCCGCCCCCGCCCCCGCCGTCCAGAACCCGGTGATTCAAGTCGGTATCGTGCAGCGCTTCGGCGAAGACCTGCAGGACCGCATCACCCTCGAGGCCCTGCCCGGCGAACAGCTCACCCTCAGCTTTGAGACCAACGGCCAGCCCCAGACCGTCACCACCACCCGCGTGGTGCTGGGCCTCACCCCCCAACCCCTGGCCGAGGCCACCCTGGGCGAGCGCGTGGTGCTCGGCAACCATCGCAGCTTTGAAACCGCCGAGTACAGCGCCCAGCAGTGGCGACAGCGAGGCATCGAGCCCGAAATTGCCCAGCCCGGCAGCTGGGAAGTGTGGGCCAACCGCGAGACCTACAGCACCCCCCTGGTGCGGCGGCTGCTGGTGCAAAACCTCCAGGCCCAGGGTTTTGGCGAGGTCTTCCTCGACAGTCGGGTGCTGAGCCAGATTCCCAGAACCTACTTCGAGGCCAACGGCTACCGCTACAACCGCGATACTCTCGATATTCGCGCCACCAGCGGCCGGGTGCGCGTGACCCACCCCGGCGAGACTCCCATCACCCGCGTCTACGGCGGCACCCTGCGGGTACAGCCCAACACCTACGGCACCTACACCCTGGTCAACAGCGTGCCCATCGAGACCTACCTGCGCGGGGTCGTGCCCCACGAGATCGGGGCTGGGGCTCCCGTGCCCGCTATCCAGGCCCAGGCGGTGCTGGCCCGCACCTACGCCCTGAGGAATTTACGTCGGTTTGCGATCGACAACTACGAACTCTGCGCCGACACCCAGTGCCAGGTGTACCGGGGCCTGACCGGCACGGCAACCGTGACCGACCAGGCCATCATCGCCACCCAGGGCCAGGTGCTCACCTACGAAAACGAGCTGATCGATGCCCTCTATTCGTCCACCACAGGCGGGGTCACCGCCGCCTTTAGCGACGTGTGGGATGGCCCCGATCGCCCCTACCTGCGCCCGGTGGTCGATTCGGTCTACGGCCTGTGGAATCTCAGCCAGTACCCGCTCAATTCCGAGGAGAGTTTCCGGCGGTTCATCGCGATCGACAAAGGCTTTAACGAAGACACCTGGCAGCTGTTTCGCTGGCGCAACGAAGGCAGCCTCAGCGAAATTGAAACGGACCTCAAGGGCTATCTGGGTCGGCGGCAGCATCCCCTGGCGGGGTTTAACCGGGTGAAGTCGCTGCGGGTTACCGAGCGGGCCAACTCAGGCCGGGTACAGATCGTCGACGTCGAGACCGACCTGGGCGTGGTGCAGCTGAGAAAAGACGAAATTGTGCGGGTCTTGCGTCCCCCCCGCAGCCTGCTGTTCTACCTGGAGCCGATACACAGCGCTGGAGCCAACGGGGCACCGGGTCAACTCACCGGCTATCGCTTTGTGGGCGGCGGCTGGGGCCACGCTGTGGGTCTAAGCCAGGCGGGCTCCTACCGTCTGGGCAACCTGGGCTGGAGCTACCAGCGCATTTTGCAGTTCTATTACCCCGGCACCACCTTGCAGCCGATCAGCGAGAATCTGACCTTTTGGCGAGAGCCGAGTTGAGGGTGCCTGGTGGAGATGCAGGCCTGCCAGTGGGTTAACCAGCAAATGGGGCGATCGCTGGATACCTACGGCATGGTCACCAATGGCGAGGGGTGGAAGTTTTATCGGCTGGCGATCGCGGGCGAGGTGTCAGAATCGCTGCTGCACGGCATCGGCGACATGCCAGTTCTGCTGGGGCTGCTGCGGGCGTTTTTTGCCCTATGCAGTCAATCCCTGTAGTCAATCTCTGTAGTCACAATTTGCAACTGGCCCCTTAACCAATTTGGAGCCTCGCGGTAGCCTGTAGCCAAGATCAATCTCTGGGGACTGGCGGCGATGGCGTTTCTAATTCACCAGCTCGACAACCTGGACTACGACGAAGCCGAACCGCTGCTGGAGGACTACATCCTCGTTGCGATCGCCGACTTTGCCAATTCCCCCATCGGTCAGGCCTGCATTGAGCGCAACCCCGAGGGCGGCAGCTGGATTGGCACCTTCATTGAGTTTGCCTACCTCTACGGCGGCTACACCCTGCCCAAGATGACCAAGGGCAACGTGCAGGAGGTGATGGAGTACACCCTGCCCCGCAAGCTGACCCTGCTCGACCCCAGCGATACCGACGGGGCGATCGACGAACTGGTGGCCTTTTGGACGTTTTTGCACGACAAGTACCGACTGCGGAGCGCCAAGGCGATCGCCAAATACCTGCAATCGATCGAAACTAAGTTTCCCCAGTGGATGTTTGACCCCCAGCGGGGCGGCATCGCCAAGTCTTTTGTAACCCAGGGCATGGCCGCCGGGTTTGATATGACCACCCAGGAGGGGGTAACGGCGTTTCAAGAAGAATACAACCGCAATTTACCAGCTCGTCCGCCGATGCCGCCTACAGTGCCAATGCTCCCGGCAGAATTGCTGACAGAATCCTTTGAAATGACCACCGCGCCTCCGGACATGCAGCGGGCCTTTGAGCAGTTGGGCCTTGAGCTACCCAAGCCGGGAGAGAGGGTAAACCCCATGCAGCTGGTGTCTCAGTTTTTTGGGGGGCTGCTGCAGATGGACCCCGATGCCGCTGAAGAACTGATGGCCAGCCTGGACGAAGAAGAAGAAGGAGTAGCGAATGCGGCGGAACTGCGGGAGGAGCTGCAACGGCTGGACTGGAACGAGGCGATCGCCCTTTCCCCCGACCACCAGGCCACCCTCCAAAGCCAAACCATTACCGCAACCGCTCCCGGCACCATTTTGAGAGACCTGGAGATTGCCCTGGCGGCGATCGCCAGGGGAGTCCCCCTCAGCGGCAAGCTTCAGCACATGCCCGCTAAGGTAGCGGCAGACATCAATCAGCGGCTGAGCCAGCCGATCGCGATCGCCATGCAGCGCCCGGTGCAAAAGTCCTATCCCAATGTGCACGGGCTGTACCTGCTGCTGCGGGCTACCGGGCTGGCCCAGGTCGTCACCGAGGGCAGCAAGGCCAAGCTGGTGGTAAATCCTGAGATTCACCAATCCTGGCAGCAGCTCAACCCCACCGAGCAGTACCTGTCGCTGCTGGAGGTCTGGTTTTTGCGCAGCCACCCTGAAATGCTGGGCGAAGAACGCTCTGGACGCATGATGATGGGCGATCGCTGCCTGCAAGCCTGGCCCTTCCTGACCAAAAAAGCCAACGCCACCTTCGCCAACTACGCCGCCCAGGATCGGTTGGCCTACTACCCCAGTTTCTACAACCTGGCCCTGATGGAAATGTTTGGCTTCATCACCATTACCCCCGGCCAGCCCGACCCCAAGAAAGGCTGGCGGTTCAAGAAAATCGTTGTTCAGCCCTGGGGCAAGGCGGTGATGGCGACCTTTGATGCTGCAACGGAGGTGGTGGCGTCGAACTGGCCCGGCATACTCGACCCCGCCCTGCCCCTGGGTGACCTGCAGCCCCTGCTGAGGCCCTACTTCCCTGAGTGGCATCGGTGTTTGGCGTTGCCCACGGTTGAGTTTCGCCCCGGGCGGCATGTGTTTAAGGTGAGCCTGGGCAAAATTTGGCGGCGGATCGCGATCGCCGCAGACGCCACCCTGGCCGACCTCAGCGACCTGATTCGCGCGTCGGTCGATTTCGACGACGACCACCTGGATATGTTTACCTACAAAACCCCTACGGGCCTGAGCGTTAAGGCATTTCACCCCTTCTCCAGCGGCGACCTTTACACCACCGAGGTCAAAATTGGCGACCTGCCGCTGTCCGTCGGCGGCACCATGGAATACCTCTACGACTTTGGCGATAATTGGCAGTTTTCGGTGGTATTAGAGGCCGTAGAGCCTGAGCCTGAGCCTCCTAAGGGTTTTCAGAACGCAAAGGTGAAAAAGACCAGGCAGACCAAAGGTAAATCCACCAAAGCCGCCGGCAACATCATCGAGTCCCACGGCGAGGCTCCTGAGCAATATCCCGGTGCAGATTGGTAAGGTCTTCTGCAAGCAAATCTCCATCTTTCGGGAATCCTGACTGTGGCCTTGTAGGTCTGTCTAGAAGGGTTCCTGGTTCTGTGCCAATGTCTGCTCTGGGGGACAAGCTGCTGCATTTCGCCGTGGGCATGGCCACCGGCATGGTGTTCTGGTGGGTGCTGGAGCACTGGGCGCGGAGGGCTGCCTCGGCCATCAACCCGCTCTGGTTTTTGCTGATGCTGATCTGGGGGGCTAGCGGGCTGTTCTTTTTCCGCAAGCTGGGGGTGCCGGTGCTCAGCGGCACCCTGTTCTACATGGCCTTTCCCGACTGGGATATTCCCCTCTACAACGCCACCGGTCTGCGGCTGCTGATCCACCGCAGCTGGCTGTTTCACTCGGTACTGATTCCCCTGGCGATGCTGGGCGGGTGGCTGTGGCTGGCGCAAATCCCGACCCTGACCGCATGGCAAAAGACGGCCACCGGCTGGCTGCGCGACGGAGCCATGGGGCTTTCAGTCGGCGTCAGCGCCCACCTGATCTGGGATGCCCTGCTGTCTTCCACCCGCCGGGGCTTCTACATCCACGGGTTCAGCGGTGCAGCCTCCTACAGCTGGCTGCTGCTAAATCTGGGCCTGGGCCTGGGGATACCGCTACTGATTGCTTGGGGCATGGGCCACCCTGGAATGGCCCCGGATGACTAGCGCCAGGCCCCAATCTCGTTTGACATTGACCTTACCTGTGAAAATTGACGATGCGACTGCTAACTCCTCTAATTGGTCTCGCCCTCATGCTGTTGGGCCTGTATTTCTTGGGCAATAACATCTTCTTTACCACCTACGCGTCCCCCTGGTGGCGGGGGGTGGCGGCAAACCTGTCAGTGCTCTCGCTGACGGCAGGGGTGTTTATGCTGGTGTTTATGCCGTCGGGGGTAAAGGTGCTGGGCTGGGTGGCGATCGCCTTTGGCATCCTCTGCGTTTTCGTCAGCAGCCGCGCCATCCTCAACCCCACCAGCCTGTGGCAGTTTGTCATTTCGCTGATGGCGATGAGCTTCGGCTACAAGATGCTCACCACCCGCCGGGGATACTTCTGACGCCAGGCAAAATCATCGCTGCACAAAGCTCTGCTCTGCTCTGCTCAGCTACCGTCTCCTTACCCCAGCGCGTCTCGCAGCATCGCCCGCTGCTGGCTCACCGAGGCCAGGGTGTTGGCGGCGATCAGCCCGCAGGCGGCTACGGCGGGTAAACCAATGCCGGGGAACGTCGAACTGCCCACGCAGAGCAGCCCCTCCAGGGGCGTTTTTGGCCCAGGGAACAGGCCGTCCTGGGCTGAAATGGCCGGGCCGTAACTGCCCCGGTGGCAGCGCAGAAACCGCTCGTGGGTCAGCGGTGTGCCCACCAGCTCTACTTCAACCCGCTGCCGCACATCGGGAATGACCCGTTCCAAAGCGCGCCAGAGGGGTTCGGCCCGTTCTTTCTTCAGTGCTGCATACTCTGGGCTGCGGCGATCCAACCCCTGCCACAGGGCGTAGGGTTCGGTGGCGGGGGTATAGACATGGATGGTGTGCTTGCCCGGTGGGGCCAAAGACGGGTCCAGCACCGTGGGAATCGACATTACAATCAGGTTCTGGGGCGCGTCGATCCCCCGTTCCCAGTCTTCCACCGTGATGTAGTGGCAGGCCAGATTGTCTGGCAAACCCGCGCCATCGATGCCCAGGTGCAGGTGCAAAAAGCTGGGGCACTCGGGAGTCGCCTGGCGTTCTTCTACGAATGCTTTGGGCAGTGCAACCTCGGGTACCAGCTTGAGCGTGTCCCAAATTGAGGCGTTGGAGATGACTGTGTCAGCGCTGAGGGTTTCCCCCGATCGCAGCCTTACCCCGCTGGCCCGCCCCCCCTCTACCAAAACCTGCTCCACGTGCGCCCCCAGCCGCAGGGTACCGCCAAACTTCTCCAGGCCGCGCACCAGGGCTTCGACCAGGGCCGCACTGCCGCCGATGGGGTAGTCAAGGGTGACGCCGGGGCGGTACCACTCGGCAAACATGAAGGCCATTTCGGCGGTGCTGGTGCCCTCGGCGGGCAGCCCTGAGAGCAAAAAGCACAGCATGTTCATCCAGTGGCGAATGAAGGGGTCTTGGGTGGTGCGATCGAGCACGGTGCTGAAGGGTTTGCTCGACTGGGTCAGGGCGGGAGCGTTGCGTAGCAAATCCCAGCCGTAGGGGGCGACGGTTTGCAGGGCACCAAGATCCAGCCGCAGAACCGCCGGGGGCAGAGCGGTGGCGGCTTTGCCCAGGGGTTCCATCACGGTTTGCAGTCGTCGCCAGTCCTGCACGGCAGCATCGCCGCGCAGGGTTTGCAGCACCTCGGCAAACTGGTCGTTGCCGATGGTGGTGTCAAAGTCGCCTTCGGGAATGCGCACACCCCAGGTGTCGTAGTTGGCCCAGGTGATGCTGTCGCCTTCGCCAATGGCATCGAGCACGTGGTGCAGGGGGTTGGTGGAGCCCCGGTAGGACATGCCCGAATAGAGGGAGGGTCCAGAGTCAAAGGTGTAGCCCTGGCGCTCAAAGCCGTGGGCGGCCCCGCCGGGAATGGTGTGGCTTTCGCAGACGGTAACGCGGTAGCCATATCGGGCCAGTAGCGCTCCGCAGCACAGGCCACCAATGCCGCTGCCAATCACAAGCATGCTGGAGGGAGAGGTCATAGGGAGGGGTTGGGGGGACTGACCATGGATGGTCGACGGACCTTTTAATCTTGGCGCTAGGGCGTTGTTTTGGCCAGGCCGAGGGGCTGTCAATCCTCCCGGCAAAAAAATGCTTCAGCTTTGAAACCAAACCGGCGGCTGTGACCCTATGCTGAATGTGGCACAGGTCTAATCGGCAAAAATTGAGGCAGCCAGGCGATGTCGCGACGAAGACACCTTTCAAAACAGGCGGCTTCTCCGTCTGCCCCCTCCCGGCGTTCCAGGTCCGCCAGCCAGCCTGACTCGGCTGGCCCCCACTGCGACATCGACTCGGCTGCCAAAGGGGAAGGCGATTGGGCGGAGGACAATCTCTTTGACTTTACCTATTCGCCCCCAGGGGCGCTGCCCGGCACCCTGCGCATTCCCGCCGATGCCCTCCCCACGGAGCTGCATCTGATTGACTATGGCCCCGAGACTCTGCGCACCACTGCTATCGACCACCCCGAGGAGTGCTATGCCCTGGGGGCAAGCAATAGCGTCACCTGGCTCGATGCCCGTGGGTTGGGCAGCGAGGACAAGCTGATTCAGATGAGTCAGACCTTTGGGCTGCATCCGCTGATGCTCGAAGACATCGTCAACGTACCCCACCGGCCCAAAATTGACTTCTACGACGACAAGATTTTGATCATCATGCAGATGGTACGGCCCAAGCCGACGGGCAGTGGGGTGGGCAGCGAGCAGGTCAGCTTTGTGCTGGGCAAGGGGTTTCTGGTCACTTTTCAGGAAGAGCCGGAGTGGGACTCCTTTGGTCCGGTGCGCGATCGCATCCGTCGCGGGACCGGCACCATTCGCCGCCAAAATGCTGCCTACCTCACCTACGCCCTGCTCGACACCATTGTGGACAGCTTTTTCCCGGTGCTGGAGGTGATTGGCGAAACCCTCGAAGACCTGGAGGAGGAAGTGGTGGCCAATCCCACCAGCCACACCATCGAAAAAATCCACCGCATGCGCCGGGGGCTGATGAAGCTGCGCCGCTACATCTGGCCCCAGCGCAGCGTGATCAACAGCCTGATTCGCGACAGCGATGAGCTGATCAGTCAGGAGGTGCGGGTCTACCTGCAGGACGTGTACGACCACATTGTGCAGGTGGTGGATATCATTGAAAGCTACCGAGAAATTGCCTCCAGCCTGATGGATGTGTACCTGTCCTCCATCAACAACCGCATGAACGAGGTGATGAAGCTGCTGACGGTGATCTCCTCCATTTTCATTCCCCTCACCTTTATTGCCGGGATCTACGGCATGAACTTTGACACCGAGGATTCCCCCTTCAATATGCCGGAGCTGGAGTGGTACTGGGGTTACGTGCTCTGCCTGGGGATGATGGCGGCGATCGCGGCTTTGCAGATCTACTTTTTCTGGAAGCGCGGCTGGTTTGACAACTTTTCCACCACCAAACGTTGATACCATAGCAACGCCCACAACCCCTGCACCCCGATGGATCTCAAAGCCCACGTCCGCGATATTCCTGACTTTCCCAAACCCGGTATCCTGTTCCGCGACATAACGCCCCTGCTGGGCAATCCCGCCGCTATGCAGTACAGCATTGACGTGTTTGCCGAGCAGGTGGCCGAGCACCGGCCCGACTACATCGTCGGCATTGAGTCGCGGGGCTTTATGTTTGGGGTGCCCCTGGCCTACAAGCTGGGGGTGGGGTTTGCCCCGGTGCGCAAACCCGGCAAACTGCCCGCCGCTGTTCACCGCGCCAGCTACGCCCTGGAGTACGGCAACGACACCCTGGAGCTGCACCAGGACGCCTTTCCAACGGGCAGCCGGGTGCTGATTGTCGATGACCTGATCGCCACCGGGGGCACCGCCGCCGCCACCGCCGAACTGGTGGAAAAAACGGGCTGCACCGTAGCCGGATTTGGTTTTGTGATCGAGCTGGTGGGGCTGGAGGGGCGGGCCAAATTGCCCGAGGTGCCCGTCACCGTGCTGTTGCAGTACTGAGGACGGCTCAGTCCTGGGGCGTGAGCGCCAGGCTGTAGCGCAAACAGCGCATCACCACCACCCACAGCAGCCCCACCACCAGCACCAGGCCCACCCGGTTGAGCCACCAACTCGCCTCTAGCGCCAGGGCGTTGAAGGCGGCGTGGGCCAGAATCGCCGCCAGCAGACCGTTGCGCACCAGCCCCCGGTTCTGGCCCGGTGCAGAAAACTTGGCCAGCCCCAGGCCGTAGCCCCAGAGGGAGGACCACAGCGCGTGACCCGGTCCGGTCAGCAGCCCCTTGAGGGCAAACATGTTCAGCACTGCCGCCCAGGCGGAGGCGTTGACAGCGACCCCCGGCACCCCCAGCCGGGCCACGGCAAAGTAGGCGTAGAGCATCGAGCCAATCACCTCCAGGGTGGCAAAGCCCAGGCCAGCGGCGGCCGCAAAGATAATTCCATCGACAGGTTCGTCAAACTCGGGGTGGTCGTAGATGCCCCACCGGACGACCCCAAACTTGGCCAGCTCGGCCAGCACAGGGACGATCGCGATCGCCATCAGCCAACCCGGTGCAGGGATTACTTGCCGCACCAAAAAGACCGGCACGTAGGCCAGCACCCCCAGCAGAAAGATCCTCAGCACCAGCCCCCGCGGCTCCGGATTGAGCTTGTCGCGGGTGTAGAAAAACCACAGCACAAACGCCAGTGGGGCCAGTGCCAGCGCCATAATTCCCACCGCCGTCGCCAGCAGATTCGGATCGCTCGCCAGATTTGCCATCAGCCAATCCACCAGGATAAACCGCCTCTGAATCATACATTGGCTGACTCTGTGGGTGGGTGGGTGAGTGGGTGGGTAGGTGAGGAGGTGAGTGGGTGGGTGGGAGGCCGATAGATAAATTAATTCAAAATTGGGAATTCAAAATTTTGAACTCACCTTCACCCTTCACCCCTTTACCCCTTTACCCCTCACCTCCTCACCTACAGGAGACACAATCTTTGTAAGATAGGGATTCACAACAACATTTGAGGTGGCAGGCAATTCATGCAGGATGTGTTGGTCATTGGCGCGGGGCCAGCGGGGCTATCGCTGGTGGCAGCCCTGGCGGAGGCGGGGCTGGCGGTGCAGGGGTTGACCCTGGGTGATCCGGCGCAGCCCTGGCCCAACACCTACGGCATTTGGGTGGACGAACTGGAAGATCTGGGGCTGGTGCCGTTTTTGGAGCATCGCTGGAAGGACTGTGTGGTCCATGTCAACAGCGGCAGGCTGCCCCTGCATCGCGAGTACGGTCTGCTGCACAACAATCGGCTGCAAACCCACTGGCTGGAGCTGGCCGAGCAGCACCAGGTCACCTGGCATCAGGGCAGGGCCTGCCGGGTGGAGCACCTGGCCGACCATACCCGGGTCACCACCGAGGCTGGGGAGATCCTGACGGCGCGGCTGGTGGTCGACGCCACCGGACACCAGGCCGCCCTGGTGCAGCGTCCGGCGGCTTCAGCCATCTCCTTCCAGGCGGCCTACGGGGTTGTGGGTCGATTCTCCAAGCCGCCCACCGACCCGCAGCAGATGGTGTTTATGGACTTTCGCGACGATTACCTGACCCCCAGCGATCGCCAACAGCCCCCCACCTTTCTCTACGCCATGGACCTGGGGGATGGAATGTACTTTGTGGAGGAGACTTCCCTGGCCCACCACCCGGCGATGCCGATGGAGACCCTAGAGCAGCGACTGTACCAGCGCCTGCGCCATCGGGGTATTGAGGTCAAAGATATTCACCATGTGGAGCACTGCCTGTTTCCCATGAATCAGCCGCTGCCCGATTTCACCCAGCGGGTGGTGGGCTTCGGCGGGGCGGCCAGTATGGTGCACCCGGCGTCGGGCTATATGGTGGGGGCGCTGCTGCGGCGGGGACCGGGGCTTGCGGCGGTAATCGCCGCCGCCCTCAGCTCAGCCCAAACCACCCCCGCCCAGGCCGCCAGTCAGGCCTGGGGTGCCCTTTGGCCCGCCGACCGCGTCCGCAAGCACTACCTCTATCTCTTTGGCCTCGAAAACCTGATGGCCTTTGATGCGCCGCAGCTGCATCAGTTCTTTACCGCCTTCTTTAACCTGCCCACCGATGACTGGGCCGGCTTTTTGGCCGACAATCTGACCCTGCCTGAGGTGGTGCAGGCCATGGTTGGGCTGTTTGGCCGCGCCTCCAACCCGGTGCGGCTGGGACTGATGCGATCGGTTTTCAGCCACGGGCACCTGCTGGGGCGCACCCTGATGAGCTAGATCAGCGAATCGGTGACATGACGTATACTCAGGGGTGATAACCTGGGCCACCAAGACCACGGCTATACGCAGGCGGACGGGTTTGCGGTCTCTGGGCTGTTAGGGTACACCCGAACCCCATCCCGGCTAACTTCTGTACGTAATGTGGGCAACCTGACTGTATTCCACGGGTAGCCACGCTGTCCTTACCCGATTGTTGTACCTGTCGCTGTTGAATCCATTATGGAGAATCCTTTCATGGCTGAGTTACCCAACGCCTCTGCGGCCCAGCCCGCTCCCCCGCCACCGCCCCGACCTCCCCAGACGGCGGCCCAGGCTCAGGCTACAGCTCAGGCAAGGGCTCAGGCGGCCGCGCGGGCGGCCGGCCAGGCCGCTGCCCAGGCCGCGGCTGGTCAGGCTCCGACTGCGGCTCCAGCCACCAGGCCCCCCGGGACCGCTCCCGCAGCTCCAGCGGCTCCTCCAGCTCCGGCCGCTCCGCCCCAGGCGGCCGCGGCTCCAGGGCAGGCCCGCCACCGTCCCGCCTCACCGCCCCCCATGCCCAAGGCCACCGAAACCGCCAAGGTCAGCACCGGGCTCACCCTCGAAAAGATTGTGCGTGAGGCCTTTGATAAAGGATTTTCTGATATTCACCTGGGGGTGGGGGAAATTCCTCGCTTCCGCGATCGCGGCGACATTTCCCCCACCGAGTACCCTGTCACCGACGAGGCCACCTTCTTCAGCTGGCTGGAGGAAATCCTGCGGCCCGACGAAATTCAGGAGTACCGCCAGACCCTCGACTTCGACGGCGCTGCCCAGTACGACTTCACCCGGATCCGGATCAACATCTTCGACTCCCTGCGCGGCCCCGCCATGGTGCTGCGTCTGATTCCGGTCAAAATTCTCACCCTCGACCAGCTGGGCTTCTCGCCGATTTTCCGCGACGTGTGCCACTACCACAAGGGTCTGATTCTGGTCACCGGCCCAACCGGTTCCGGTAAGTCCACCACCATGGCGGCGATGATTGACTACGTCAACACCGAGATGCCCAAAAACATCATCACCATCGAAGACCCGGTGGAATTTGTGCACCAGAGCAAGCGATCGCTGATCAAGCAGCGGGAAGTGGGCCTGCACACCCAGAAGTTTGACAACGCCCTGAAGGCCTCCCTGCGGGAAGACCCGGACATCATTCTGGTCGGCGAAATGCGGGACAAGGAAACCGTCAACACCGCCCTGAAAGCCGCTCAGACCGGTCACCTGGTGATGGGCACCCTGCACACCAACAGCGCCGTTAAAACCGTAGAGCGGATCCTCAACCTCTACGAACCCGAGCAGCAGGCCCCGGTGCGGGTGGCCCTGGCCGAATCCCTGGTAGCGGTGATTGCCCAGGGGCTCTGTCGCACCACCGACGGCAAGCGGGCCGCCTTCCACGACATCTTGATCAACACCGACGCCATCAAAGACTACATTCTGCGGGGCCAACTCGACGAAGTCGAAGCGCTGATTCCCAAGTGTACCTTCGACGGCATGTGCACCATGAACCAGTCGCTCTACGCCCTCTACGAGTCGGGCCGCATCACCGAAGAGACGGCGCTGGAGATGTCGCCCAAGCAAAACGAAATGGCTCAGATGCTGCGGGGGCGCGTCTAGGCTCCGCTATGGCTGACCCAGTTGCCCCCAGCTTTAAGGGCATTGCCCTGTTTACCCCTGGGGGCGACTGTGTCTACTGCATAGACGAGCACAAGCGGGCCCACTGGCACCTGGACCTGTGCGCCGCGCTGCAAACCCACCTGGGGCTGGCCGAGCCGCCCTACTTTTTGCTGCCCTGCTTTACCGCCACCGTCGATCGCTGGGTCAACCCGGCCGACCAAACCCTGGTTACTGTGGCGGAGGCCTACCCCCGCGCCCTGCGGTTTCAGGCGCTGCTCAATGCCCTCTTTGGCCTGGGTCACCTGGAGTGGCAGCCCAACTACGGCAGCGCCGAGGAATGCTCCGTGGCGCTGATCGAATCCTACCGATCTGCTTTTCCGCAGCTGTGGGAATGCCACGATCTGATCGTGCGGGTGGATCAGGCGATCGCGATGGTAGACCCGGCAGGGCCGACAGGGGCGATGGATGCAAACAATCCGCCGCCGCTCAAGCCCCAGCCCCACCGCTTCAAGCTGTTTGTCAACGGCATGGACACCGCTGCCACCGAGAAAATGCTGCGGCTGCTGCACCAGGCCCTAGAGACTACGCTGCCCAGTGCCTATACGCTCCAGGTCATCGACGTTACGACTCACCCCGACGAGGCAGAGGCCGCCCACATTTCCGCCACCCCGACCCTGCTTCAGGTGTCACCAGGGCCGGTGCGGCGGGTGGTGGGCAATGTGCTCAGCCAGGAACAAATGATGCAGCTGCTGGCCTAGGGCGTGTCATCAATTAGCTACCTAGTTCTGGGCTGTGCAGTCCGCCAGCACTACGGTGTCGTCCACTTCCACCAGCACATCGTCACCCTTGTTCCACAGGGTGGTGGTGCCGTCGCTGTAGCGGGCACCGGAGGCCGCTTCGGTGGCGGGCAGGGTAACGGGTTCCTGGTCGGGCAGGGTGACGACCGCTTCCTCGGTGCCGACAAACTGGGCGGTAATGGTTTCGCCGCCGGGGCACTCAAACACCACGGTCTCGTCCACTAGGGTCTCGTCCGTCCCCGCATCAGCGGCCATTTCGTCAGTGGCAGCGGCATCATCGCTGACGGTGGAGTCGGTCGGGGCATTGCAGCCCACCAGGGCAAAACCGGCTAGCACCAGGGCAACCGCAGAGGTTTTCAGCATCGATTTCATCGTCGTTATCTCCATTTTGATTTAAGGGTATAACTCAGCAAGTGTGGTTCAGCACACCATAAAAATGTGTTCAAGAACACATTTGCTGCAGTTGGCCATTGTAGCGGCTGCGGTGCCCTTAAACGCAAAAACTGGGTCAATTTTGCCGATAATCCCCGAATTATGGCCCGGCGATGGGGCCGGGTAGCCAGGTTTTGCCAAGGATTGCGTAGAATGCTAAGTCAGCAGAGAATAGTCTGAAATAAAGAGGGTTACACCGCAGCAGCACGTTCCGAGCTGCCCGGGGGTAATATCGCTTCTCCATTGCCCACCTGTCCCTTTGGCTGGTCCTTTATGTCCACGAAAAATATTGTTTCCCTGGGGCTGCTGATCTTCATCCCCATTTCGGTTTTGGCGGAACGGCTGGAGTGGGGTGCTCTGGCTGTCTTTGGTCTGTCGGCGGTGGCGATCGTGCCCCTGGCGATCTGGCTGAGCACCGCGACGGAGGAACTGGCGGTGGTCACGGGCCCCACCATCGGCGGCCTGATCAATGCGGTGTTTGGCAACGCCACGGAGCTGATCATTGCCCTGGTGGCCCTGAAGGCGGGGCTGATCGACATTGTTAAGGCCAGCATTACCGGGTCGATTTTGGCCAACCTGCTGCTGGTGATGGGGCTATCCATGTTGGCCGGGGGGCTGCGCTATAAAGAGCAGGGGTTCAACCAAACCGTGGCCCGCATCAACGGCTCGACCATGAGCCTGGCGGTGGTGGCCATTGTGCTGCCCGCCATGGTTATCAACACCTCCAACATTGTCGAACCCCAAACCATTGAGCGCCTGTCGCTCACGGTGGCGGCGGTGATGATTTTGGTCTACGGCCTCACCCTGCTGTTTTCTCTCAAAACCCACAGCTACCTCTACGATGTGGGGGTCACGGACCTGGAGGACGACAGCCACGGCGAGCACGAAAAGCCCAACGTGTGGCTCTGGGTGGGGGTGCTGCTGGCCGCCACGGTGGGGGTGGCGATCGAGTCGGAAATTTTTGTCGGTGCGGTGGAGGAAGCGGCCAACAGCCTGGGCTTTACCGCCCTGTTTACCGGCGTGATTTTGCTGCCGCTGGTGGGGGGCGCGGCGGAGTACGTCACCGCCGTGCGGGTGGCGATGAAGGACAACATGGATCTGGCCGTGTCGATTTCGATGGGGTCGAGCCTGCTGGTGGCACTGCTGGTGGCCCCAATTTTGGTGATTGTGGGCTACTTAATTGGCCAGCCCATGGACCTCAACTTTGGCCTGTTTGAGGTGATTGCGGTGGTGATTGCGGTGCTGTTTGCCAACCTGATCAGCCTGGACGGGCGATCGAACTGGCTAGAGGGGGTGCTGCTGCTGTCTACCTTTGCGATTCTAGGGGCGTCGTTTTTCTTTCACCCGGTGTAGCCCGCTAGCGCAGCCACTCCACGGCGTAGCGATCGCCCGCCTGGGCCAAAAACTGTTCCAGCTGGGCCAGGGTGAGCGGCTCAGGGATGGGAAACTGCCCCGGTAGCCGCTTCAGGTCGAGGTAGTGCTGAATGAGTGAGGCGTTGTCGCGGGGAAAGCGGCGCTCGTTTACCCCGAGGAACTGCCCCTGCCGCCGGGCCTGAGACAGAATCTCGGTGCGCCACTGCTCAAGGGAAGCAATGCCCAGGGAGTTGAGCCCGTTGGCAAACAGGGTGAGAAAGATGTCGTTGTAGGGGCGGGTGGCGTTGAGATCGCGCCGCAGCAGGTCGAGGGAGGTTTGGTCGTTGAACACCGTCCAGTAGGGCACCAGGCCCAGGCGCATGCACAGCCAGGGGTGCAGGTAGACAAAGGACTCGGCCAGCAGGCGATCGCTGGGTACACCCAGCTGGTCGTACCACCAGCGGTGGAGGTCCGCCACCAGGGGGCTGAGGGCCTGCGGGTCGTCAAATACAATCCGCTGCACCCGCAGGCCATGCGCCTGGGCAAAGGCCAGCACATCGTCGCGCAGGGCGGGCTCGAAGCCCCACTCGGCCTCGGGCCAGTTGCCGTTGGCGGGGGGGCTGTGCCAGTGGCGATGCGCTGACCCCTGCCGCCTGAGAAAGTCGGCCACCCGGGGGCTGCCCTCGACATATTCTCGGCGATCGATGCCGCCCTTGCCACCGACCTGGAAAAAATGGCGATCGCTGACCTGAGTCGCTGGCCAGCTGTAGTTGCATTCCAGCAGCAGCAGGGTACCCCCCGGCATCAGGTTTTGCTGGAGAAACTGCCGATAGGTAGCCCCCAACCGCCGGCGCTTGAGCCGAAAATAGGCCACCTGCCCCACTTTCAAACGGTCCTGGTTGGGGTCGTGCATCTGGTAGGCGGCCAGGTCGGGGTTGGCCGCCAGCAGCCGCTGCACCCGGTCTTGGGCCCAGGTCAGGGCCTGCTTGGGATCGTCCTTGTCGCCCGAGTGGCGGGTACAGACCAGCAGAGTCTGGGGCAGCCAGGGAATGCCCAGGGCCGCGCACAGGTGGGAGGCGGCCCCGTTGGAAGAGCCAATCATCACGGCTGGATATTGGCGCTGGGGGTACTGGTTTACCGCCCACTGGGCCATGGTTTCGGCCCGCACGCGCTCTAGCGCCCCTGGGGTGGAGGCATCGAACCAGCCCAGCCCGGTGATCACGGCATCGTTGAGCCGATTGGGCAGGCTGCCGACCAGGTTGGCCAGGGCAACGGCTAGCTGGGGCACCGGCCCCCCGGCCGGTACATCTTCGCCCGTGAGGTAGTTGGCCGCCGCCTGGAGCCCCTGGGTGGCAGAGTCCATGCCGGTCACGTAGAGGGGCTTCTTGCCCCGAACCGCCAGATGTCTGTTGAGGGCCAGGTAGGGAGAAAGCGGCACGGAGGATCTCAGAAAGGGCCAGGCTCCGCCCCATTAAACCCCAGGGGGGCTGTTTCCCCATCTAGCCAGGGGCAGATCGGAGCGGGGTTGACAGGTTGAGTCATGCTGAGGGCAACTCCTCCGGTGGGTAGACAGATGACTCGTGCCACGAGCAGACGCCACCAGCCGCCTCACCCCTTAGGCTGACGGGAAGAGCGCTGGGGGCGAGGACAAATGGCTGGTCTGAAACCACTGTGGCTGGGGCTGAAATTTATCCTGCAGGCCCTATGGTTTTTGCGCTACTCTCCCTACGCCCTCTGGTACTCCTGGCGGCGCGACCAGCGCGATCGCCCCTATCGGTCTGCCACAGCGATCGCCCCTACCCCGGTTGGCAAAGGGTTGGGGGCCAGCCACAGCGATCGCGGCGTTCAGATTGACTTCGAGCAGGCCAGCCTGGAGCTGGTGTTTCTGACACCAGACTTTGTTCGGGTCACCTGGCAACCGGGACGCCTGCCGCTGCCCTACGCCCTGGCTGATCGCGATTGGCCAGCCGTCGCCACTGAGCTGGAGGAGCGGGCCAAGGGCTGGCGGATTTCCAGCCCGGACCTAACCATTAATGTGGGGTGGGACGGTGGCATTGCGATCGCCGACCGCAGCGGCCAGCTCATTCGCCAGGAACGGCCCCCCCAGCGCCGGGGGGAAGGCTGGCAGCACAGCGCCCGCCTGCGGGATGAGGAATGCCTGTACGGCCTGGGGGAACGGGCCGCCGCCTTCAACCTGCGCGCCCCGGTGGCCCCAGGTCAGCCCAAGACCTACGGGTTCTGGAACTACGACCCGGGCAATATCTACCAGCCGGGCACCGACCCCATGTACATCAGCATTCCGGTGTACCTGGGCCTGCACCGGGCGGGCAGCTACCTGGTGTTCTACGAAAATACCTTTCGCGGCGAGCTGACCCTGGCCCATGGTGGTGCTGATCACAGTCCCGAGCCCAGCGCTACCGCCACCTTCGAGGCCGGAGCCCTGCGTTACTACCTGGCCGTGGGGGCACCGCCCCTGCTGCTGGAGCGCTACACCCAGCTGACCGGGCGGCCCCCCCTACCCCCGCGCTGGACGCTGGGCTATCAGCAGTCCCACTGGGGCTACCGCACCGAAGCTAACCTTCGCCAGGAGGTGCAGACCTTTCAGGCCCACGACCTGCCCCTGGCCGCCGTTCACCTCGACATCGACTGCCAGGTCAACCACCGTGCTTTTACCCTCGACCCCCAGCGGTTTCCCGCTTTTCCACAGTTCACCGCCGAGCTGGCCGCCGCCGGGGTGCGGGTAGTTGCCATCAATAACCCCGGCATTCAGCACAACCGCCACAGCAACCTGTTTCTGGAGGGGCAAATTCTCGACGCCTTCTGCACCTACGCCGATGGGGATCTGGTGGTGGCCCCCGTATGGCCGGGGCGATCGGTGTTTCCTGACTTTACCAATCCAGTGGTGCGCGACTGGTGGAGCCGTCAGTTCGCCTACCTGCTGCAGGCCGGGGTAGCCGGGTTCTGGAACGACATGAACGAGCCCGCCGCCTTTGTGGCCTGGGGCGACCCCACGCTGCCCCTGGCCACCCAGCACTGCCTGGAGGGCCGCGGCGGCGACCACCGCGAAGCCCACAACGTCTACGGCCTGCTGGAAACCCGATCCGCCTTCGAGAGCCTGCGGCGCCATCGGCCTCAGATGCGCCCCTTTGTGGTGACGCGATCGGGCTGGGCCGGGATGCAGCGCTATGCCTGGACCTGGACCGGCGACATTGTCTCCACCTGGGAGGCGCTGCGCCAGACCGTGGCCACCCTCCTGGGTCTGGGGCTCTCGGGCGTTGCCTTTTGCGGTTCAGACATCGGCGGGTTTTTGGGCAACCCAGGGGGAGAGCTATACCTGCGCTGGTTTCAGATGGCGACCTTTACCGTGTTTTACCGCACCCACAGCGCCATCAGCGTGGGGCACCGCGCCCCCTGGACCTACGGAGAGCCCTACCTGGGCATTCTGCGCCGCATTCTGCGCCTGCGTGAACAGCTGATGCCCTACCTCTACACCCTGGCCTGGGAGGCCAGCGATCGCGGCTATCCCCCGGTGCGCCCCTTGTTCTGGCTCAACCCCAGCGATGCAACCCTGTGGAACCGGGAGGATGCTTTTTGCCTGGGGGATGCGCTGCTGGTGTGCCCGGTGCTGGGCCAGGGGCTGCGATCGCGGCCCTGCGACCTACCCCCTGGTGACTGGTACAACTTTTGGGACGACACCCGCTCCAGCGGTGGGCAGACCGTCGAGCTAGCCGCCCCGCTGGAGCAGATACCGCTACTGGTCAGGGGCGGCAGCATTTTGCCCCTGGCCGAGGGGGACACCCTCACCCTACACCTCTACCCCCCGTCCCCCGACTCCCAGAGGTCGGCAGCCGGTCAGCGGCTCTACAGCGATGCCGGCGAGGGCTACGGCGACTGGCGCATCGATCACTGGCACCTGAACCAGCAGGGGCAGACCCTGACCCTCACCTGGCAATCCCAGGGCGACTACGCCTTTCCCTACGGGCAGGTCACCCTGCACCTGCACGGGCCAGCGCTAGGGCAGGCCTGGGTGGATGGTCAGACGGCGGCAGTGGATGGGCAAACGATTACCTGCCAGACCTTTGAGCAGGTTCGCCTGCAGATCTAAGCGGCAGCGGATCAGCTGCTCCACAGCGATCGCTCGCTGGCCGGGTCAAACAGGTGGGCTTTTTCAGGGGCGATCGCGAGCCACACCTCGTCGCCAATCCGCGCCACCTCGTCGGGGGCCACCTTGGCTACCAGCGTCAGCGCCTCACTCTGCACCGTCAGGTAGGTTTCGCTGCCCAGGGCCTCCAGGTGGGTGATCTGGCCGCGAATGTTTTTGGGGGCGGGCAGGGCCAGGCTCAGGTGCTCGGGGCGCACCCCCAGCAGCGCCTCACGGCCGTCGTAGGGCAGCAGCCGGTCGTCCCAATCGCTTGGCAGCGACAGGCGAAACTCCGGATGCACCAGCAAAAACGGCGCCTGCACCTGCACCGGAAACACGTTCATCGAGGGCGAACCGATGAAGCCCGCCACAAACCGATTGGCCGGGCGGTTGTACAGCTCCAGGGGCGTGGCCACCTGCTGAATCTGGCCCTGGTGCATCACCGCGATCCGGTGGCCCATGGTCATCGCCTCCACCTGGTCGTGGGTGACGTAGATGGTGGTAATGCCCAGCTGCCGCTGCAAATTGACAATCTGGGCGCGGGTTTCCAGCCGCAGTTTGGCATCCAGGTTGGAGAGCGGTTCATCCATCAAGAACACCTGGGGATTGCGGGCCATGGCCCGGCCCAGGGCCACCCGCTGCTTCTGCCCGCCGGAGAGCTGGCGCGGGTAGCGACCCAGCAACCCATCGATTTGCAGCATTTTGGCCACCGCCCGCACCCGCTCGTCGATCAGCCGCTCGGCCTCGGAGATGTAGCGCAGGCTGGGGGGCAGGCGGCGGGTGACAGAAACCAGGGGCTTTTCCCACCAGCGGCTCTGGCTCAGCAGGCGCTCCAGCTCCTGGTTGGCGGGGGAGTCGCTCAGGGGAGTAGGCTTTTCCCCCAGGGCTGGCAGGGATTGGCTCAGGTCGGCCCCCATGCGGCGCAGGCCGAAGGCCAGATTGTCGTACACCGTCAGGTGGGGGTACAGGGCGTAGCTCTGAAACACCATGGCGGTGTCCCGCTGCTTGGGGGGCAGGTCGTTGACTTTGCGATCGCCCACCCAGATGCTGCCGCCGGTAATCTCCTCCAGGCCAGAAATCAGGCGCAGCAGGGTGCTCTTGCCGCAGCCCGAGGGGCCAACCAGCACCATAAACTCGCCGTCTTCCACGGTGAGGTTGATGCGCTTGAGCACCGCACCGGGATCGCCGTTGGTGGTCAGCGCTGCTTCGTCGTCGGACTGACGCGACTTGGGAAAGGTTTTGTAGACGTTTTCAATTGCGACGTGGGCCACGAGAAAGGTAGAAGGTAGTAGGGTATTGAGTGAGCTGTGCTAGATCAAAGATTCTCTTGAAGCATCATAGATCGAGCAAGTCAGTAGTTCATTAAAGATCGGCAGGGTGGGCTGTATGTTTGCAAAAATGTACTTGTAGGCCCTCAAAGTAGCAAGCTAGAGACTATAAATACTGCATTTAGGCGTAACGGTCACAGACAATACGCTTGGATTGGGATGCGGAAAGGATTGTGGTTGAAACTAAGCGCCGAGCTTCCGAGAAATCGCGATCGCCAGTAATCAAAAAATCAACGTCAGTAGACAACGCACAGGCTAAAAACTTGGCATCTTTTTGATCTCTTGGAAAACTGAATGTCCGATCAACTTCAACCATGTATGCAAGGGAGTTGATCAGCCGGAGCCAGCGCTGCTGAATGGAGGTGGGAATCTCTAGCCGCGGTCGAGCAAGAACACTTTGATATTCGGCCAAAATTTCATCCGAAATAATCCAGGTAAAATCGGTTTGCTCAAGCACAAATAGGATCACGAATTCGGGGTTGCGGTCGCGTAAAACAGCCGAAATTAAAACGCTGGTGTCAATAATAACCTTCACTGTCCAGCTCGATAAGCTGCAATTTCAGCTTCGCTAATCCGTTGAGCTTGCGGTAACGACTGAGTCTTTTTGAACAAAGCTTTGATCGCTTGAACGTGCTCGGCCTGACGTGGCGTGAGCACAATGACCTTAACTTTATCGCCTTCTACCAAGTCAGCTCTGTAGGCAGCTGGAATTTCTATGCTGCCATTTTTGATATTGGCTTCGAACTCAACAGCTTCCATAGCTTGGCCTCGTGTCCTACTTCTTGACTCAGGCTTAGGTGCCAGGTAACATTTATCCGCAGCTCAAACCTTCTGCTCCAACCCATTCTATTCTTCTTCTGAACCGGCCTTACTTGAGTCGCCGTTCTCTAGCCAACTGGCTCGAATAACCTGGGTGATGGTTTCGCCTTTGTTGGGCTTGATGAGGCGATCGCTCTCCCCGGTCCTGCCCTGGCGCGGCACCGACTCAGTGGGAATCACCGCCGTTCGGTCTCCATTGGTGAATACCGTGATGCTGCTGCGAGGCACTGCGGGCAGCAGCGCCACCAGTTTGTCGCTCTTGAGGCTGAACTGGAACGACTGGGTGCCAATGTCACCGCGCTTGGCCACCCGCATACCCTCGATGGGCAGGCGCTTGGCGTAGCCCGCCGCCGTCACCAGCAGCAGGCAGTCTTTGCTCGACTGCACCCGCACACAGCCCGCCAGGGTTTCGGTTTTGCCCATCCGAATGCCCTGGGGGCCCTGGGCGGCGCGGCCCATGATAGGCAGGTTATCGTCGTCGATGGGGAAGCGCAGCAGCCGCCCGCCCGTGGTGCCCAGCACCAGGTCATCCCCTAGCTCGGCCAGGGTGACGTAGGCCAGCTCGTCGCCGTCTTTGACCTTCATCGCCGTCAGGCCGCGGCCGGTAAGGTTGGTAAACTCCTGCAGCGGGGCGCGCTTGATTTTGCCCTTGCGGGTGACCAAAATCAGGTCTTGCTCCAGCAAATCGTCCCGGATGATGAACTGAGCCACGATCGCTTCGGCGTCGGGGGGCACAGACCCCGGCAGCAGGTTCACCAGGGGCGATCCCTTGCCCTGGCGCGGGTTGTTGGGAATGGCCTCCACCGCCACGGTAAAGGCGCGGCCATCGCGGGTCAGGGTGAGCACCTCCTGGGTGGTGAGGGCGGCCTCAGTCTGCACTACAGGGTCTTCCTCTACCTCGTGGAGTTTGGGGTTGGTGTCCACCTCCAGGCGGGCCTGCCGCCGCTGGTAGGACTTTTGCGAGTAGCGGCGCACGTAGCCCTTCTGGGTAAACTCCACCACAGTTTCCTCTTCGGCCACCTCAGCGATAATCTCTTCGATCTGCTGGGTTTCTTCGGCCCGCTCGGCCTCGGTTTGGATGCGGGTGCGGCGGGGGTCATTGAACTTTCTCTTCAGGGATCTAAGCTCTTTTTTCATCGCCTTGAGCAGTTCATGGCGATCGTTCAGCAGCCGGTTCAGTTCATCCCGCCGCTGGGTCAGTTCCTCGGCCTCGGTGGCCAGGCCCTGGCGCTCCATGCCGGTGAGCTTGCGCAGGGGCATAGCCAGAATCGCGTCCGACTGGCGTTCGCTGAGGTCAAAGCGCTGCTGGAAGGTCTGCTTGGCGGTGGTGCCGTCGGGGGCGTTGCGGAGAATGTCGATGATCGCGTCGAGGTTGTTGAGCGCCGTCAGCAGGCCCTCGGTGATGTGCAGCTTGGCCTCGGTTTTTTCCAGCTGGTGCTGGTAGTGGCGGGTGAGGGTGGTTTCGCGAAAGTCCAGAAACGCCTGCATCACGTCCCGCAGGGGCAGCTGGCGGGGCTGGCCGTTGTCGAGGGCCAGCATGATCACGCCGAAGTTGCTCTGCAGCGGAGTGGTGCGGTAGAGGTCCTGGAGCACCCGCTGGGCCGGGGTGTCGCGCTTGAGCTCGATCACCACTCGCATGCCGTCGCGATCGCTCTCGTCGCGAATATCGGCGATGCCCTCCAGCCGCCCGGCATTCACCAGCTGAGCAATTTTCTCAATCCAGCCCGCCTTGTTCACCTGGTAGGGCAGTTCCGTGACCACGATCGCATTGCGTCGCTGCCGCCCCTTGCCGGGGTGCACCTCCTCAAACTGGCAGACCCCGCGTACCGGAATGCTGCCCCGCCCGGTGCGGTAGGCCTCCAAAATACCCTCGGTGCCGATGATCTCGCCGCCGGTGGGAAAGTCGGGGCCGGGGATCAGGCGAAACAGCTCGTCGTCGGTAATGGCTGGGCGATCGATCATTGCCACCAGCCCGTCGATCACCTCGCCCAGGTTGTGGGGCGGAATGTTGGTGGCCATGCCCACGGCAATGCCCGAAGACCCGTTTAGCAACAGGTTGGGCAGCTGGGTAGGCAGCACCACCGGCTCCTGCTGGGAGCTGTCGAAGTTGTCGATGAAATCGACCAGAGCTTCGCTGATATCGCCCAGCAGGGCCTCGTTGCTGACTGGCGACAGGCGGGTTTCGGTGTAGCGCATGGCCGCCGGGGGGTCGTTGTCCACCGAACCAAAGTTGCCGTGGCCGTCCAGCAGCGGGTAGCGGCTGGAGAAGGTCTGCACCATCCGCACCAGGGCGTCGTACACCGCCTGGTCGCCGTGGGGGTGGTACTTGCCCAGCACGTCGCCCACCACACGGGCACACTTACGGTAGGGGCGATCGGGGGTTAGCCCCAGCTCGTGCATGGCGTAGAGAATGCGGCGGTGCACGGGTTTCAGCCCGTCGCGCACATCGGGCAGGGCCCGGCCCACGATCACGCTCATAGCGTATTCCAGGTACGACCGCTGCACCTCGGTGTGGAGCGAGGTGGGCACAATCTGCCCGGAGGCAAGGATGTCGAGTTGGTCGGCCATGGGCGGGGTTCCTGAAAGAGACGAAGTTCGGCGGTTTAGACCAGGCGGTAGTTGAGTTTAGCCATAGCGACGGCTTAAAACAACATTTTGAGTAGCAAATTATGGCTTAAATGACAGGTCAAATTTGATCGACCCCGATAGATTAGCCGTAACAATGCTGTAACGTATAGGCAAGCCCATGGACCTGGCAAGCCCCTAGCCGAACGGGTTGACTGGTTGAGGGGCCGGCCCGAGATACCCTGCCCCAGCGATGCCCCGATTGCTCCGGGTTGATTTAGCCCGTTGGTTCAGCTGCTGATTTAGCGTTGATTTAGCCCTGGGTGCGACCCCCACGGCATCAACCCCTTTTTACGTTTTACTACCATACTTTTCAAGGACAGGTACGGAGACAGGCGATGAAAACCGTCTTACTGGTGGAAGACGATCTGGTAAACGCGCGGGTGTTTTCTAAAATTTTGACCAAGCGCGGTGGCCTGGCCGTGAAGCACACTGAAGATGTAGAAGAGGTCATGAGCATTGCCCGCAGCGGCGAAGTTGACGTGGTTTTGATGGATGTGTCGCTGGCCCACAGCATGTACCAGGGCAAGCCCATGGACGGCATCAAGATTACCCAGCTGCTGAAGGCCGACCCCGCCACGGCAAGCCTGCCGGTGATTTTGGTGACCGCCCACGCCATGGAGGGCGATCGCGAGTCGTTCCTGAGCCAGAGCGGTGCGGATGGCTATATCTCGAAGCCGGTGATCGACCATCAGGAATTCGTAGACCAGATCAAGGCGACCATGGGCGACTCCTGACAAGTACACTTGTACTTTATTTAGACCAGTTTAGCAAGCCAGAGACGGTTAGGGGGCTTCCCCTGGTGTCGCCTTCCCGGCTTCACCGCCGGGGCCGCGATCGCCGCCAGTTAAACCAGTTCTCGGCCCAGTCGCGCTGCCAGGTGCCGGGCCGCCAGCGCTGCTGCTGCCAGGCGGCTCCCAGTAGGGGCAAGATAGCGCTCAGGCTGTGGGGTAGGGTGGGCAGGCGCTCCAGGCGGTGGAGGGGAATGCCCTGGTGCTGGGCCTGGGTCAGCGCGTGGATCAGGTCGCTGGCTCCGGCCCCGCAGATCTGAGCCCCCAGGATATGCCCGTCGGCCCGCACAGTGCAGCGGCAAAAGCCCAGAATATCTGGCCCACAATGGGCTTTGAGCACCTGCCCCAGGGGTACCTGGAGCACCGTGGCGTCGCCCCCGTACCAGCGCTGGGCCTGGGTGGCGGCGAGACCCACCCGGGCGTACTCGGGCCGGGTGGGCAGCAGGGCCGGACGGTTGAGCACCGATAGCTGCCGCCAGGGCAGATAGAGCAGGTTGCGCAGGGCGATCGCCACATCCTGGTGGTCGGTGGTTTCGGCCCAGTAGCCGCCCAGGCCAGGGCCGCAGGCAAACACGCGGCGGTGGGCGGTGACCAGGCGATCGTCCACGGGCAGAGCCACCGCCGTGCCGTAGACTCGCCGGGGCCGAATGCCAATGCTCTCTAGATTGAGGTGGGCCAGGGTGGGGTGGGGGGCGGTGGCCAGGATCAGCGTCTGAGCCGCGATCGCCCCCTGGCCCAGCCGCAGTTCAACGCTGTTATCCGGTTGGCGCACCCCGTCGATCGGAGCCGCCAGCCGCAGGCTGACCCCCGCCGCCTCCAGCAGGGCGGCGACAAAGGCCGCCAGGTCCGGGTCTTCGGTAGGCAGCAGGGTGTGGCCCCGACTGACCAGGGTGGTGCGGGTACCGAGCCGGGCCAACGCCTGGGCCAGGGCGATCGCTGTCCCGCTACGGCCCAGCACAATGGCGCTCTCCGGCAGGGCGTCTAGCGTCAGCAGCTTGTCCACCGTCAGAAACGGAGTCTCGGCCAGGCCGGGAATGTCGGGGACGGTGACATCGGTGCCGGGGGCCAGCAGGTAGCCCCGCCCCCGGATTCGCCGCGTTGCGGTGGTTACCGCCAGCTGTGGTCGGGGGCTAAACTGCCCCGGCTCCAGCACCACATCCACCCCGCTGGTGGCCAGGCGATCGAGACTGAGCTGCGGGTAGGCCACGGCCTCCAGGGCGCTGACCTGGCGCTTCAGGTCAGCCCAGGGGGTGGAGTCTGCCGCCCCGGCCAGGGCGGCGAGGAGGATCTGGCGGCGCAGGCCCAAATCCACGGTGCCCGGCGGTTCTACCAGGGCTACCCGCGCCCCCTCCCGCACCGCCAGAGCCGCTGCCTCACGCCCCTGCACCGTGCCGCCCAAAATTACCGCGTCGTAGTCAATGGTCATCGTGGCCCCTCATTCCCCGCCTAGCGTCGCCGCAGCCGTCCCCAGTGCTCCTCCCCCTGGCGCGCGGCTACCGAGTTGGCCACGGGCTCCAGGGTCAGGATGTCAAAACGAAGCTTAAACCGCTGACGGACTTCGGCGGCGGTAGTCCCAAAGGGCGGCCCGCCAGAGCGCTTATGGGTGAAGAACACGGCCAGCAGCTCACCGTCGGGCCGCAGCAGATCGGCCACCAGATCCACGTAGGCAGGCCGCAGATCGGGGTCGATGGCGCAGAAGCAGGTGTGCTCGATGGCGTAGGCAAACTGCCCGGCGTACTCGGGCAGCAGGTCAAACATATCCCGCTGCAGCGATCGCAGGGGCAGGTTTTGTCCCTGGGCCTGCTCCTTCAGCGCCTCAATCGCCGAGGGGGCAAAGTCCACGGCGGTAACCGCAAAGCCATGGCGGGCAAACCAGAGGGCGTCGTGGCCGCGCCCCGCCCCCAGCACAATGGCCGGGCCAGGCGGGGGGGGGTCAGTGGCGGTCAGCAGGGTCTGGAAGGCGGGGGCGGGCTGGCCCAAATCCCAGCGGGGGGTGCCCTGCTGGTAGCGCTGCTCCCAGGCGGGGGCACTCAGGGGGGAGGGCAGCGGCGACGGGGTGGGTGCGGTCACGGAGGCTCCGGTGTATGCTCGGCAGTGGAATAACAGACTCTTAAGGGTAGCGCGTATGCGGCGACGACAGCTAATGGGTGGGCTGGCCATGGCCTCGGCGGGGGTGAGCCTGCACCGGCCTGGCCTGGGGGCGCAGGTTCAGCCCCCCCGCTTGCCGCCGCGCCTGAAAGCGGGGGACGAGGTGGGGATTGTCAGTCCGGCGGGGGCCACCTTCGAGCCCGATCGCCTCGATCTGGTGGTCGACGCCGTCAGTGCCCTGGGCTTTGTACCCAGGGTGGCCCCCCACGCCCTGGCCCGCTACGGCTACCTGGCCGGCACCGACGCCGAACGCGCCGCCGACCTCAACGCCATGTTTGCCAACCCGGCGATCCGGGCGCTGCTGCCCGTGCGCGGCGACTGGGGCAGCGCCCGCATTTTGCCCTACCTGGACTATGCCACCATTCGCGCCAACCCCAAGGTGCTGATTGGCTTTAGCGATATCTCGGCCCTGCTGCTGGGCATCCACGCCCAGACCGGGCTGGTCACCTTCCACGGCCCCCACGGCATTACGCCCTGGCGCGGCGACCAGGTGGAACTGCTGCGGCGAGTGTTGATGGCGGGGGAAGCGCTGACCTACCGTAACCCACTGCTGGGAGCCGACCAGGATCGGCTGATGCGCGACCAGGGGCGGATTCTTACCCTGACCGCAGGCCAGGCCACCGGGTCGCTAATCGGCGGCAACCTCTCGGTGATCTCAGGCATTGTCGGGTCGCCCTACCTGCCCGACACCACCGGCGCGATTTTGTTTTTAGAAGACGTGGGCGAACCGCCCTACCGGGTCGATCGCATGCTCACCCAGCTAAAGCTGGCGGGGGTGCTCGACGGGCTGGCCGGGTTCGTGTTTGGTCAGTGCACCGCCTGCGGCCCGGGGGCGGGCTACGGATCGCTCACCCTGGCCGACATTCTGCGCGACCATATCCAGCCCCTGGGCATTCCTGCCTACGCGGGGGCCTGGATCGGCCATGTGGAACCGCTGTGGACGCTGCCCATCGGCCTCCCGGTCCGGATCGATGCCAGTGCCGGAACCATAGAAATGCGATCGCCCGCCGTCCTCTAACGGTGCCCGGCCTACGGCAAACCGTTTACCAGATACCCTATGCCGTTTCCCCCCTCCTACGGCGGCGGTAGCAGCCGCACCAGATCGGTGGGGGCAAAGCGGTCGGTATCGGTGGCCAGGGCCGTTTGCCAGCCCGGCGGCACCGTCTCCAGCAGCACCGGGCTGGGCTCAAACAGAATCAGCGTCGCCCCGGGGTGGGTCTCCCCCAGGGTCTTTAGATCGTCAGCGGGCAAAGTTTCGGCGGGCAACAGCCACATTCGGGTGTCGGGCCGCAGGTAGTGGCTGAGGGAGAGCGCTTCCCCTAGGGCAATGCCGTTGCGGTTGAAGATTAGCACCGGGTCGGGCAGCTGGTTGAGGTAGGTGGCCAGGTAAATATTGGGGTAGCTCAGGGATTTATTCCACCAGGTGACGGCGCGGGTGTTGACCGCCGCCGAGGCCAGCCCCAGGGTCAGCAGCAGGGCCAGCAGGGCCCCCGCCAGGGCCGGGCGACGGCGACCCGGAGCGCTCAATCCGGCGGTGATCAGGGGCGCGATCGCCACGGGTACCAGCAGCAGCGACGGCAAAAAATAGCGGCTGTTGGTGGAGATCTGCCCGTTTCTGAGCAGGTCGCTGCCGATCAGCACCAGCGGCGGCACCAGCAGGCCACAGGTCAAAAACAGGGCGACGGCTCGGGGCTGCCGTCGCCACAGGTAGCCCAGGGCCACCGCCAGCAGCGCCAGCACCAGCAGTGGCCCCAGCCCCGTATACCAGCGGTAGAGCGGTGGGTTAAAGTCGACCACCGTGGCGCTGTAGTGCAGCCCCCAGAGCTGGGCCAACACCTCCAGGGGTTTAGGTTCATTCGTCCAGGCGGTGACGGCCCGGAGCCGATGCCAGAAGTGAACAATCGTCCACATCCAGGGAGTAAACAGCGCCAGCCCCAGCCCCTGGGCCAGCCCAAAGCCGATCCAGGCTTGTCGCTGGCGCTGGCCGAGCAGCACCGCCCCGTGGCTCAGACACAGCAGCCCCGTCAGCAGCGACCCATGCCAGGCCAGCCCCACCGCCAGGCCGTAGAGCCCCCAGGCCGACCAGGTTCCCGATCGCAGCGCCCGCACCAGGGTGCCGTGGGCCAGCAGCAGGCCGACCATCCAGAGGCCGTACTCCCGCGCCTCCTGGCTGTAGATAATCTGCACCGGAGCCAGGGCCGCCAGCGCTGCCGCCACCCAGGCGGTGCCGGGCTGAGCGGGAAACAGTTGCCGCGTCAGCCAGAACACCAGCGGCAGGGCGATCGCCCCAAAGATTGCCGCGATCGCCCGGTATCCCCACACCGAAGCGCCCCACAGTCGCCCCCAGCCGTGGGCCAGCAGGTAGTACAGCGGCGGGTGCTCAGGGTTGTGGGCCAGCGCCATCCAGGTGCGGCCCAGGGAAGGTTCCGGGGGCATTTGCAGGTAGCGCTGCAGGTCCGCCGCTGTCAGGGAGGGGCGATCCAAAACCGCCTCCAAAACCTCCGTTCCCTGGTAGCCCGCCACCCGCAGGCTGGTGTAGGCCTCGTCGTGCCAGTAGACCTTGCGGTCCAGGTGGGCAAAGCGCAGCACCAGACCGAGGGCGATCGCAGCGATCGCCACCCGCCTCACCCATACCCAAATCCAGCCCTGTGCCAATCCAGACTGGCCCCTAGCGGATTTCGACCTAGAACTGGTAGCCCACATCGCCAAAGTTGGTAATCAGAGCCACATTGGCGTGCTCCAGGCTGGTCACCAGCCAGGGCACCTCCTTGCAGGTGCGGCGCTCGTGGAGGTTGAACAACACCGAAAAGCAGCGCTCCAGCCAGGGCTTGGCCGCCGAGCAAAACAGCACCAGCCGCAGCAGCAGCCCCATGGTCAGGGTGTGGCCCACATCGTTGACCAGGTGGCGAAAGTTGCGAAATACAGGGCGATGGGGGCTGTCGACCACCAAGAAATTGAGCAGCCGGCGGCAGGTTTCCACCAAAATGAAGCTGTTCAGGGGCTGGTTGTCGAACTCCGCCAGGGTTTCCCGCAGGTACTGGCGCAGGTTGCGAGTGAAGTGATTGCCGCTGTATTTTGGCTCCGCGGCGGCGATCGGGCCGATCAGGTAGTCCACAAACTCGTCTTTGAAGTCGTGGAACGATCGCACGGTCTTACTGTAGGTGGCAAACCAGCGGGCCTGGTCGCGGTGGGTGCGCCCGTCCAGCTTGCCGGTGTAGAACTGGAGCGCCTGGTCTAGCCCGGTAGCATCGAGCAGGGTGGGATTGACCGCCGCCCCCGCCCGGCCCGGAATCTGCTGCTGAGCGTGGTAGCGAGCCAGACGGATGCCCAGATCGGTCTCGGCCCGGCGGCGCAGGTCGTTGATATTTTGCTTTTGCTCCTGGCCGCTGTCCTTGGTGAGCAGGCTGTTGTCGTACAGAAAGGGATAGTGGCGGATGCGGTGGGCCAGAGGCTGCTCGTCCACCACCGCCGCCACGGGTAGGTCGACTTCCCGCACGGGAGACATGATCTGCTGTAGCCGCACCAGCGAGGCGTACTGCTCGGTGTGGGCAAATTCCTTTACCAGGCTATAAACCTTTTGCACCCTGGGGTTGGCGTTGCTGAGCGGGGGCAGGTCCTCAAACAGCCGCACCAGCTCTGGAATCGCCCAGTGGTCGCGGGGCTGCGTGTACCAGAGGTTGATCAGGGTGTAGCAGCAGCGGTTGAGCACATACTTGAACTCGCGATCGGCGGTGTCCTGTTCCGAAAGGCTGAGCAGAGCGCTGGCCACCGAGCTATCGGGGTAGTTGGCCACATCTAAAAACAGACGGCGAAACCGCTCAATGAGAACCTCGGGAGCCTCCTGCTTACGCCAGTACTGCCAGTGCTGATAGAGCAGATCCTCCAGAGTAGCGGGAGGTCGACTGGAGTAGTTTGACCACGAATCTAAGGAATCCCAGGGACTCATGCTGCTGACCTGATTGGAGGGCGGTAGACACAGAGGCAACCCAGCGGGAGCCAACCATAACCTGAGCTAGGGATAAAGGGCAAATGGCTAAGCATTGACCCATCCCAACACCCACTGGACGGCACTGAGTTGTGGATCTTACTTAGGCTGATTCCCAACTACGGCCATAGTTCTGTCAATAATACCCAGGACAGGAACAATTTTCCCAGCTATCCAGAATGCATTTTTTAAAGTTTTCTTGAGGATTTGCCCGCTAATGCCGCCCGACCTCTACCTAGGACGCCACAATCTGCTTCACGACGGTTTGGGCCGAGTAGCTCACCCCCGCTGTCCCTTCCCCCGGGTGGGTACAGTCCCCCACCAGCCACAGTCCGCCCACCGGGGTGCGGTTGGCAAAGCCAAAGGGGCCAAAGGTGCTCACCCGCATGCCGAGCCCGCCGACGCTGCCGCGATCGCGGCCGGTAAAGCGGGCAAAGGTGCGCGGGGTGGCGGCTTCGACATGGACAATATGGTCGTCCCGGAGGTCAAAGTAGCTCGACAACCGCTGCATCGCGCCCTCGGTGTAGGCCTGCTTCATCGCCCCGTAGTCGTGGGTCTGCCACCAGGGGCCAAGGTCAGTAAATGACGAGGCTACAATGGTGGCTCGCCCCGCCGGAGCGCGACCGTCACCAGGGCGACTGACGGAGACAAACAGGGTGTTATTTTCGGCGATCGGGCCGTCGTAGTTGTAGAAGAACTGCAGGTGGGGAGGGCAATCGGCGGGAATGGCGGCGGCCTCGACCCCCAGGTACAGCACAAAGGCCCCGCTGCCCGGGGGCAGGGTTGTCACCCGGCGTCGGTAGCCGGCCAGCGCCAGCGCCCTCGCGCCCCTGCCCGCTGGGTCTTCGCCCAGCAGCTGAACCAGATTCTGCACCGTGACATTGGCCACCACGTGGTCGGCGGGCTCGACCCAGGTGCGCCCCGTTTTTTGATCGGTGACCTGGACCCCGCTTACCCGACCCCGCTCGGTCTGCACCTGCTGCACCCGATGGTTGAGCTGCAGCAGGCCGCCGTCGCGCCCCAGCGCTTTTTCGAGGCTGTCGCTGAGCACCTGCATGCTGCCGTGGAGATGCCACAGCCCCTGGGGAGCCTGGGCCATGCTCAGGGCGGTGGCGGCGTAGAGCACGGCGGTTTCGTCGGCGCCGACCTGGGAGTAGAGCTTGAGCTGGAGGTCGAGAAAGGTCTTGAGGCGGCGATCTTTCCCCAGCCCCAGCTGCTTCAGCACCTGCCCCACGGTGGCAAAGGTATAGGGCACCGTCACCAGGGTATCGGGGCGCAGCGCCTGGGTCAGCTGACCCAGGTCCCACAGACTGCGAGGGGGCAGCACCGGCTGCCGGGCCTGAAACCGCCAGCTGGGCTGAAACAGCCGCTGCATCAGCTGCCAGAAGGGCTCGCTGCCAGGAAACTGCCGCTGGCGCTCGGCTCGCCAGGCCACCGGATCGCGCCACACGCGGATGGGCTCACTTTCCCCCGGCAGAAACACCGCGCAGGCGGGGTCGCAGGGGGTCGCCTCGGGCAGGGGCAAGCCCAGCTCAGCAAAGATTTGGTGATGAATGCCCCCCGGCTCCAGCCCGGCCACCTGGGTAGCCCCCACATCAAAGGTGAATCCCCGCCGCCGGAAGGTTGAGGCACAGCCCCCCGCCACCTGGGCCTGGTCAAACACCCGCACGGCATAGCCTCGGTGGGCCAGCAGGGCCGCCGCCGTCAGCCCGCCAATGCCTGCCCCGATAACGACGACCCGGCGACCCGGTGGCCCTGCGTCACGGTCCATAGTGTTACATTTCTTTACGACACTTTCAGCTTAGCTCACCCGGAGGGTGGGATGGCCCAGCTAGTCGTAATCCCGGCGGCCCGCCGCGAACTGAAGCACCATGGGCATACCGCCATCCTGGTGGTACTTGTCGGCCCAGGCCCGCAGTAGGGTGTCGAGTTCTTCCAGGGCCGCCTGGCGCTGCTGGGGGGCGACGTCAAACACCTCCACCCCGCGCAGTACACCGGTTTCTTCGCGCACCCAGGCTTGCAGCAGGCCAAAATAGCGGGCCACATCGTCAATCATGGCGAACACCCGCTCCTGCTCTCCCCTGGGCGAGTAGGACTCGCTGGCCAAGGCGTAGAGGGGAATGTCCACCAGGGGGGAATCAATTTGGATAACGGTGCCCGAATGCAGCAGCCGAAACTTGATGTGGGACATCAGGGCATCGCTAAAGGGCATCCGCTGCCCCGTTGGTAGCTCCTCCTGCGACATGTGGTGGAGCAATTCCATCAGCTCGTTAAACTCGACCTGGTCTAAAATTCGGGCCTTGGGAACGCTGGCGGGCAGGCTGTCTTCAATGCGTTTGCGCTCACCAGGGGTAAGGCCCTGAATCCGCACCCTGGCCTCGTTGGCGGGGCAGGGAAAGTGCTCCTGCCACAGAAACGGCAGCGCAATTAAGTAGTAGGGCTCTTTGGAATTGAGCACCTTCAGGCTCTGACCTTCGGCCAGGGCTGCCTGAATTTCCTGCACGATGGCTTTCACCCGTTTGGGCTCAACGTGGTACAAAAAGCCGGTTTTGCGAATGTTGTTGCCCTGCTCAATAAAGGTGCTGTAGATGGCCAGCTTGGCCGCGGTGGTGGCGGCGTCTAGGAAAGCTCCGTAGCGATGCCCTCCCATCTTCATCGTGCTGAGGGCCAGGTTGAGCAAAATCCAGTCTGCGGGGCTGTTGTCTACGGCTCGCAGCAGGTCGTGCTTCAGATCGGGTGGAACTTGGGACTGGTAGGTCACAGGATGGCGATTACTCAGACTGGGAAATTACGAAATTTTTAGCCTCAGTAACTTACAGGAACTGACGGGGCACAGGAACTGGCAGGGAACCGACACAGCCTCCAGGCAAACGGTGCGATCGCCGTTTGGGGCAGCCAACCGCTTGTTTGGATGACCAACTGGGCGCACTACTGCCCCCGAGGGATAGCTAGGGATAGTCATCAATTAGCTGCCAGCCGCCTCCCGCAGGGCCAGCCACAGCTTTAACCATAGCCTATGCCAGCGGGCTCTGCGGCTGCTCTGAAACGGGGCGGGTAACTTAGCCAAAAGTATAGGTTTAGTTGCTGAAAATGCCGCACAAAGTTCGCAGCCGGGCCGTTCAACCCGCCATTATGCTGAAAACTGGGGGCTGAAAACAGGCCGATCGGGGGGCTGTATGGATGCCCCATCCGGGTAGCCGGCCCAGCTAAACGTGGCGGATCAGTGGGGGTACGGCCCAGGGTTTCAGGTCTACAGCCGGCGTTGAACCACAGACCTGAAACCGCTCTCCCTTGCCCAGGAAAGCCGCTATAACTCCGGCAGACTAGGAGCCGGGTTCGGGAGGAGGCGCTGGAGTAGTGGGCTGCACGGGCTCGACCGGCTGGGCGGCACCGCAGTAGCCGTTGACCTGGTTGATCAGCTGCGACTCCGTCTGCGACAGCGTTTCGATGGAGGCTACGGCGCTCATGGTCTGCTGCTGGGACTCTTCAATTTTGGCCGGTAGCTCCGCCTCTGATTCCACCTGCACCACCAGATCCATAGCCTCGCGGGCGTCGGTCAGGGCGGCGCTAAACCCCTGCACAACAACGACATATTCGTCCCTGAACTGGCTCAGGTCCTCATCGCGCAGATTGGTGGTCTGGAGGTCACTGACCAGCCCGTTCAGGTTGGTGACCACCTTGTCGACGGCGGTGGTGTACTGGCTGGCGGCCAGCTTGATGTCGTCCAGGTTTTTGACCTGGGCAGCGCTCTCGCTGAAGGTTTGAATTTCCGCCTCAAACTCCTGCATAAAGCCCTGGGTCTGGTTGACCACTTCGGCCAGCTGGTTGCACTGGGCTACTTTAGACGAGCCGCAGCCCAGCAGCAGCAGCGGCAGCAAAAGCCCTACCCCACGTATGCTCCACCGCCCCACGCGTCGATCTGTGCCTGCTACCTGTGTCATCGCTGCCGCCATCTGTTTATTGCTACGGCTTCAAGTTTTACCCTGTCTTGGGTAGGTTTACAACTTAATGTGCCGATTATTTTATTGAGTTTTGACAGGGCCAGAAAAGTGCCGGAACAGCGCCAGAACAGCCGGCAAAATGGCCGTTAATTGGCCCTGAACATGCCAAAGAAGGGGTGGCTCTGCCCGTAGCTAGCCGGAACGCTGTGGGCGATCGCAGGCAGCGCTTTGCGGCCTGACCAAACTTGCGATCGCCCAGGCCCATTGCTCAGCACCGCAAAGACGGGAAAACTGCTGATAGGATCAGAAAAGATAAAGGTATGGCTCGATACCAGGCGGGTGAGGAGGACAGGACTCCGGGCGCGCGACTCCAGCGATGGAACGACGCGGCACCGCCAGGCACTTTTCCCGCTGGGGGAGGGGCTTCTGCGATATCTTGGATCAGCCACCTACTCTACTGCGTTACCTCTACGGATGCGATCGCGCGATGCTCAGCCCAGATGATTTTTTAGAGGCCACCCGATGGGCTGGTTTGATGACCTTGGCCCTGGCCGCACTGACGGGGTTTGCCTTTGTGTTTAAGTGGGGCCTGCGGTTCCGTTTGGTGGGGGCCACCGGGTTCGCCGGAGTGCTCACCGTGGGTCTGCTCGGCCTGAGCTTTGAGCCCTTCAGCCGCACGGCGGTGCCCGGGGCGGTGCCCTACACCACGGTCTACGACTCCGGGGCCAGCCAGATTGTCATTGCTGTCCCCCAGGAGATTGCCCCGGAAACCCTGGATGCCACCCTGCGGCAGGCCGCCAGCAATTTGTTTAAGCCCTACCGGCTGGGACTGCCCGGTCAGGTCGCCACCATTCGCGCCCGCACCATTGCCCACGAACCCGGCGGCATCTCTAAACTGGTCTACCTGGGGCAAATTCAACCCAATCCCAAGGGGGCAGAGGACGCGTTTCAGGTGCAGATCTACAGCCCTGGCCCGTCTACTCCCGGCTGACCTCCACTGGTCCCTCATCCACTCACTCTCTCCCGCCTCCCCACTGCCTATGCCCACCCTCTCCCCCCTTCCCATCCTCGCCATCGCCCCGGCCCAGGTTGTTCGCGGCGACGGCATTTTAGCTGACCAGGGGGCCGCAATCGCCCGCCTGGGTCAGCGCCCCCTGATTGTAGGCGGCGGCCACAGCCTGAAGCTGGCCGCCCCGCTGGTCGAGGCGCTAGGGCAGCAGGGCCTGACGCCTCAGACTGCTGCCTACGGCCAGGACTGTAGCGAAAGCTCCCTGGAGCGCCTGCGGGCGATCGCCGCTGAGCATCAGGCTGACCTGGTAATCGGCATCGGTGGCGGCAAGGCCCTCGACACGGCCAAACTGCTGGCCTACCAGATCGATTCCCCCGTGGTAACGGTGCCCACCGCCGCCGCCACCTGCGCCGCCTGGACCGCTCTGTCCAACGTCTACTCCGACCAGGGTGCCTTTCGCTACGATGTGGCCCTGCCCACCTGCCCCAGCCTACTCGTGCTCGACTACGCCCTGATTCGCACGGCCCCTCGCCGTACCCTGGTGGCGGGCATTGGCGACGGCCTGGCCAAGTGGTACGAGGCAGCGGTCAGTAGCGGGGCCAGCCAGCAAACCCTGATCGTGGCGGCAGTGCAGCAGGCCCGGGTGCTACGCGATATTCTCCTGCAAAAAACCCCGGCGGCCCTGCGCCAGTGGGGTGGCCCTGAGTGGCAGGAGGTGGTCGACGCCACCGTGCTGCTGGCCGGGGTAGTGGGCGGGGTGGGCGGTGCCCAGTGCCGCACGGTGGCGGCCCACGCCGTGCACAACGGCCTCACCCAGCTGCCCGCCAGTCACGGCATTCTCCACGGCGAGAAGGTGGCCTACGGTATTTTGGTGCAGCTGCGGCTGGAGGAAATGGGGGGCAACGCCGCCCTGGCCCGGGCCGCCCGGCAGCAGCTGTTGCCCTTTTACCGGGCCGCTGGACTGCCCCAAACCCTGAGCGACCTGGGGCTGGGCGATATGTCCCTCCACCAGCTGCAGCAGGCGGCGGAGTTTGCCTGCCGCGAGGGGTCCGATATTCACCACCTGCCCTTTACGGTGGCCCCGGCGGCGGTAATGGCGGCGATGGTATCGCCCCTGTGCCCTGAGCTGCGCGAAAAAGCTCGGCCCTCTGCCCCCCTTCGTCCTTCTAGCGTTGCCCCGGAGGTGCAGCCATGACCCTCGACTGGATGCCCACCGCCCACCGCCTCAGCGCCCTGCCCCCCTACGTCTTTGCCCGTCTCGATGAGCTGAAGGCCCGCGCCCGCGAACAGGGGCTGGACCTGATCGACCTGGGCATGGGCAACCCGGATGGCCCCACCCCAGCCCCGGTGGTGGAGGCGGCGCGGGCCGCCATTGGCGATGTCGCTACCCACGGCTACCCCCCCTTTGAGGGCACCGCCAGTTTTCGCACCGCCATTACCGACTGGTACGGCCGCCGCTACGGCGTCGCCCTCGACCCCACCGCCGAGGCCCTGCCCCTGCTGGGCAGCAAGGAGGGGATTACCCACCTGGCGATGGCTTTTATCAACCCCGGCGACCTGGTGCTGGTGCCCACCCCGGCCTACCCGGCACACTTTAGGGGGCCTGCGATCGCCGGAGCCGAGATCTACAACCTGCACCTCTCTGCCGCCAACAACTGGCTGATCGACTTCGACGCCATTCCGGTGGAGGTGGCCCAGCGGGCCAAGGCGCTGTTCTTTAACTACCCCAACAACCCCACCGCGGCCACCGCCCCCCGCGAGTTTTTCGAGCAGGCGGTGGAATTTGCCCACCGCCACCAGATCCTGCTGGTGCACGACCTCTGCTACGCCGAACTGGCCTTCGACGGCTACCAGCCCACCAGCCTGCTGGAAATTCCCGGTGGCAAAGAGGTGGGGGTTGAGTTTCATACCCTGTCGAAAACCTACAACATGGCGGGCTGGCGGGTGGGCTTTGTGGTGGGCAACTCCCACATCATTCAGGGCCTGCGCACCCTCAAAACCAACCTCGACTACGGCATCTTTGCGGCCCTGCAGCGGGCGGCGGAAACCGCCCTGTCCCTGCCTGACCACTACCTGGAGGAGGTGCAGCAGCGCTACTCCAGCCGTCGCGACTTTCTGATCGACGAGTTTGCCTCCCTGGGCTGGACGGTGGCCAAACCCCAGGCCACCATGTACCTGTGGGTACCCTGCCCCCCCGACAGCACCTCCACCGACTTTGCCTTGGCGGTGCTGCAGGAAACCGGCGTGGTGGTCACCCCCGGCAATGCCTTTGGCCCCGGCGGGGAGGGCTATATTCGGGTTAGCCTGATTGCCGAATGCGATCGCCTGGCCGTTGCCATGGACCGCATTCGCCAGGCTGGCTTTCGGTTTGCCCCCCAGACGGCGGCGGCAATCTAGGGCGTGTCATCAATTGTGGTCAAAAGCTCGGTATATCACGCTTTGCCACGCCTGACCCAAAAGCCAGGTTAGGGGCTGCAACCTTTAATTTTAGGCGTTTGGCAGCTACTTGATGACAGCCCCTAGGAGCTGCTATCCATTGGCGTCTGAGGCCGACAGTAAACGGCTTATAGCCAGAATTGATGCCCCGTTTGGGGCCAGCGCCGAGGCAATTGCCCCGTCGGTAGACTGGTCCCAGGCTGTATAGTTATACAAACCTCCAACCCCCGCTACCACCATGTTTAACCTCGGCTGGACTGAAGTTGCCCTTGTGATTGGGGTGGCCGTGCTGATCTTTGGCCCCAAGAAAATTCCTGAGCTAGGCAGCGCCCTGGGCAAAACCCTGCGCGGCTTCAAAGAAGAAATGAACCAGAATCCTGAAGATACGGCCCTCGACACCTACGACGATGCCGAAGACGCCGATGTGTACCGTTAGACTGGCTTCGTAACTGTCTATCCCTCATTAACCCATGCGGCAATTTTTGAAGTACACCCTGGCCAGCCTGACCGGGTCGATTTTATTTTTTTTGCTGCTGGGCTTTTTGGTCGCCCTGGGGGCGATGGGGCTGGTGGGGGTACTGATGGCTGGCTTCAGCCGCGACAGCGATAGCCTCGCCCTCGATAAAGACACCGTACTGGTCTATGACCTCTCCACGGTCATCCCCGACTCCATTGCCACGGTTGACCCCAGTGCGCTGGTCTTTGGCGGCTCCGACCCCGGTCGGCTCACCCTGCGGGAGGCGGTGCTGGCCCTGGAGTCTGCCGCCACCGACGATCGCATCGTCGCCCTCTATTTAAAGGGTGGCAGCGCCATAGGGGTGGGGCTGGCCAGCCAGGCGGAACTGCACCCGGCCATCGAGGCTTTCCAGGCGGCGGGCAAACCAATTCTGGCCTACGACATAGCCTGGGATGAGCAAGAATACGCCCTGGCGGCTTTGGCCGACACGGTGTACCTCAACCCCTTTGGGGACATCGAAATGAACGGCCTCTACGCCGAAACCATGTACCAGGCTGAGGCCCTGGAAAAGCTGGGTGTCGGGGTGCAGGTGACCCGGGTGGGCCGCTACAAGTCGGCGGTAGAACCGCTGATTCGCAGCACGATGAGCGCTGAGGAGCGGGAGCAGACCCAGCGGCTGCTGTGGGATGTGTGGCAGCATCTGCTCGATACCGCCGCTGCGCCCCGCGACCTCACGCCCCAGCAGTTTCAGGCCGTCGCCAACCGCCAGGGGTTCCTGTTTGGGGAGGAGGCTAAGACCCAGAACTTCGTCGACGCGATCGCCTACGAAGACGAAGTAATCACCGCCCTGCGGGGGCTCACAGGGGAAGGCCCCCTGACCGACAGCGGAGACCTCAGCGGCAGCGCCAGTGAAGACGACCTCGACTTTCGCCAGGTAGACCTGGTCGACTATGCCAAAACTGCCGCCGATCCCCTCACCAGCCGCCGCTCCAGCAACCAGGTGGCCTTGGTCTACGCCGAGGGCGCCATTATCGATGGCGGTGACGACAGCGACCTGAGCCAGAGCGGCGTAATTGCGGCCAATGCCCTGGCCCGCCAGCTGCGCCAGCTGCGCCAGGACAACGAGGTCAAGGCCGTGGTGCTGCGAGTCAACAGCCCCGGCGGCAGCGCCACCGCCTCGGAGGTCATTCTGCGCGAGGTGCGGCTCCTGCGGGAGGCGGACAAGCCGGTTGTGGTCTCCATGGGCAACGTGGCCGCCTCCGGGGGCTACTGGATCGCCTCCCAGGCCGATGCGATCGTCGCTCAGCCCACGACCATCACTGGCTCGATTGGGGTGTTCGGCATTTTTCTCAACCTGGAAGACCTGGGCGGCAAAGTGGGGGTGAACTGGGACGGGGTCAAAACCGCCGAGTTGGCCGATATTTTTACCAGCACCCGGCCCAAAACCGAGGCGGAGCTGGCCATTTTGCAGCGCACGGTCGATGCCATCTACGACAGCTTTTTAGATCGGGTGGTCGAGGGGCGCAACTTGGACCGGGCGGCGGTGGCAGAGCTGGCCCAGGGGCGGGTGTGGTCGGGCAAAGCGGCGCTGGATCTGGGCCTGGTGGACGAGCTGGGGGGGATCAATACGGCAATCGTCACCGCCGCGGACCTGGCCAGCCTGGAGGAGGACTGGCGGCTGAAGGAGTACCCCGAACCCGACGAATGGCAGCGGTTTCTACGGGTATTTCTGAATACCGAAACCACCCCAGCCATCGCCCACGACCCCCTTACCACCCAGGTGCTATCGTTCGTTGACGACGCTCAGCTCCTTCGCACCCTCAACGACCCGCGCGGCATCTACGCCATCATGCCCTTTCGGCTGACGATTAAGTAGCGCCTAAAGTAGCCTCATTAGCCCCCGGCCCCTACCTCACCTTCTTCCGCTTCTTCACCCCGTGAATACCGTGGACGCGCATGAGGTCGGCCAGGGTTGTGCAGTAGGGCTCCAGGGCAAAGGTGGCGGGACTGACGGCTCCGGCATAAATGAAGTGACGGTAGCGGAGGCAGAAATAATCCCAGGGGGCCATCTGCACCCGAAAGATTTTAATCAGCACGTCGGCCAGCCACAAAGACAGCGGAATCCGAAACCAGATGCGCTGGCCAAAGTAGTCGCAGATCTGCTCCACGGCCTGGTTGACGGTCAGAGGCGGGTTGCCCAGCACGTACTCTCGGTACCCGTTGGCCGAGGGGTGCCCAACCAAGTAGTAGACCACGGTCGCAATGTCCTGGGCGTGGGCAAAATGAAACCCTGCGTCGGCCTGAAAAAACCGCACCAGCCCCACCCAGCGGGTGACATCCCTGAGCCCTGCCGAAATAAAGGAGTAGGGCTTGTTTCTGTCACCGCCAAACACCAGGGTGGGAAACACCGTGGTGATTTTGTCGTACACCGCCAGCTCTGGCAGGCGACGGTGACACTCGTACTTACTGCGAATATATTCGGTGCCAATCGCCCCCGCCTCGGGCAGCGGATCGCTCTGCTGGTTCAAAATGCTGGCGGTGGAAAAGTAGATCACCTGCTGGCAGCGCTGGGGATCGAGGTGGGACATCACCGCCAGATTGGCATCGACATTGATCGCCTCGACGTAACCAGGGTCACCCCCCCAGGCCGCCGCCGTCAAAATAGCGATATCGATCGTGGGCAGCAAATCCGTCAGCGGCTCAATGTTCTCCAGCCCACCGCGCAGAATGTGAACCCGGGGGTTATCCTGCACCGGCAGCTGCAGCTTTTCAGGGTGGCGCAACAGCAAAAACAGCTCGTAGCGATCGCTCGTCAGCAGCAGGTCAAGAATATAGTGGCCAATACAGCCGCTAGCCCCGGTCATAAACACGCGCAGGGTATCCGGGGAGGTCGAGGTCGGAGAAAGGGTGTCCAAATCGCTCAGGTTCATGGGTATAGTCTGACAGTTTAGACCGTTTTGGCAGAGCTAGGTCCCTTTTCAACCCAGGGGCGGTAGGGCAGCGCTCCCATTTCGTCTACCGGAGCCGGCCAGGTCTGTTTGAAGCTCAGGTAAAGTTAACCCATTTTCCCCGGTTATCTCCGAGTAATTGCGTAGAAGGTTGGGCAACCTCCACTACCGTATATCGGCTATGGCTGCCCTCAATCGTCACCTCAGCAGGTCCTATCCCCCCTGTAACAAGGCTAACCAGCAGGGATTTTCCCTGATCGAAGTACTGGTCGTCGTCGTCATTTTAGGGATTTTGGCCAGTATCGCCCTGCCCAGTTTTTTGAGCCAGGCCGCCCGGTCCAAACAGTCCAGAGCCCTGATGTACATCGGCCTGGTCAACCGGGCCCAGCAGACCTTTTTTATTGAAAACGATCGCTTTGCCACCTCGACCGCCGAACTGGGCTTTGCCGATGCCAACGCTCCCGCCGAGTACACCTACACGGTCACGTCCCCAGCCAGCGGCATTGAAATGACCCAGACCCAGGCCATACCGACGAACCCGGCCCTGCGGGGCTACGCCGGGGTTGTGTTTACCACCGTAGACCCGGAGGGAGGGGCGCGGCTGGGAATGGTAATCTGCCAGGGCAACACGGCCAGCACCCCCGACCCCACCCCGGTGGCGGTAGCTGGACAGGTGCAGATCACTAACTGCAATACGCTGTAGCCAGCAGCGCTGGTCCTGGGCCGGGGGCGCTTGGGCCCTGGGTTGAACGAGGAAATTGCCGCCCGGAGTGCCGCCGCCTTTGTAACAAACACTACGGAATGCCGTAGCTGAGACCCGGGTGCAGCGCTAAAGTAAAGGGTAGCCCGTTTAGCTGTACCTGCCGTGGCCCCTGCCCAGTCCCCCTCTCCCTCTGCCACCGACATCCAGACGCTCTTCGATCGCATTGCCCCGGTCTACGACAGCCTGAACGAACGCCTCAGCTTTGGGCTGCATCGGGTTTGGAAGCGGATGACCGTGCGCTGGAGTGGGGCTGCCCCTGGCCACCGGGTCCTCGACGTGTGCTGCGGCAGCGGCGATCTGGCCCTGATGCTGGCCCAGGCCGTAGGCCCCACGGGCACCGTCTACGGCCTCGATTTTTCGGCAGAGCTGCTGGCGGTAGCGGCGAAACGCGATCGCCGTACCCACGCCCCCGCATCACTGCACTGGGTTCAGGGAGACGCCCTGGACCTGCCCTTTGAGGCCAACAGCTTCGATGCCGCCACCATGGGCTACGGACTGCGTAACCTCACTGACATCCCCCAGGGGTTGGCCGAGCTGCAGCGGGTGCTCAAGCCAGAAGCCAGGGCCGCCATTCTCGATTTCCATCGGCCCCAGGGCCAGCTGGCCGAGCAGTTTCAGCGCTGGTACCTCAATGCCCTGGTGGTGCCCACCGCCGAGCAGATGGGCCTGAGCGACGAGTATGCCTACCTGGGTCCCAGTATCGATCGCTTTCCCACCGGAGCAGAGCAGGTGACCCTGGCCCGCCAGGCTGGGTTTGCGTCTGCCATTCACTACACCATAGCTGGCGGGCTGATGGGGGTCCTGGTGGTAGAGTCGCCATGACTGGATCTGAGCTGTGGCTACTGCTGGCTCCGCCGATCATCGGCGGTACCATCGGCTATTTCACCAATGACATTGCCATTAAGATGCTGTTTCGGCCCTACCGCCCCCTCTACCTGGCCGGGCGGCGGCTACCCTTTACCCCAGGGCTGATTCCCAGCAACCAGGAGCGCCTGGCCAAACGCATCTCCGACACTATTATGGGGTCGCTGCTCACGCCCGAAGAGCTGCAAAACCTGGCCCGACGGCTGCTGCAGACCGATCGCACCCAGGCGGCAATCAAGTGGCTATTGCAGCTGGCCCTCGACCAGGTCCAGAGCCGGGCCCAGGTGCGCACCGCCAATATTGCCGGGGCCATTTTGCAAGACCTGTTCGGCAAATCTCTGCCCCGGCTAATTCGGGTATGGGCCCGCCGCGAAGATTTTTTGGAACCCCAGCTCAACCAGCTCTTCGATCAGGTGTTGATCGACTTCAGGCTGACCGCCGACCAGGCCGACCAGATCGTCACCTGGCTGCTCTCGGGCGTTTTCCCCCCCGACAAGCTGCGCCAGCTCGTGGTTGACTTTCTCACCGATCGCAACATTCAAGTCATCGACACCATTTTTCGCGAGCGCACCAGCGGCACCTACTGGGTGGTGGCCAACCTGTTCGGCGTCCGCAATGCCCTCAGCCGCCTGCGGGCCTTCTGCCTTGACGAGCGCGAGCTCAGCAACGCCCGCATTGCCGAACTGGTGGTGGCTCTACAGGTGAAAAAGCGGCTACAGGAGTCGCTGCAGCGGGTCTCTCTGCAAAACCTGCCGGTGTCTACCGTGCGCCAGGTGCGGCGCAACCTGCGCGAGTCGATCCAAAGCTACATCCGCACCCTGGGACCGGAGTTTGTGCGCGGGCTGGGGGCCTCGGTCAACTGGGAAATGCTGGCCACCCAGTTGCTCAACCGGCTGCAGAATTCTGAGGTGATCACCCAGTCCCTAGACCCCGTAAGCGAAGAGCTAGCGCTGATCCTAGAGCGCTACCTGGAGCGGGATTTAGAGTCTCTGGTGGCGCAGATCATCCCCATTCTCAATATTGATCAGGTGATTATCGATCGGGTGCGCGGCACGTCCGCCAGGGAACTGGAGATGGCAATTCAGGGCATTGTGCGCAATGAACTCCAGGCGATTGTCAACCTGGGTGGCATTCTGGGCTTTGGAATCGGGGTGTTGCAGGCCATTTTTTTCTATGTGCAGCGGGGCGGGGGATAACCGGTTTACCCGTTCAGGCTACGTGTAGACATAGAACACAAAAAGTCTCCCCACCCCTTGCAATGGGGCCGGGAGACAGCTAGGCGCGGTGATCCAAAATCAAGCTTTAATCAGTGGGGCCGCTGTTTCGGCACTGGCAGAGTGGGCTCCGTTACTGCGGGTCTGGCTCGGCTCATACATAACCGCACTGATTGGGGTGGGATAGGCCGCTTTTCCCTGGGGCACCTGCGGCGGTTCATACAGGCGCTCTTGGCGGCCCCCATAGCCAAACCGGGCCTTATCCTCCACCGGCGCAGGAGACTGATAGAACGTCTGCCTGCGGGCCTGGTAATGGGTCTGATATAGGGTCGTCCGGACGCCGTTTACCGTGGCCAAACTGGGCGGTTCAACCCCCCGAGAAGGTTGATAGAGGAAGTCAGCAAACGCCTGCTCCATGGCCAGGAGGGGGGCAGGTTCCGCTTGGGGAGCTTCGTAGCACACCTGTAACAAGGGCTGGGGTTCTGGCCGCACCGGGTTTTGGTAGACCAGGGCAGGGCTATCGCTTGTAGCGGCAATATTTTGCCGCCAGTTAGCCACGGCTTTGCCCAGGTCAAAGCCCATGGCCCGCTGATAGTGCCAAAGCCCCCCCTGCAGAAAGAAAAAGGCCAGGTAAAAGTGGGCGTTGGCCAACCACGTGCGCGCAGAATAGCCTGACTCCATTGCCCCGCTGGGGTCATAGTAGTAGGGCAGAAGGGCTGATTTCAGCGCCAGGGGCGGCCCATAAAACTCGGTGGGGTAGGCCAGGGTATTGAAGCCGCAATAGTACGAGGCTGCGAACCCAGCCAGGGCAATACCAAACAGCGAGTAGGCCAAAATGCCGTCGCCAGAAAACAGAAACCGCTGCCGCACCCAGTTAAACGGCGGCACCAGAATGTGCCAAGCGCCACCGAGCACCAGCAGCACCGCCACGTAGATGTGGCCACCCACCAGGTCCTCCAGGCTGTTGACGTCAAACAGGTGAGTGCGGTAGCTAAACAGCGTACCCACATCGAGAGTGGGGGCTGTAACCAGACGCACTTCCCCAAGGTTGGCGTCATACAGCCCGCCAAAGGCCATGGCCTTAATGACCAGCAGGAGGGCACCCAGCCCCAAGAACACCAGATGATGTCCTAGAATCAACCCGAGCTTTTTAGAATCATTCCACTCAAAGTGGAACTTGGCAGCGCGCCCCCCCTCGGCCGCCAGGCTAGGGGCCAGTCGGGTCCGGTGAAAATAGGCTCCACCGGCCAATACGCCGGCCGCCACGATGTGAATCGCCCCAATCGCAACCAGGGGAAAGGTATCTGCAATCGCCCCACCAGAGCCAACGCCCCAGCCCTGGGTGGCCAGGTGAGGCAACAGAATCAACCCCTGGCTGTACATGGGAGCATCAGGATTGTAAACCGCCAGCTCAAACAGGGTAAACGCTCCGGCCCACAGCATGATCAGGGCAGCCTGGGCCACGTGGGCCACAATAAACGTATTGGATAGGTCAATGAATCGGGCGTTGCCCGCCCACCAGGGATACTGTTCCTGGGTTTTGTTAACAGCGTACATGGCAATGATTTGACTGTTAGGGGATGGTCAGAAAGAGATAGGTGATGGGAAAGAAGCTCAGGTGTCGGGTGGCGTTAGGTGTTTAAAGACCCGCAAATCGCGAACCCGACACCCTTATTTCCCTTAGCTCAGGCCCGAAATAATGTGGTCTAAGTAAACATCCATTTCTTGACCCGCATCAGCGCCAACGCGCTGGGTGACCACTTCCTTCATCGTCTGAATGGCCTGAATCGTAGGTTCAATGGGTACCCCTAAGGAGCCGTAGGTTTCCCTTAGGCCATTCAGCACCCGCTCGTCCAAAATTGAGGCATCTGCCGCTAGCATGGCATAGGTGGCGTAGCGCAGAAAATAGGTTAAATCCCGGAGACAAGCTGCATAGCGTCGGGTGGGATACATGTTGCCCCCAGGGCAGGTAATGTCTCCGTATAACAAGCTCTTGGCTACGGTTTCGCTGATAATACTGGCGGCACTTTCGCCGATCTGGCTGGCTGCTTTCACCCGCAGCGTCCCGCTTTGAAAATACTGCTTTAGCGCCTCCAGTTCAGCGCCCTCCAGGTAGCTGCCTTTCTCATCAGCGGGGTTGATAACGGCGGTTATGGTGTCTTGCATGATTCTCTCGTTTAGGTCGTAAACTCAATGGCAAAATCGATGACAAAAATCGGTCCCAGTTCCCGGAAGCCAGGCGCTAAAACGCTCGAATGAGCTGGTCGAAGTAGGGAGCAGCCAGCGCACCTTCTTCGGACGATAGGGTGCTCATGGCTACGTCTTTTAGGCAGCGCATCGCCAGTTTGAGGTTAGTCAGGGGCACGCCCAGGGAGACGTACATGTCCCGCATGCCGTCCAGGCCAATATCCTCTAAGGGTTTAGAGTTACCTGCCAGCACACAGTAGCTAACCAGGCGAATGTACCAACCCTGATCCCGCTGACAGAGCGCTGTTTTTTGGGGATTGCCGCTGTTGCTCGGGGTGTTGGGGCACTGCGCCCAGAATCGCTTGCTGCCTTCGTCAACTATTTTTTGTTCATTGGTTGCCAATTTTTGCGACGCGCTAATCCGAGTTGTTCCATTGCCAAAAAAGTCTTGCAATTTTGCCAACTCGGCGCTGCTGAGAAAACGATTGGCCTCATCTGACTGAGCAATCACCTTAGCCACAATACTCATATATACAATTCTCCCAAATAAACAACGTCGTAGCCTAGCCGCAGATTTTCAGCAATGCAGTCCTTAGCCTCTTGACCAAGGCCCAGGAAATGGCTTGGCCATAGAATAAATGGCCAAAATGAACCCAAGCTAACGCAGAAGCCCGATGGCTTCTGCACTAACTCAAGTCAAATGCATAACTTGCCCCTATTAGGACAGCCAGGAGTTTTTCAGTATTGGCCCTCTCCTCCAAGCAATCAGGACATAGGAAAGCCACAAAATATCAATCAATCATCCCGGCGCTTTATTCATTACCAAACAAATAAAGCAGCAAACTGGCTACCTCTAAAAGATAAAATCTATTCGTCGCAATTCAGTCATTTTCTTCAAAAAGCATACACATAAGTTCAAGTATATTTATTCGCAGAAAAAGGATTTTGAGATTCTCAATGATGACCATGAAAATCAGGGGTGGACCTCCGGATAGTTCAGGCTTTGGGATCGGTTGCACCGTCAAGTACGATTGCCCGTAGCCTCCGAAACTCGTGATCGGTTGTGCCAGCTAAGCCCGCGCTACGGTTTGCCACTCTTCAATCAAGGCCGAGGGTACCCTCAAATCAATCCCATCTCCGCCCACCGTCGACAGGGTCAACCGCAACGGAATTTCAGCTCGCAGCTCTGGCAGCAAGGGCTGGAGATCGTACTGTCCAACATTGGGTTCAGGAGCCGCCTCATTGGTAAAGATCGGACCAGAGGCATCCGCCGCCGTCAGGGTCTGGCCCAGGGAATTGGTCAGGGTGAGGGGTTGGCTGCGATCAATGGTGACCAGACCGGGAAAGCCCACCAGGCGCAGGGCAACGCTGGTGGTACCGCCGGGGCGGATGCGTTTGAAGGCGATCGCCTGCCAGCTGTTCCCATGCTGGTCTTTCAGCGTTTGCCGCGACTGGTAGACCACCTGCCCCGGGGCTTCCTCCAGTTGGCGAATGGCCGCCGCCGCGCTGGGAGGGTTGAAGAGCCCTAATCCGAGCCAGAGGTCTAGAATCACGGCCCCTAACCACAACAGCCCAAAAAATGCTTTTCTCACAGAACTCTGCATAAAGAGGCTTCCCACGCTAGCGATAGCGACCCAGGGAGAATGACCGGGGCGGATTTGCAATACTCCTTAGTAATATAACTTATTAGCTATTAAGTGGTAAAGTAGAATTTCAGAGGGCATCCCTTCGTCAAAGCTGATTGGTAGACTGCCCCAGGCAGAATCGAGGTTTCCCATGGCCCATGTTGTTGTTATCGGTGCCGGACTGGGCGGATTGCCCACCGCCTACGAACTACGCCACTTGCTGCCCCCTCAAGACCGGGTCACGCTGATCAGTGATCAGCCTAAATTCACCTTTATTCCAGGGCTGGTGCGCGTTGGTTTAGGGATCGATCCCCTCGCTCATTTTCAGCTTGATCTGGCCCCCCTGGCGCAGCGGCACGGTGTGGAGCTGATTGCGGACAAAGTCACCGACCTGGACCCAACGGCGCAACGCATCACCCTAGACAGTGGTCAAACCCTCGACTACGACTATGTAGCGATCGCCACTGGCCCCAGCTTTGCCTTCGACGCCATTCCAGGGTTTGGCCCCCACGGCGGCTACACCCACTCGATTTGCTCCCCCGCCCATGCCCAGGAGGCCCAGGCCGCGTGGCTCCAGTTTTTGGAAAACCCCGGTGCGCTGGTGGTGGGGGCCGCTCCGGGGGCGGGCTGCTTTGGGCCGGCCTACGAATTTGTGCTGATGGCGGAGCAGATTCTGCGGAAAAAGGGTTTGCGCGATCGCGCCACGCTCACCCTGGTCACCCCCGAACCCTACGCCGGCCACCTGGGGGTTAGCAACGTCAACCACGCCCAACGGCTGACCGAAGCCCTGCTGCGCAAACGCGGCATTGAGGTGATCACCAACGCCGCGATTACCGCCATCTCCCCAGACCGCATCACCCTGGACGATGGTCGCACCTTGCCCCAGCAGTACGCCATGGTGCTTCCCGCCTTTCGAGGGGCGTCATTCATTCAAAATACCCCTGGGTTAGGCAATGAAAAGGGGTTCATTCCCGTACTGCCCACCTACCAGCATCCCAATTTCCCCTCGGTCTATGCCCTGGGAGTTGGCGTTAATCTAGCTCAGCCAGAACAGTTTCGCGTCCCCATTGGTCTACCCAAGAGTGGGCAAATGACCGAGGCCATGGGCATGGCGGTTTCCCATAACATTGCCGTGCAGCTAGGCGCCCTCCAAAAGCCGTTGCAAACCCCGACCCTGGAGGCCATTTGCTTTGCCGAATTTGGTGACACCGGCATTCTTTACGTGGCGGCCCCGGTGCTGCCCGACTCGGCCACCGGCCAACGGCGCTATTCCTACGCTGTGCAGGGGAAATGGGTGGTCTGGGGTAAGGCCCTGTTTGAACAGTACTTTATGACCAAAATGCGCCTGGGGGCCGCCGTGCCCTGGTACGAACGGCTGGGGCTGCGGGCGATGTTTGGCGTTGATTTGGTTAAGCCCATCGACGGCCCGCCCCAGAAAACCCCGGCCCGTGCCTCTGTGTAAGCCTGACCTAGGAGACTGTCAATGATGTCACTATATCGATGGATTGCTGCAGTGGGAATCGCGATCGCGCTTATGCTCCTCCAGCCCGCCACCGCCCACGCCGCCATCAACCCCGCCGAACTAGCCAAAGCTGTGCAAGAGGTGGAACAGCTTGATATGCTCCGCTCCGGCCTGGCCTCATCCCTGGAAGGTCAAACCGAAGCGCCTACGATGGAAACCATGAAAGAAGTCTGTCGCCCCGTGGGAATGCGAGCCAGGGAACTCAGTCAAGAAAATGGCTGGCAAGTGAAACAAATGGCCACCAAATACCGCAACCCCGCCCACGCCCCCGACGCCCCCCGTGCCCGTATGGCCCTGGCCCAATTTGAGCAAAACCCAGAACGCATGGGTTTCTGGGAAAACGCCATCCTGGAGGGCCAACCTGGCATTCGATACTACCGCCGTATCAATGTCGAAGCCAGTTGTCTAGCCTGTCACGGACAGCAAAATCAACGCCCCCAATTTGTCAAAGACAACTATCCCCAAGATTTAGCCTTTGACTTTAATGTGGGCGACCTACGGGGCATGTATGCGGTGTTTATTCCCGATGTGAAGGAGGCTATTCAAGGGGCTCTACAACCCTGAGCCAATTTTTTCTCGAGGACTTATCCCAGGACGGTCCACTGGAAAGTATGGGCGATACTGGACTCGAACCAGTGACATCCTGCTTGTAAGGCAGGTCAGCATCGAGATTTCGTAGCTCCCTCCGATCCTGCATATAGGCTAGAATAGCTGGCATGGCTGAGTTACAGCCGGGTGCTCTAATGTGAGACAGCAGAGAGAATTGCACACAACGGAATAAAAGTAGTTCACGTTTAGTTCACGGCAGGTCATGTGATGCCCCAAAAATCGCTGACGATTGAAGCTATCAATGAGCGGTTGAAGGCTGCCAAGATTGGTGTTCGTGTTTACGCCCGAGGGGCCCGCCAGGAAAAGCTGAGCTTGCGAGCAGTGTTACCTCCTAAGCCTGGTAGTAAGCGACAAAAGCCCTATCAGCAATATCTCAGCCTGGACGTTTATGCTAACCCTACAGGGTTAAAATTTGCAGAGTCTGAGGCAAAGCGCATCGGTGGGCTACTTGACCAGAAGCGATTTGAATGGGATGTGGTTGCTCAGGAGGTTGATCGTAGCAAAGAGACGTGTGGCTATTGGATCGAGAGATTCCGCCAAGACTGGTTAAAGTCCCAGACAGGTGAAAAGGATGCGATTGCCCTCAGTTGGAAGGAACAATTTTGGTATCCGGCATTTAAATGGCTTACTCCAGAACGCAAGCTCACAGCAGACCTACTTGAGCAGACTACTCTGAGGTGGAAACCCAACAGTCGGAGTTTGCAGATTGGTTGCCAGAAATTGCAACGGCTAGCTGACTTTGCTGGTATCGAGTGCAATCTTAGGTCGAAGCAGGGTAACTATAGCTTAAATAAAGTGATTCGCAATATTCCACCTGACGATCAGATTATTGCAGCAATAGACAACATCAAAAACCGGGGCTGGCAGTGGATTGCAGGAACTATGGCAACCTACGGTTTACGGGATCACGAGGCATTTTTGTGTGAAATTATATATAAAGAGTACGAGGGCGAGTCATGGCCTATTGCACTCGTCCCAGATGCAACGAAGACAGGTAACCGAGAGGTTTTTCCACTCCCGCTCTCATGGGTTGAACGCTGGGATCTGATGAATATAGAAAAACCAAAGATTACTGCTCGTCTTAACAAAGACTATGGCGATCGTACGTCTACCCAATTCGCCCGATACAAAATTCCGTTTAGGCCTTACGACTTGCGTCATGCGTGGAATATAAGGGCGGCGCTTGATCTGGGGTTACCTACCGCTGTTGCGGCCCAAATGGCTGGACACTCAGCTACATTGAATCTTGGCACTTATCAAAAGCATATTAGTAAAGTAAGGGCTGCACAGGCATATTTTGAAGCCTTGAAGAATAATAATCTTGGTAAATAGCTCCTACGATACTACTTTGCCAGGATGTCTTTTGTGTGGAGCAACTAAATCTCGTTTATTGCAAGCATCGATATTCAAATACCAACTGGCCTTTGTTGTACCAGGAGCACGCCTGTCAATTGCTTCTATACCGCTGCGGTAATGGCCGCACCGTATCATGTATAGGCATTGAGCATATTTTTTATAGCCAAGCACAGGCCAAGCGTCTTTGAGAGATAGTACCTTACCAAATTGAGGTTTATCCCCCAATCTTTCATGCAGCTCTCGAATATCATCTCGGATGAGATGACTTGCTGACTGTAGGGCTCTAAGTTCGACAGTTGCTTCTTCTAACTTTTGAACAAGTTGGTTAAAGACCACATCTTGACTGTGCTGAGAGTGATCCATCTAAATGCCTCCACAATATCAGGGCATAACGATGCCAAAGTGAAGGTAGCGCACTGGGTGAGAGCCCCAAAATCGATTCCAAATAACTAAAATCGCTGGCCTCACCAAACCTGATGAACCGATTCTACGGTGAGTCCTTTGAGAAAAGCTGACTTTGTGCTGATTAATTTGTGAAACTTTACACTAGGAGTGTGCGGTACGCTTGTCGGCATGGCTTTAAGTCTTGACTGGAAGGCGTTTTGATAGCTTTTAGATCCTGTAGATATTCAGTAATGCTGCTTTACCTAGATAGATGGCTGGCATCAAGTCAGCATTGAAAGACTTGCCAGTGTAGAATACGAAGGAAGGACTGCTGTTAGTGGTCGTTCACCTTACGAGATGCTGACAAAGTTTGAGAAGCCTATATCGGCTTAGTTTTGACCCATGCCCCGAGGACGAAGCCCTTCCCTAAGCCCAGATCCTGCAAACCCTGATAAAAAGTCTAGGGTGCGCTTTATCTTTGAGCCCGATCGCACCACCCCAAACGGCATCACCTACTCCTGGTTGATCCACGACACCTACAACGGTAAAGAGAAAGCGGCTACGGCGACCCGTGCTTTCTGGCTGCCCTTCGCCTACCGGCACTCCGGCAATTACTCTGAGGCCGAGTTGCGTGACCTGGCACAGCAATCGATTTGGCAGATGGAAGCTCAGATTCAACACCTGCGCGAGGAATTTGAGCTGGGCCTGGCTCGGCCTGACACAGCTGAACTGGTGGGCGGGCCTGAGGCGGAAAACTTGCAGACCGAGATGATTAGGGGATCCGCTTTGGTACAGCCGGTGACGGTTGCAGCTCCGGCTGACTTGCTCGATGAGTTCACCGATGCCCTATGAGTGAGCCTCTGTTGCCAAAGGAGCCCGAGACCGAGAAGGGGCGGTTGATGCGCCAGCAGTACCTGGCGCTGGCCAAGGCTTCCCTCAAGGACGCTAAGGACTACGACAGCCTCTACACCCGCTATAGCGACAACCCCACGTCTGCCCAGGGGTTGGATCAGGAGGTGGCCAGAGCGGCACTACAGACAGGCAAGGCTCCCCGTCAGGTAATTCAACTGCTGGCCCAAGGGCCGTTTACCCAGCAGCAGATTTTGGGCTTGTCTGAGGATGAGAAGAAGGAAGCACTGCCCAAACTACTCCAGTACGCCCAGAAAACCGTGGATAGCCTTCAGCAGCAACGGTATCTGGAATACGCCTGCTCGGTGACAGGGAAAATGCAGAGCTACCCTGACCTTTATCGGGATTATGTGAGCAGTGATCTGGCTGCGATTCAGCTTGACCAGAAGGTGACGGCGGCGGCGCTGGGAGCGGGGGAATCGGGGGAGGCCGTAGCGGCCCTGCTACACCAGGGGCCGTATGCCCGGTTCCAGCAAGATTTGCAGGGGGTGGCCCCGCCCACGATTGAGCAGTATGCCCGAGGGACGGTGGCCCAAGTGCAGGCAATTCAGGCGCTTCAGGTAGGGCAGCCGCAACGGAACATACCGCGCTCTAGAGGGATAGACCGGTAACACCTTGATCCTGCCAGAGCGCTATTCGTCGAGTTCGCTGCTGATGTACTGATTGACGAAGGCTTCAGCTGCTTCTGGGCTCATAGTTTTGAGGACACGGACGATTTCCAAAATGGTGTCGCCAGTGGGGTCAATTTTGCCGCTGCACCAGCGGTAGACACTGGTGCGGTCAATCCCCAGATTTGCTGCGAGCCGGTACTGGGTGATGTTGTACTGCTCCAGCACTTGTTTGAGAACGTAGCCTGCTTTACCCATGCCCTCATCATTTCAGAGGATGAGGTGCGACTCGTTGTCGCATATGCTAACGTTGTCACATAAGACAACGCTCTAATGTAATTGGAGGCTATATCTATGCTGATTCCCCAAGGATTTGTTGGCTCGGAGGTTAGCGGGGTAGAGCACGACCTTTTGGTCAGCGTTGAGATTAGGCAAAAATTGAGCAATTACCCTCGGCCTGATCGGGAGCCGGTGAAGCTTTTGGCGATCGGGTCTCGGGAGGCGATTCAGGCCATGCTTCAGCAGATGCATTTGTGTGGATTTGCTGAGATCTTTGAGTGGACTGATTTCATGCCAGCACCTACCCCTGAAAGGCCCCTGCGATGTCAGCCTGGAGAGTTGATGAAAATGCTGGTGAAGTATTTTCAGCGGACATAACGCTATGCACCTAGAGCACCTGGATCAGGAGCTGGTGAAAGAGCGGATCGCCCCAGGTCATTAGCCGCAGAGAGGGTTTGTCGGCAAAGAGGGCTGGCTGAAAGGTTACCGGATTCGCCCATTGGCCATAACTCATCTGCCAAATTCCAGGTTCTACGGGTGTAAAGTGAACTCCCTTCGTTTGTAGGAGAACCGATTGAGTGAATGCCTCTTCGATCGCCTCTGGGTTAATGGCAGTGGGAGGTAACGGTCGCCGAATGTCTTGCAGGTCGGCCTCTACATCGCGCTTCACCATGTCATCAAGGGCTGGACGCTGAGGCGGAGCCGCCAGGACATTGTCGAACTCAGAGAGCAGCACGTCTTCTTCTTCGGCATCGACGCTCATGGTGGCTCGCTCGATGAAGGTGGGCACCTGGGCCAGAATGGGCTGGAGGTTGCCGACCACTGACTCAAAGGCCCCAATGCGATCGCGCAATTTCCGATACACCTTCGCTTCCACCGTGCCGTCGTAATAGAAATTGTGGATGGTGACGGTTGGGTAACGTTGGCCAATCCGGTCAATACGCTGCTCCACCCGCATGGGGTTCCAGGGCAGGTCATAGTTAAACAGCACCCCGCAAGTTTGCAGGTTCAGGCCCTCGCTGGCAGATTCTGTACAGAGCAGAATTTTAATCTCGCCATCGCGAAATTTGGTTTTGATCAGCTCCTTGGGCACCGCTGCCCACTGGCCATCGCGCCACAGCTCGCCACCCCGCCCGGAGTAGCAGGCCACCTGGTTGCCGTAGAGTTCCCGCAATTGCTCGCGCAGAAAGTCCATGGTGTCGGTGTACTGGGTGAAGGCGATCGCGCTTTCCCGGTTCACCAGCTCCTGCCGCAGGGTAGCAATGAAGTGGGCCAGCTTGGTATCTTCCCCGGTGTTCTCAAACTGTCGCAGCAGGGCTTCTAGGTGCTCAATCTCCCTTGGGTCTACGGGCTCCATGTAGCCCTCTAGCCCTTCGATCACCGCATCGTCGGCATCGTCCAAATCGGCCAGGTCATCGGCGGTGAGGCCGCTGCCTTGCTGGGTGAGAAGGGAGTCGAGCCGCCGCTGGAGGGATTGCTGGATGGCGTAGAAGGAGCTGGTCAGTCGCTTGCGGTATAGGGTCATCAAAAAGCCCAGAGCTTTGCGCTGTTCCTTTTGGGCGAGGCGGTAGAAGTGGCGCACGTAGTCGCTGACTTGGCGGTAGAGGTCAGCTTCGCGGGTGGGTTCTAGGGTAATGGCGTTGTCGCACACTTCGCGGCGGGGGACGTCTTTTTCTAGCAAGCCGAGGCGGTAGTACTCCCGCAGGGTATCCCGCGTGTGGCGGAACATCATGTCTTTGAGGGGGGTGTTATTGGAGAGGAATTGGAGGGAGGCGGCGATAAAGGCTTCGTCTTGCAGGTAGGGGCGTTCGTTGATGATTTTGATGCGACCTCGCCATACATCCTCGACTTGACTGGCTAGCATCCGGTCTTGCTGGTGGAGGTGCTGCTGAAGCCGGGGGCAGAGCTGGCCACCACGGGCAAAGTAGTCGGCAGACATCGTTTGCCAGAAGTTCAGCAGGTGGCGATCGGGCTTGCTATCCAGCGATGAGAAGTAGTCGCAGAAGGTATCGCCGTAGGCCCAGTGGCCCTCTAGCCCCAGCACATGCAGCAGGTCAAAGACTTCGATGGGGTCAATTTGCATCGGCGTGGCCGAGAGCAAAATCAGCGCTTTGGTTTTGTCGCGCAGCTGCTCCAGCAGTTGCAGCAGGCGGTTGGGGGTATCTTTGCGGGCCTGGGGCGATTTGCGGCGGGCGTGGTGGGCCTCGTCGAGAATGACTAGATCCCAAGGTTCGGCATCGAGCAGTTCTTGCATGCGCTCTTTGCGGCGAACTAGGTGGCTGGAGGCCAGAATCAAGTTTTGGCTATTCCACGGGTTGCCGGTAGGCTGGGTGGTGTAGCCGTAGGGGTCTTTAAACTCGCCCTGGATGTAGCTCCAGAAATGGAGGTTAAATTTTTCACGCAGTTCTTCGTGCCACTGGGGCTGAACGCTGGCAGGGGCCAGCACGAGGACGCGCTTGACCTTTTGGGACACCAGCAGGTAGCGGAGGATCAGCCCAGTCTCGATGGTTTTGCCCAGGCCCACTTCATCGGCGATCAAGAAGCTACGGGGAAATTCGGCGGCGGCACGTTTGAGGATTTTGATCTGGTGGGGCCAGGGCTGGATAGGGATGGAGCTGAGGCAGGCGCTCAGGCAGCCGGGGTCTTGGTGGATGTTGGCGATTGCCTGAAACATCTCCCGTTCCCTAGCCAGAGTGGCCTCATCGATCTGGGCCTCTGGTTCCTCTTCCTTTGCAGGCTCTGGGTCAGGAAGCGCTAGCTGCTCCCGCTCTTGCCGGGTGAGGGGGCGCTGGTTAAATTCGTCGTCGGTTGTCCAAACTGGCTTTTGGGGTGGGGCGTAGCGGATCAGCTTGCGTTTGACGGCTTCGGGCACTTCAAACACGCGCACGCTAGGGATTTGGTTGTGCCAGTGCTGTTCGAACCGCAGCGTTTCTTCCTGGACGCGGGCCAGGTCGCGATCGCCCTCCCAGGAGCAGAAGACGTGGAACGATTCGACGTTGAAGTTCCAGCCGCCGCTGGACTCGTTGTTGGAGCCAGTGGTGGCGATTTGGTTGCCGTCGGCGTCGGTGAAGAGGCAGACTTTCTCGTGATAGATGTAGTGGGTGTTGATGGCCTCGTCGGGGTCGAGGGGTTGCCCGTCGTGGCGCAGGGGAATGGCGATGCGGATGTCGAGGCGATCGCTCTGAATCAGCCAGCTGAGAATTTCGAGGCGTTTGAGCTGGGCAAAGTTGGTGGGTGGGGTGAGGTTGGCATCGAGGCGGGCGGCAACGGCATCGCGGAGGGTGTAGCCCTGCTGAATAGCCTGAAGGTCGGTTTTGCTGAGGTGGCAGCTCATGATCAGCCGGATGTGGCCTTCGTTTTGGAGGAAGGCCCCCAGCCCTCCGGCGACCTGGCTGAGGATGGCGCTGTTGAAGAAGCCGGATTTGCGATCATACTGGGTGGAGCGTTCGAGCGCGGGGATGTAGAAGTCGGCGACGGGGTTGCTGGTATCGCTGGCGTAGCTGATGCGCCAAGGGTAGTCGTTCAGGCGGTGAGGGTTGGTGTGAGGCATTAGACAGTAATGACCTCCGATAGCAACACCACAGGGATATCTGTCAGCTTCTTGAGCTGGCGGTCGCTGGTCAAAAACGTGGTGCAGTCTGTCCTAAGGGCGGTGGCGGCATGGATGGCATCGGGCAATTTGAGCTGAGTGTTGGCTCTCACCCCGGCAGCGTCAACCAGCAAATCCCGTAAAACGGGCACGATAAAGAAGTTTTGTCGATTCGCGATCGCTTTTTTGTATCTGGCCTGCTGAGCCAAATCTTGATCTCGCAAGGGTTTCACCAGTAATTCCGCCAAAGTCAGCTCGCTGGTCACGCCTCGCAATGCCCCAGCCTGGATCTGCCCAAAGAGCTGCGTTAACTCTGGGCGAAACGCAGAGTATCCCTCCAGCGCGTAAATCCAGGCGTTGGTGTCGAGGTAAATGCGATCGCCCTGAATGGCCTCTAGTAATCCCATTCATCCCTCTGCTGGCGAATGAACTGATCGGCCTCCTCTGGGGTGGCAAAGCTGCCGGGGGCAGAGCCAATCAGCTCGGTGAGCGGAGTATCGTCGGCAGTGGCTTGCAACTGTAAGTTCAGGCGTGCTAGTTCGCTAGACAGTTGACGTTCGTGTTCAACCACCGCCATCGCCTCTAAGAAATCGTCTGAAAACGGTTCAGCGATGACCCTGCGCAGCCGTTCTAGATAGTCTTCTGGATGAGTAGGTGATTGATCCTCAATAATCACCGTAATTTCTGTGCCATCGGGGATGTCAATCGCCTGATCGATGAGTTCGATAGTATTGCCCCGCTTAATACCCTTAACCTTCATCCTTACCTCCTCAGGTTGTAATAGCGGTCTTAGCGTCACTTCAAAGATAGGGTCAACCCATGACAAAATGTCTCAGCACCTTTGGATCGAAAAAGTACTCCATATGAGACTCTCCAGTGATCTGCTTGACCAAAGACACCTTAAAGGAAACCTCTTTAGAGACTAATTTAGGCGTGGGTTCTTTGCCAGACACGGGCACCTTTGAGCAAAACCAGTCTTGGTTAGAGTAAAAGTCTTCCCATTTCTCAATGTGAGGGCTATCGAGGCACTTCTTAATCTCTGACTCTACCCAATCGGTTGCGGAGGAAGAGCTTTCGAGAGCGCTGCCCCAGGTGATGTAGCGCAACTGTCTACTCTGCCGATCGCGATAGTCGGCTAAAAAATCAGTGGCAATGAGCCCACCCAGGCTATGGGCGAGCACTGTGACGCGATCGTAGGAGCCTTCGCTAACGACGTTATCTACCGCCTGCTTAACCCGAGTGCGCAGGAGTGCTCTTACCGGGGGTTTGCCTTTGTGCGATTCATTTTGAAGGTAGCTGACAAAGAAATCAGTCAAATCGATGATGAGACTAATCGACACGGGCAATAGAGCAAGTAAAGCGCTAATCAATAGCCAAACCTGCCAACCCCAGCCTGTGGTAGCCCACCCAGAGATTTGCCCCAAAAGGCCTTGCAAAAAAGGAACAGAAGCCAGTGCTTGCTGTTCTGCAAGGGCTGCTAAGACTAGCACAATAATGCCATAGTACCAAAGCAGTACCAGCACCAGAATGGTACTGGCTTGTAGAAAGAAAACGGGTGATATTTTCATGATCTTCCAACCCTGGCTAAACCAGTGAAAGAACATGCTGATACCCCGGCCAAACTTTTGGGTGGTGCTTTTGGCGCTTAAGCGATCGACCAAGTCATTCCAATAGACTTCGTAGATGTCGATGGTCTTTTGAGTATCATCAAATTGACAGTGAAATCGCTTGCCGGTTTGCCCAGGGATTTTAACATCTTCAGGGTCGAGCTTAATGTCAATATCTTCGAGCTGGGTTAGCAGACCTTGGCCCAAATAGTTATCGAGATAATAGTTTTGACACTGGGCATCAAACCCTGAAACAAAAACAACGGCTTCTTTCATTGCTATACCAACCTCTGTGGGTAGATGACTCTCTAAAACAAACCCATTTGCCCTTCTTCAAGCGCCAGCTCTGGCTGCACGTAGAGCACCTTGGCCTGAATCTCGTCCATCGCTAGCCACAGGTCGGCCAGCGCCTTCTCTTCCACCATGCGTTTGCGTTCGTCGCCGATGTGGGGGATCGCCTTGAGGGCGACTTCCCAGGCGCGCATGAAGAGGTCGTTGCTGAGTAGGCCGGTGGTTTTGAGGAAGCGGCGGACGGGGTCGATGCTTTGCTCTTCGAGGTAGAGGGCGATGATGGCGTGGAGGCCATCGACTAGGGCAGCGGCGGTAAACTCGTCGGGGTTGGTGGAGAAGGCGCGTTTTTTGAGGCGCTGCTGGGGGGTGAGCAGTTTGCAGGTGCCGCTGGCGGAGTCGATCAGCTTGTGGGTTTTGGCCAGGTCGCTGACGTTGAAGCCGCCGACGGCGAGGGCGAGCTGCCGAGCTTCATCGAAGGGGAACTCGCGGGCGCGGAAGGCATCCCAGGCGAGGATGTACCATTGGGTGAGGGGGTCAAACCCGGCGGTGTCGGCTTCGAGCAGTTTGCGGAAGCGGTAGTTTGCTACGGCTTTACGAGCTTCCCCAAAGGCGACTTCGGGGCGCATTTCGACGCCGGAGCTGTCGAGTACGGGCCAGGCACGGCTAAAGACGTTGAGGGCGGGGCCAAAGGCGCTGAGGTAGAGGTCGATGCCGCCGATGTCGTTGGCTTCAAATTCGGGGGCGCGTTGCTCGACGAGGTTGGCGAGTTCGGGGCGCAGGTCATCCCACCAGGCGGAACCGGCGTTGGGGTCGCGCTTGCGGCAGACCAGCAGCACGGTGCTGGAGACAGAGTTTTTCTGGGCCTGGTGCAGGTTTTGCGGGTTCTCGGTGCTGACGGCCCAGCTGGCGGTGATTTCAAAGCCTGCGTCGATGAGGGATTTGGCGAGCACGTCCCAGGCACCGGAGTCTTTGTGGTTGAACTGGACGGTCATGACGCCGTCGTCGCGGAGGACGCGGTAGTATTCGGCAAAGGCGAGAGCCATTTTGGCTTCGTAGTCGCGGTTGGCGAGTTCTTCGGCAGACTCGCCCATGTTGCGGAAGCGGGAAGGGTTGGCGACGGCTTCGCGGTCTTTGTCGGTGAGTTCTGAAAGGTAGAGTTCGGGGAAGATATCGCCGAGAACTCGCTTTTGCCAGACGTAGAAGAAGTCGGACAGTTCAGAATATTGAATGGTGGCGTAGTAGGGCGGGTCGGTAACGATCGCATCCAAAGATTTGTCTGCAATATGGGCGAGGTTATCCGCCGAAGCCATCACAATCGTCGCGCAAGCCTCCGGCTTGCTTTTCTCCATAGATATCTCCTTTGAGATTTGCAACCGGGACGGTTGCGCGACGAGATCGTTCCCCTCAATCGTCGCGCAAGCCTCCGGCTTGCTTTCCCCCATAGTTTCTTCTAGTGAGATTTGCAATCGGGACGATTGCGCGACGGGGATGGGGGATGGGGGATTTGGCTGGAAATTCAAAAGGTTGGGACGATCCGAGCCAATTTGTTTACAGAGAATTTCGTAGTCTGAAATAAAAGCATCAGCGCATGATCGCCAAAGCTCTAAAGCACCATTTATTTCAGGATAATTCCATGTTAAGTTTAACGAATGCTGGGTAGAAGCTCTCTCAACTGATGACCTCGCCGTATGCCAAATAGAGAGCCTGCAATTCCTGTCAACGCATCTATCAAAAACAAAAGCTAGATATGTAGAAATTGCGTTTACCTGATCTAGCTCATACCCTAACCTTATTTTTCCCTTGACATCATTGAGAATTTCAACATAAGTCACTAAAGTTAATAATTGTCGAGGATTAAAAAACTTATGCCAATGCGTCAAGCCATACTCAGGCAAAGATTGTCTTTCATGAGTTTCGTGAGCATATTCCAGCTCAATTTCAGGTAACATTCCTGATAAAACAAGATTAGACCATTCTTTCTCTAAGTAGTCTTGGGCTTTTGAGATGGCACATAAATCAATTTCAGACGGACTTCTGAATAGAAGACTGCTTTCCCCTTGCTTGTAAGCAACTGCATAAAGTTGATGTCCTAGCTCAGTTGTGGAGCCCTGAGACTTGATTACATCTCCCTCAATGACATTTCCACAGTTACAGCATTTCCCAATTCCACGGCTTAGGGTTGCAAAATCCTCTGGAGCAAAATCCCCTTCATCCGTCTGAATCGTTGTGCCCTTTCCCTTTGGCCCCTTCACTAACTCAAAATCCACTCGTTTTTCCGGCAGATTTGGAATCGGCTTCACCGCACACCACTTATTCAAGTTCTGCTTTTCTGGTCGTTTATACAGCCACCAGTTTGGACTCAACGGCACCACCGACTCACAACTCGGGCACACCACCGTATGTGCCCACAAATAGTTCTGAACTGTCTCCCCCTCCTGCGACGGAAAAAACTCCGCTAACCGCTTCTCCGCCTCATCGCCAACCCACTTCACCCACTTATCAATCTCATGCTGCAAATCTGGCCCAAACTTTAGCGGGTATTCCATCGCCGCCTTCATCGTCACCACCGCCACCGGGTTCAGGTCGCTCGCCAGCACATTCAGCCCATACCGCACCGCCTCAAACGGAATGCTGCCACCCCCCGCAAACGCATCCAGCACCGTCGGCGTGCGCGTGCCCCAGGTCTGCTCACACAGGTCATGCACCTGCTTAATCCGCTCCGGGCTCGGCGGCGTCTTATACAGCTTCGTCGTGCTGTCCGAGTGCCCATCCACCCGCCGGTTTAGCCCCAGCAGATACTCAAACTCCTCCATCGTCACCGTATCCGGCAGCAGCGAGCCCAACACACTCGCCCGGCTAAACGACAGCGGCTTGCGCGAATACCACCGATGCAGCCCCTTAAACGGGTTGCCCCCATGCTCGTAATACACCTGCCTATTCAGCAGCGTCACCGGGAAGATCTTCTCGATGAACACAGCAGGGCGGGTGGGTTTTGGTTCGGTCATGCTAGGCTCCATGGCTCATCCCATTGTACGAAGCGAAAAAAAACTGCCCGGACTTAGCCGGTATTGCTTAACAGCCCTGGCCCCAGCCCGATCGCCCGGCCCCACCCATTGCTACGCTAAGGAGCACTCACCACCGCCCTGTGTAGAATGCCCGTTTGGCTTTACCACATTACCCCCATCAGCAACCTGGCCACCATTGTGCAGGCCGGTACCCTGCTGGCCAAAAATAGGCTGCAAGCCAGCGAGGCTGCTTACACCTCCATTGCCTACGAGCACATTCAAGACAGGCGTTACTCCAAAACCGTGCCCTGTGGCCCTGGCGGCGTGCTGCACGACTACGTGCCCTTCTACTTTGCCCCCCGTTCGCCCATGCTGGGGGCAATCCACATCGGCAACGTCACCGGCTACACCAGCGGTCAGCAGTCTATCTTGCACCTGGTCACCACCGCCGAAGCGATCGCAGAGGCGGGCCTGGGGTTTGTGTTTAGCGATGGTCATGCCGTCATGGGCTACACCAGCTTCTACGACGACCTCAACGAAATCGACGCTGCCATCGACTGGGACATCATGCAAACCAAGTATTGGCGAGATACCGAAGAGGATGGCGATCGCAAGCGCCGCCGCCAGGCCGAGTTCTTGGTACACCAAGCGGTGCCCTGGCCTTTGATTCGCGGCATTGGGGTGATGGATGAGGCGATCGCTGCCGAGGTGAACCAAATTTTGCGACAATTTGGGCAAACGATGACCGCCCGCCTGCGCCCCCAGTGGTATTACACGTAAAATGCAGGCGGCTCGACCACCCCTGGCAGATCTTGAACCCAGCCCCTCCATTCAGTACAATTGAACTAACAACATGACGGCACAATGCTTAAGCTAAAGCGTGGCAACCTCCTAGACGAAAAAACAGAAGCCCTGGTGAACACCGTCAACTGTGTAGGTGTCATGGGCAAAGGAGTTGCGCTGCAATTTAAGCGGGCGTTTCCAGACAACTTTAAGCAGTATCAAAAAGCGTGCAAAAACAATGAGGTCGAGCCAGGCCGCATGTTTACCGTCGCCACCGACTCGCTGCTAAATCCCCGGTATATCATCAACTTCCCCACCAAACGCCACTGGCGACAACCCTCCCAGCTTGACGATATCAAGACCGGGCTAACCGCTTTAGTAGCAGAAGTTCAACAATTGGGGATTCGATCAATTGCCATCCCCCCCCTGGGCTGCGGCAACGGGGGCTTAGACTGGGCCGAGGTCAAACCGCTGATTTTAGAAGCCTTCAAACCGCTGCCCCATGTTGAGGTGATTGTGTTTGAACCGGCTGGGGCACCGCCGGTTGAAGCGATGGCGATCGCCACCTCAAAGCCCCCAATGACAGCCTTTAGAGCCTCCCTAATTCGGATTCTAGAACTCTACGGGCTACCGGGGTATAGCGCCAGCCGCATCGAAATTCAAAAGCTGGCGTATTTTCTTAAGGTAGCTGGAGAGCCTACGCTGCAAAAACTGGCTTACCAACGCTTTCACTATGGCCCCTATGCCCATGACCTGGGCCACGCCCTACAAGGCATGGAGGGCCACTACATTCGTGGCTACGGTGATGGCAACGATCGTGCCCAGATTCAGGTTTTGCCCGAAGGGCACGAGGCGGCCCAAAGTTTCTTGGCTGAGGGCCAAAATGCTGACCCCTATTTAGAGCGAGTCAGCCAGCTCATCGAAGGGTTTGAAACCCCCTACGGCATGGAAATGCTGGCAACCCTGCACTGGGTGGCTCAAGAAGATCCTCGGGCTGCTGTCGATTGCGAGGTGGCGATCGAGCGAGTGCAGGAATGGAGCGATCGTAAAAGAAATCTCTTTAAGCCCCAGCATCTCACAATGGCCTGGAACCACCTAAAAGCCCAAGGCTGGCTGACTGTCTAATACCAAATCCTATCTGTATACCCCCGGTATGTAGGGGCATTGCAGTGCAATGCTCCCTACGAGGTATCGGTTTCGAATCGGGGTTGTGTGACTCGGATTTGGTATAATGCCTTTTAAGGCCAGCTCAGAGGTCGAATGTTATTGAAATTAATAGCATCTATATTTTTGCTTTGGAGATGTGCCGTCAACCGTAGATCATCGGTCAGCACTAGATAGCGATCGCGAGCTGCGCTGGCAATGCCGCAATCCGTCAAACCAAATCTCTGAAATTCAGGAAATGTAGCCAATGTGGCGCTAGCTTGGTGATCTTCCTGCATGTTTGTGATAGCTTGGCCAAACAAAGATATGCAGCGCGATCGTTCCGGCTCTCCTAGCTGATTCACAAAACTATTGACCTCAGTCAAAATATTGGGTGTAGTCACGATGGTCTGAAAAGAAGCCATAATTTGCGACAGCAAATCAAAATCTTCTGGGATAAATTGTTGAGTGCGTTTGAATCGAGTAATTCGTTCTCGGTTCACAAGCCCCACAACGTACAGCAGCAGAATGTTACTGTCTATGAGTAGCCCCAATGAACGATACCGACTCAGTAGAGCTTTTATCTCCTCAATCATAGCGTCCGAATTTTCATGGCTTTGACTTGCCCTGTTGCTGTACTGACCTCAAATACCTTGTATTCTCGCTGAACTTGAGTGGGCACCAGTTGGTTGTCGGCTGGGCGTGTAAAACTCAGCGTTATATGCCACAGCTGATCGTCCTCAGATATCTCAGACTCTTCGAGGCGAATATCATTAACCAGCCCTCCCATAAACCCCTGAAGTCCTGAGAGGTAGTCTTTTGCTGCCTGAGTTGCCTGTTGAACGTTAATGGATGGGGCTGTGCTTTGAGTCATGGTTTTATCCTATCTTTTCTTTTAAGTTAGCTGTTAGTCGATATATTTAAGGGCTCAATGATGAACCACTCATGGTAGAGAATGGCCAGGTAGAAGTCTTGGTTGGGGATGCGATCGCACACCGCCATATACCCACTCATAAACCAGTCGTCGCCGTAGGTGGTGTCTTTCAAAAATAGGGTTAGGGAATTGCCATCCTCGCTCCAGATGGTACGAAGAATGGTGATGTTGTCGTGGTGCGATCGCTCAACCGGCAGCAAGACCGCCCGTCCCTCAATCATCATAAATTCTGGGTCATACCACTCCAACACAGAGGCCCAGTTTTCCGGCCCCTCGTGCTTCTCAATAATGCGATCCCATCGAATCGTTTTTATTGCCGCCAAAGCATTGGCATCAAGGTCTGAAAGTTTCATAACTGAAGCTATCTTTGACGGGCGAAAGCATCATTAGCTAGCGGCAGCTAGCTCCACAGGCTCGTAATATAGCGGCAATAGTTGCTCTGCTCTAATAGCCAATATGGCATAGGCCTGACCATCCGAACGAGAAAACTCAATTTCAAAGGCCTCGCCATCTCCCAACTCCTCAACCACCGTACCGACTTGTCCTCGCCGCAGTAAAATTTGCCCCCCAAAAGGAAAACGCTGAGCCGGAATATCTTCCATCAGGGCAACCATGTCATGGAGATGGATGGGCTTCATAATGTCTCCTCGCTTAAATCGGATAAACGCTGGTCAGTCGCGGATAAGCTTTGCCGGGTTGAATAATCCAAGCACTCCGCACCATAGAGGTTCCCACCGCTGTCGTCATCGAGAAATCAATCACGTAGCGTTCTCCATACAGGTCAGCGGTCGTGAGCAATGCGGGTTCTGCCGCCGCTGCCACAATGAGCGCTTCAACCAGAAGGGCCTTATTATCTAGGGTAATTCCTAATTTTGACTGAAACAATCTGGCCGTGTGTTTCCCGCTAGAGTGATTGAAGTTCAAGGCGTAGGTCTCCAGCTTCTCCACGATTTGCGCCGGATTAGCGGCATTCCCGTAGGGTAACTTCAAAGCCTAATCCCCTAGCAAGACCCGCATCGCCTTTAGGGCTGGGCGCTTCTTGCCATTGCTGACCTTGCCAAACCAGTAGTGCGCCTCCTCGTTACTCATCGCCGCAATGCCCTCCGTCACATTGGCAATTCGCTCCGGCTTCGACAACGGCTGCAACGCCTGAAACAGCAGCGCCAGATTCACCCCCGACGCCTCACTCAGCACATAGGGAGCCTGCCGCTTGTAGCTCAGGGTCTTGGGGTCATAGTTATTCGCCTTCAGCGCTTGGTAAATGGCCTGCCGGGCCTGCACCAGCGGCTTACCCTTCAGCCTCCCTACTCGCTTGGCAGCCGGGCGCTTCTTCTCCCCTGCCTTTTTGTAGGCGCACTGGTACAGCTCCAGAGCAAAATCATTGTTGCTCAGGGGGACAACTCGAAGCTGAAACTCTTGCATGGTGTCGTGAACCCCACAAACCGGGAAGAAGACGTCAGGTCTAGTATTCTACTCTGACTCTCAGATTCATCCGCTCAACTGGGTTACGGGTTAGTGCCTGCTGAAGCCCCTGGATCTCCGACCCCTCTGGAGCCATAGGGGCATCTAGCTTGAGTCTCACGGTTAGCGTCAGGCTAGCCTGGGTCTCCGGCAGGTTCAGCATGCCATTCAGCGTGCTAAAAAAGCTCTGGAACCCGCGCACATCTCCCTGGTACTCTAGCCGCACAAACTGCTGCCCGGTTTGCACCGTCACAAACTGCTGGATTTCAACTGGGTAGCGAGCCAGCAGGGGCAGAGTCGTGCCCATCTTGCGGTAGTCCGTCACGTCGCTCACTGAGAAGTCTAGGGCGGCGATCGCCTGCGGCTGATAATCCCTCAACCAATCCGCCAAATCGTTGAATATTTTGTTGGGGCTGCCCTCTAAGTCTTTTTCAGTGGGCTTCTCTAACAACGGTAGAGTTCCATACCCCCCACCCCCTTCGCCGCCATTGGGTGGCTTGGTGCCCCCCGCCGGGTACAGCATTACGGTCTGCACCGCCTCACCGATTTCCCCCGTGCCGTAGTCCGCCACCACCCTAAACTGGGTCGTCTTGGCAATCTGCCCCTGGTACTCATCCGAAGGCAAAAACTGGTCGCCCACCAGGCTACCATCCTGGTACAGGCTGACCTTCAGCGCCTCCTTGGCCCGCCAGCGCACCTGCACCGTCCGCTCGTCGCCGCCCCCGGCCAACAGCTGAGCACTCAACTCCACCACCTTCGGCTCAGGCGGCTTCAGCAGCCCCCGCCGGTAAAGCTCTGCCCGCTCAGAAAACTCAATCGTGGTGGGCATTCCCACCGCAGCCCCATCGGTTTTGATGTAGAGCTGCTCTCCCACCTTGAGATCCCACTGGCCTTCGCTCAGCCCTTTGCGGATCGTCTCCCGAAGCTTAGCCACCTCCGCATCGAGCAGCATGTTCAGAGCCAAGTCCTTAGCAAACTGTTCTCGCAGTTGGCGCGTCGTCCAGTGGTCGAGCCCCGTGGGCCACACCTTTTGCAGTAGGTAGGCAGGAGCATAGGGGGCGGCATCTTCGCCCCGCACCTTGCCGCAGTCCTTCAGCGCCTTCAGCACCACATCCTGTTGGTTGCGGTTGCCCTTCACGGTGCTGGCATCCTGGGCGGGCAAAGGGTAATGCATCAATCCCTTGGGCGCTTTCACGGGGTCATTAGCCGGGTAGAACAGGTGGCGGTAGGCGTTGGTCAAAGCCACCCGCACCGCCAAATCCAACTCCCCTTCCTTTTGCTTGATCTGGTCCTGCTGACTCTGGGAGAGGTCGTCCATGCGGTTCTGACTGCGCAGGATAGCCCGCACCGCCTTAAACTCGCGGGTGATGTCAATCGCCCGATCTAGCTCCTGGTCGTTGGCCAGCAAAAACAGCAGCCGATTGCGGAAGGTGCGAAACTTACCCGACTCGCCCGTGTTGTTAAAAATCTGCTCGATCAGCGCGGGCGGGCCGTCGGTGGAGCTGCTAATCTTCGCCTCGTTAAAGTCGATGATGCACAGGGCAATGGTACTGGGGTCATCGTCCACATCGTGGGCACCCTCGGGGCCAGCCACCAACTGAAAGAACTTGGTGGCAAAGATGGTATCGCGCCGGGTGCGGAGTTCCTCCTTCGCCTCGGTGATGCCGACCTGCTCTTTCTCCTCGGCAATGATCTTGTTGATCGAGGGTTCTTCCTTGAACCGGGCCACGGAGGTGATGGGGTCCACATCCAGATACCAGGCCACACCGCTCAGCCGTTCTAGGGCGCGGTCTACAAAGCTGATATCCACACCTGGAGTCAGCAGCGACAGGTTTAGCTCGGCGCGGCGAATGCCCGAGGAGATGCCCTGGGTGAGGGAGTGCAGGAACACCGTGCGGCCTACCCAGGTGGAAAAAGGCGGCTTGCCAGCGGTAATCCACTCCTGGTCTTGCAGTTGGGCGTGGGCTTCACGGCCATTGGGGTTGTAGATATCGGCGGCGATTGGCAGACGCATCAGGGGCCGCTGGAGCCGCGAGGTCAGGTCGCTGGTGATCTCTTCCTCTAGGCCTACCGGTAGGTGGTGGGGGTGAATCATCGGCAGGCGCTGTTCGGGGTGCTGCCACAGGTAGCGCACCACCCGCGCAAACAGCCGCAGGGCTCCCCGCGTGCGCTGAAACTCAGGGATGGAGGCAATCTTTTTGGTCAGCAGGTTAAACAGCTCGGGGTGGAAGGGGTAGCTGTTGGCGATCGCCCTGGCGTAGGTGGCATCTTTACAACCATCGGGCAGGTTTGCCCGGCTAGCCCGAAAGGCTTGGAGGTAATCCTCAGCGGCCTTCTCCGCTGCCTCGGCGCTGATGCTGGCAAATAGCCGCTGGCGAACGATGTTGTACACCTCAATGTCGGTGCTGGGGCTCAGCACCCGCTCCTGCCGCGCCGAGGCCCGAATCAGCTCCTGCTGAATTTCGGCTGTTTCCTTGGCAAAGGTATCGGACTCTGAGGCCAGGGAATAAACAAACACCAGGTTGTTGCAGGAGGCCGCTTGATCCATCAGCGAGAACAAAAAGGCTACCACCTGATCGGCCAGGGTGCTCTGCCCCACCGTTTTGGCCTTGGCCGCCCGCAGGTGACGAGCAATCTCATCGAGAATAATCAGCGTCGGTTCTTGGCCAATCAGGCGATCGATTACCGAGGTGCCAGGGCTAATGCGGTTTTCGTCTGCCCCCCGCAGCAGCTGGTATCCGTCTATGCCACCGATCTGGTAGGCAATTTCGCCCCACAGGGTGTAGGTGGTGATCCCCGTTTCGGGGTGATACACCCCCGCCTCTGGGTCTAAATCCCGTCCATCCACCGCCGCCACCTGAATGGGGCGATCTGGAATCAGCGAAATATCGTCCACAAAGCGGTTGAGCCCATCGATCTGCCGCCCCTGCTTAGCCATATGCCACAGGGCAATCTCGTCGTGGGTTTTGCCGCCTCCGAAGCTGGTCTCTAGCCGAATCACTGGAGATCCAATCAACCGCTCGGTCAGCCGTCCAAAGACCTCGGTAATCAGAGTTTTCAGGCCATCGGTTGGAAAGGTGTTGGCTAGAAAAACCGCAGGTTTTTGATAGATCTGGGGAGCCTTGCCCTCCACCACAGGCCGAAGCTTGGCTGCGAACAAGTCGAGGGAGAGGTCACCAGAGCGAATCTCATCCCTGGGGACACAGGTATCAAAGACAGTTGGCAGCATGGGAAAAGGGCTTTGGCGTGGAACAACGGGAATCAGCCATCTTATTGAGACCGTGAGGGCAGGCTCTCTTAAGAGCATTCCCATGGAGATGGTTAACGCAGCCTAGGGGGCAAATTTCTCCGCTTGCTCCTTATTACATCGCTAACTCCCTATAGACCGGAGCAGCCTGATGTAAGTGTTTACATTTTCTACAGGCCAACCCACGGAATGCAGGGAATTCTATGAAGGACTGGGTTCTAGGATCGCTCAACACAGGCATAATTGCTGGACAAGAGAAAGGTTAAGGGCCACTGAGCGATCCGTAGACCTATCCATGTACCGCCTAACGTTAGGCAATCTGCTCAATCTGACATTCAAAGCCCTCGCCATACCCCTTATACCAGCACGGCAGAACGCCTTCCGAGCCATCGGTAAACCGCACGGTCAACCGCTCCAAGGTGATCCAGTCATAACCATACGCATTCTCGGGCTGTGCCAACCGCTCTCGGCGCAACACCCGCTCTACTCGCGCCAGCGTGGCCCAACCACAGGCCGGAATCCCAGCGTAGCTCTCCCATACATCCGAGATCAGCCCGACCGCATCGAGCGAAAGACTTTGGGAACATTGATCTTGGTCGAGTAGGCAAACTTGAGGTCTAGCAGCTCTGCGTAGGCTTTGGCTTGTTGCAAACCGTCTTGGGGCGACTTGTTTTTTCGTTTGGCCTCAACCACAGCCAGAGGAGTGTCGCGGTTGTAGCAAAGCAAATAATCGGCAAACTTTTGGCGGCGACGGCGGGTACGGGTGCCTGTAGTTAAGATGCGGCCCGCATCAATGGGGTACTGCTCTGCAATCTGGTGGGGCTCTCGCTCCCAATCGCTGAGGCGGGGCAAGACGTACTTTCTACAGGTATCAGCCTCGTTGAGACCCGACATGCGCTAAACCAGGGCTTGCAAAAATGGAGACAGGCTAGACAGTAAGCAGTTTCGCTTCTTATCTTAGTCTGCCCCCCTACTTAGCAAGTGGCTCACCTCGAAGTCTTTACGACGGCACCTCAAGGATTGCATTCTTTGCTGTGGATGAACCCCAACAGAGAAATGCAACCCAGGGGTGCAACAGTTAATCTAACTGCCTATCGCGCCTCAGCAGGCTAAACACTTCCCCCTGCTCTGGGGTAATCAAAATCCCCGACGGTGGGATCGTCACCAACTGGCTCCAGGTGACCTGCTCGGCATAGTTCAGCACATGCAGCTGGTGGATAGCTGATCGCACCCCCTCCGGTGACCCAATCACCAAATGGCGCAACCGCTCCCGTCCCGGCTGGGCCTCCGGATTCGCCAACAGCAACGGGTTCGTCGCCTCGCCCCGCCGGGCCAGCGCCACCAAATACGGCAAACACAACATGAGGAATTCCTCCAAAACAACAGTGGGTAGGAAATTCCCCAAAAATTTGGCCGCCCCAGACGTTGTGCAGTTCGGGGCGGCCTAAGCAATAATAGCCTCAGCCTCCGAGACTGGTCTGATCAGCCTTGGGGGTTAGGTGCCGGTTGGTGTCCCCACACCTTCCGGTACCGTTGACCAAATTTTTGGGAAGACAGACTGCACGCACACAGCCTTAGCACAGTAAGCTACTCGAATACCACACCAGGCGCAAGTAAGAATTGTTACCGTTGGTGAAACCTTGAATGGCAGCACTCAACCGCTGTTTGCCCTACTCAAAACCTTGGTTTCTGGCCCGCGATCGCTGTTCAAGAGTCCCTTCAGGTTCACCCACCGCTCCAGACACCTGATTGGCCTCCCCCTATGCTTTCTTCGCGCCCCCAAAACCCTTATTGCACTGACCAGCAGATTCATCGGCTCGGTTGTGAGCTGCATCAGGGGATGGCGATCATGGTTTTGCACCGCTGAAAGATTCCCCCAACCGCCTCAGTCATCCATCAGGCCCAGCGTTAGCACCCTCCAGCGATCGCGATCGTCCTTCCACCCCTGCAACTCTTTCCACTGCCGGAGCCGATGCTTCCATCATCAATGCAGATCGCTGATTGCATAGACTGAAACCTAGTACTTCCGCCCCAAACCATGCCGCCATCCCTCTAAATCAACCCGAACGGGTTAAAACCTCTACCTTGCCCAGCCAAAACAACCGGTGCTGTCGCTGTCCTTATAGCTCCATGCCGCTCAATTCACCCGTTCTTCATCAAAACCCTTCATTTCTGGTCACAATCTTGCTATTTCTGCCAAGCGTTGTGGGTTCTCCCTGGGCAATCTGCCCTTAGGCGAGACACCCAGACGCCAACCCCTGCCGTCGTCTCACAGTTACGCATTGCCACAACTCAAGTCACTTCACCCGGTCATCGCCCCAGACCGGCGACTGCGTTGCAGGCAAACCCGTCTATGCAAACCTACTCACCCTCATCCAGGGCACATCTAACATGAACACCGTTGACTTTTCCCGTCGCGTTTCGGCTAAAACCATCAATGCCGACATTGATTCCTTCCACGGTTTGAGCTTCATCAAGAACTATATCCCCGTCCGCAGCGAAGCTACCCCCGAAGCCCTCAAAGCCGGTTACGAGGCGATGCTGGCCAAGCAGCAAAACGAGACCGAACTCATGGCCGCGATTAAAGCCGCCTCCGATGCCGCCCGCCTGGCCGAAGTCGAATTTCACGACATGGTGATGGCGATGAAAGAAACCGTGCGCGGCCAGTATGGCCCCAACAGCGACGAAGCCCAGGCGATCGGCTACAAGAAAAAGTCGGAATACAAGCGCCGCACCCGCCGCAGCGCCTAGCGATTGTTGACACAACAACTACATTCCCCCCAAGACCCGTTAGCTAAGCCAACGGGTCTTTTTTAGTACCTTACCGAACTCCAAACCTAAGGCTTTCGCCAACTCACCTAGGCCGATGCCCCGACCTAAAGGATTTGATTCCCCGTGAACCTAGCGGGCAGTCACGGATTCCAGACCGCGCCTTTGCTCAGATTTTCTCCAAGAATATCGTGCAGCAGGGGTTTGCTGAGGCGGCTCAGGCCCAGATCCAGGCTGAGGCAGCGCCCGAAGTGGAGCAAGGACAGGGGGATGAGCGATCGCTCATGCCCAGCGATATGCGGCAATACCTGGAAGTGAAAGACCAGTATCCCGATGCGATCGTGCTGGTGAAGTTGCCGGATCAGCGGTTTTATGAGGCGTTTTTTGACAGGGCTCGGCCCTTGATCGAGCATCTGGAGATGATTGGCACCAGCATGGAGTCTGGGGTAAAGGAACTTGGACGGGTACGAGTGGCAGGGTTTCCCGTGGAGAGTTTGCACAAGTACTTGGACAGGTTGACCCAGCAGGGGGAGGTGGTGATTGTTGATGGGGAGGGGGCGATCGCCGCCCTTGTTGTAGAGGCAACACCGCAGCCTGACTCTGAAACCGTGGTTACTGCTCCAGCCACTGAAGAACCTGAATTTCGGGTGCAGAGCCTGTTTGATGTAGAACCCTTTCGGACAGGTGCTCCTACTAGCCAAGGGCTACGACCTGGCACAGATCCGCTATGGCAGCAGGAGCAGGCGGCAGTGGTGCCTTCACAGGATTTACCGTCCCTCGATCTGCCTCAGTCTAACCCTGTAAACCCTGCCCAAGGACCATCGCTGTCGGGGACTTTTTGTGATAGCTCGAGGCTCAGAACTGGCGAAAATTCTACGGCACTCAGGTGATCGCTGGTGTTGGTTACTCGCAGTTTAGGATTTAAGACGGTATGCCTATAATTTTTGAAGTTATTTGAAGTTGTTGAATGCCTTGGCTGTAAACAAGCTACAATAGTAAGTATGAATTAAATAGACGCCTTTTTTCCCTCTTCATTTGAACTGGCGGCGCTATCCAAGGTTATTTCAGAGGTATAGCTTGCCCCTGATTGACTGATAAAACCCCTGCAACCCTTGTCCTGCCGTAGGATGGGTTGGTGCTAGTATAACCCGTCGAAATCGTCTCTGGTGTTGGGTTTTGTTTCGCTTAACGCCAACCTACACCTTGACTTTTGTCAGTCAATCAGAGCTTGCCCATATATTGCCATGAGCAGCTAATTCGGTGAGCACTGTGTATCATTGTCAGGTTTCTCATGGACAGGTGCCAAGCCAAAGCGTTAGAAAGTTGCTAAGTTTGGGTATGCCTGAGTAAATATATGGCCGTTAGAGAATATGTTAGGCAGTCACCTCAGTTGTTTATGCCTGCCACTTCAGCGCTTTGGCAAATTAGAAAATAGAGAACCTGATCAATTGAGTAAAGCAAAGTAAGCCATAACAGCAGTAAGCTTTGCTAGCTTCCGAGTGCGCTGCACTCGGCCTATAGCTTTAGACTTCAGAGTATCTAAAAAAATATAGAACTTGTCAATAAAATCAAAGAGTTCACAAGAATTTCAGGCCTTAAGCATTAGCAATAAAGTAATTAGTCGAGATGCCCTTTGCAGGCCACTATTTTTTAATCCAGGGTGATTCTTAAAGGGCTTTGAGTAGACAGAATGGTGCCCTCAGCAGTTGGGCTGGTCTTGGGCTGAACTGTTGTGGGTAGATCAAGGTCCTCAGCTGGGTGCTGAGCAGGATGGTTGCACATTATTAGAGGCATTATGCGCGTTGCCCAGGTTACCCCGCTGTGGGAGCAGGTTCCCCCCTTGGCCTACGGAGGCACAGAGATGGTGGTGAGTTTGCTCACCGAAGAGCTGGTGCGCCGAGGGCACCAGGTGACGCTGTTTGCCTCGGGCGATTCGCAGACGCAGGCGCTGCTAGAGCCGGGGTGCGATCGCGCCCTGCGGCCCCTCGGCGTGCTGCCCCCCGCCTACGCTGGCTACGAGCAGCGCCAGCTGGGCCATGTCTTTGGCCACGCCAGCGATTTCGACATCATTCACTCCCACATGGATGCGGCGGCCCTAGCCCCCACCCACCATAGCCAAACCCCGGTGGTGCACACCCTGCACGGGCCGTTTACCGCCGCCTCTGAGCAAATTTTTGGCCAGTATCGGCAGCAGAATTTAGTCACCGTGTCCAGATCGCAGCAGCGGCCTGAGCTGGGGCTTAACTATGTGGCGACGGTGTACAACGCCATCGCCCTAGAGCAGTTTAATTTTTACCCCCAGCCCCAAGCCCCGCCCTACCTAGCCTTTTTGGGCCGTATGTCGGTGGAAAAAGGCCCCCACCTGGCGATCGCGATCGCCCAGCGCCTTGGCTGGCCGCTGAAGATGGCGGGCAAGGTCGATGCTGAAGATCAGGCCTTTTTTGATCGCGAGGTGGCCCCCCACATCGACGGCGAGCAAATTGTGTACCTGGGCGAGGTCAGCCAATCGCAGAAAAAACCCCTGATCGGCCACGCCACGGCAACGCTGTTTCCGATTACCTGGCCCGAGCCCTTTGGCCTGGTAATGGCCGAATCCATGGCCAGCGGCACCCCGGTGGTTGCCATGGCCCTGGGCTCGGCCCCGGAGGTGGTGGCCCACGGCGAGACCGGCTTTCTGTGCCACAGCGTGGAAGACTGCGTCGCGGCGGTGGGGCAAATTCACCAGATTAGTCGCCAGGCCTGCCGCGACCATGTGGCGCTCAACTTTGGCGTGGGGCGCATGGTAGATGGCTACGAGGCGGTGTACCGCGCGGTGATCGGCCAGCGCGATCGCTCCGTCAGCGAAACCCGCGATCGCGATATGCGCCCCCGCCGCCCCGATCTATCGTCTACTTAGCCTGAGTTCGGCATAAAAAATTCCTGAAAAAGCAGGCCCTCTGTCCCCTCCCGGGAGGGGTAGGGGTGGGTTAGTCCATGCCCCACCATGTCGCCTCCCTGCCCCTAGGGACTTGTGTGGTGCAGGAGAGTTCACCCACCCCGCCCGTTGGGCACCCCTCCAAGGAGGGGATGGCATTATCCCAAGCTAACGTTACTGAAATAATTTCCCTCTCAACGGTGGGCAGTGCCCGCCCAGCTCTGCTCCCGTCCCACCCCACAAGGATCTCAACCATGACCGAGTCTTTCCCTCAGGACGCGCTAGAAACCAGCTCAACTGCCGCCCTCAACCATTCATCCCTCAAGATTGTCGAGGTGGATGGGCGCACCTTTGCCCCGGCCCAGCAGGTGCCGATCCCGGAATGGCCCTGCACCACCACCCGGCGGCAGCAGCCGACGCTGACCCTCAAGGACAACGACCTGTTTATCATCACCGACACCCTGGGCAACATTGCCTGTGGCGATGACCAGTCCGCCTCTAGCCTGGGGTTGTTTTGCCGCGACACCCGGTTTCTCAGCCGATTGGAGCTGCAAGTGGAGGGGCTGCCGCCGATTTTGCTCAGCAGCACCGCCCAGCGGGGGTTTGCCCTGTCGGCCCTCTGCGCCAACCCGTATATCTCTCCAGAGCATGGCCGCCGCGAAATTCGGGCTGAGACCATTGGCATTCAGCGGGATCTGGTGCTGCAAGGGGGGCTGTTTGAGGAACTCACCCTGACCAACTACAGTACCGGGCCGGTAGAATTCGAGCTCAGCCTCAGCTTTGACGCCGACTTTGCCGACCTGTTTGAAATTCGGGGGCGGGTGCGGCAGCAAACAGGCACCCTGCTGCGATCCGTTCGCCTCCCGGAGGGTGCGGCGGTCCCCATGCCCTCCCTGCCCGATGGCGCGGTGCCGGGGGCAGGGGACGAACTCACCCTGGCTTACCAGGGGGTTGACCAGCTGCTGATGGAGGCGAGAATTCAGTTTTACCAGCGGCCCCCCGACCAGCTGAAGGGCTATACGGCGATCTGGCGGGTGGAGCTGCAACCCCAGGCCACCGAAATTTTGGGCTACCGGCTGCAGCCCTTTCTCGACGGCCACCCGGCCTCCACCGTGGGCCTGCCCGCCACCCTCAGCCAGGCGGTGGCGGCGGAAACCATGGAGGAGCAGCAGTGGCGCGAGGGGGTGACCCACATTCGCACCGACAACCGGGCGCTGAACCAGATCATCGAGCGGGCCGAGCAGGACACCTACCTGCTGGGGCAGACCTTTGGCGACGGCAAGGTGCTGTCGGCGGGCATTCCCTGGTTTGCCACGCTGTTTGGCCGCGACTCGCTGATTGCGGCGATGCAGACGTTGATGTTTAACCCCGCCCTGGCGCGGCAGACCCTGACGGTGCTGGCCGAGTACCAGGGCCAAAAAAATGACGACTGGCGCGAAGAAGAGCCGGGCAAAATTCTCCATGAGCTGCGGTTTGGCGAGATGTCGCGCAGCGGCGAGGTGCCCCACACCCCCTACTACGGCACGGTGGATGCCACCCCCCTGTGGCTGATGCTCTACGCCGACTACTACGCCTGGAAGGGCGATCGCCCCCTGCTCGACCAGTTGTGGCCCCACGCCCTGGCCGCCATGGACTGGATCGATCGCAGTATGGAGCCCACGGGCTATGTCACCTATTTCTGCAAATCGCCGGGGGGCCTGCGCAACCAGGGCTGGAAGGACTCCGGCGACTGTATCGTCGATGCGGCGGGGAACCTGGCCCAGGGGGCGATCGCCCTTTCCGAAGTGCAGGGCTATGTCTACGCCGCCAAGGTGCGGCTGGCCCCTTTGGCCGAGCTGCAGGACCGCCCCGATCTGCGCGATCGCTGGCAAAGCGACGCCGCCAGCCTCAAAGCTCGCTTTGCTCAAGATTTCTGGCTGGAGGATGAGGGCTATGTGGCCCTTGCCCTCGACGGCCACGGCAACCCGGTGGACAGCATCACCTCCAACCCTGGCCACTGCCTGGGCCTGGGCATTTTCTCGCCAGAAAAAGCCCGCAGCGTGGCGGAGCGCTTGCTGGCCCCGGACATGTTTAGCGGCTGGGGCATTCGCACCCTCAGCAGCAGCAACCCCGCCTACAATCCCATGGGCTACCACGTGGGCTCGGTGTGGCCCCACGACAACGGCATGATTGCCGCCGGGCTGCGCGCCCTGGGCTACACCGACCAGGCGCTGGAAATTGCCCAGGGCATCTTTGACATGACCCTTGTGCAACCTTACCAGTGCCCACCGGAGCTGTTTTGCGGCTTTGAGCGCACCCCCAACAGTCGCCCGGTGCGCTACCCGGTGGCCTGTTCGCCCCAGGCCTGGGCCACGGGCACGGTGTTTCAGCTGTTGCAGATTATGGTCAACCTGGTGCCCGATGCGGCCAACAACTGCCTGCGGATTGTGCAGCCCACCCTGCCCGCCTCGGTCAGCTACATGGCGATCGACAACTTTAAGGTGGGGCAGACGCTGCTGGATCTGGAGTTTGAGCGATCCCACGAGGCCACCGCCTGCCGTGTGGTGCGCAAGCGGGGCAACCTGCGGGTGGTGATTGAGGTTTAGGGAATAAACCCGCTAATATAGGGCTCATATAAAAGACCGCTTTTTTATCTCCGTTTAAATTCGCCATTTAGGATACTTTTTTTGCTGTATGGCCAAGCGATCGCTCCGAGCATCGCCCGCTGGGATTCAGCGGGCTAAGCGCGCGTTTGCGCTCAAAGGATGGACCCAGGACAACCTGGCCGGGGAGGTCAACCTCAAGACCCGGCAGCCGATCTGGCGCTTTTTCACCGGGCAGCCGGTGGATCGGCAGATTTTCATGGAGCTGTGCCAGGTGCTCGACCTCGACTGGCGAGAGGTGGCCGCCGACCCGCCCGCCGACTTTTTGGAACCGGGGGAGGAGCTGACGCCGCCGCCGCTGACAGTGGATGAACTGGTGGCCGAGGTGCGATCGCAGCACTACGACACCATCCAGCACCAGTGCGGCATTTTGCAGCTGCTTGACATTGGCCGCCCGGTCAACATCGACGACATCTACGTCGATGTCAACATTCTCGAAGCCGTCGCCAACCAGCAGTGGCTGGACATCGCCGAGCTCAATACCCTGGCCCCGACCGAGTTTGACCGGGTGGGGCTGGGGGGGGTCGACATTCCCCAAATGCCGGGCCTGGAGGCGGTCAAAACCTACGCCAAGCTGAGGGTGCTGGGCAAGCCGGGGGTGGGCAAAACCACCTTTCTGCAACACCTGGCGGTGCAGTGCAACTAGGGCGAGTTCGCCGCCGACCAGGTGCCCGTCTTTATGGCCCTGCGGGAGTTTGCCGAAGCCACCAAGCGCGGGGACGACCTCAGCCTGTTCAGCTATCTGCACCAAACGCTGCTGACCACCGGTATCACCGCCCCCCAGCTCGAAACCCTGCTCACCGAAGGCCGCCTGCTGATCCTGATGGACGGCCTGGATGAGGTGCTCAACCAGGATATCAACGCCGTTCTGCGAGAGATCCGCCGGTTTTCCGACCAGTACCACCGCAATCGCTACGTAATCTCCTGCCGCACGGCAGCCCAAAAGCTGGCCCTGCGCGGCTTTACCGATGTCGAAATCGCCCCCTTTAGCCCGGCGCAGATTGCTACCTTTGCCCAAAAGTGGTTTGTGGCCCTGGGCCGGGCCGCCACCCCCGAAGGACAGGCCCAGGCGGCGGAGTTTATGGAAAAGCTGGACTTGCCCGAAAACTGGCAGTTTCGCCAGCTGGTGGTCACGCCTTTGTTTTTGCACCTGGCCTGCTGGGTGTTTCAGGGGGAAGGGCAGTTTCCCAGCAAGCGCACCGCCTTTTATAAACAGGGCCTCGACCTGCTGCTGGGCAAGTGGGATGAGACCAAGGGCGTGGAGCGCGACGACGCCTATCGCGGGTTTTTGCTGCCCCAAAAAATGCGGCTGCTGAGTCAGCTGGCCGCCGTCACCTTCGAGCAGGGGCAGTACTTTTTTGAGCAGCGCACCATCGAGCAGTACATCGAAGACTACCTGCAAAATTTGCCAGGGGCAAACCTGGAGCCCGAAGAACTCCAGCTGGAAAGTGAGGCCATGCTGAAGGCGATCGAGGCCCAGCACGGGCTGCTGATCGAGCGGGCGCGGGGGATTTTTTCGTTTTCCTACCTGGCGTTTCAGGAATACTTAACGGCGCGCAAGATCGTCGCCACCCACAACCTCAGCGCACTGGAACAGGCCCTGGGCGGGCTGGTCAGCCACATCACCGACCCCCACTGGCACGAGGTATTTTTGCTCACTGCCGCCATGCTGCGCAGCGCCGACTCCCTGGTGCAGCTGATGAAGCAGGAGATCGACGCCCTGGTGGCCCAGGACCCGCACCTGCAAGATTTTTTGCGGTGGGCCAGCGAGAAATCCCAGACGGTTCCCCCCGAACCCAAGCTGGCCACCACCCGCGCCTTTTACCTGGCCCTGGCCCAAAGCCCCCGCGCCGCCGACCAGTTTGCCCTGGCCAGCACCCTCGACCAGGGCATCTTTCTCGATGCGGCGCTGGAAAATTTGCTGATGGAGTTTGCCATTGACCACAGCCAAGATTTTGCCTATGCCCATGCCTGTAGCGAAGCCCTCAAAAATATTCTGGTTATGGTGCTCGATGCGGGGTTTTACAAGTCGCTACAGCAAATTAAAGACCAGCTGCCCGCCTCTAACCAACACCAGGAGCGGCTGCAAGCCTGGTGGCAAGACAACTACTCGACCTGGGTGGAGCAGCTCAAAAGCACGATTATGCACTACCGCAATATTCACCACCCCTGGCAGTTTAGCCCCGAGCAAGAGCAGGTGCTCAAGCGCTACTACGACGCCAACCAGCTGCTGGTGGATTGCCTCAACAGCAACTGCGAAGTGACCGCAACCATTCGACAGGAAATTGAAGCCACGCTGCTGCTGCCCCAGAAGGAGCTGGAGGATCGGGAATGGCAGGGGGAGTGAGGGGTAGGGCCCTCAGCTCCCTACCTCGTAGGGGCATTGCAGTGCAATGCCCCTACAAATCGGGGATATACAGATAGGATTTGGTTTCAGTATTGGAAGCAGCGATCGCGGTGCCCAAATCAACCCGAAGCTTACTGAAGTTTACCCTGGGCCAAGGGGGTCAACCAATTTAATCCTAGTTCCAACTTATTTTGTGTCAGCTTTCTTGGGCAACGGCCTTCTGCCATTCAACGATGAGGCAATCAGCAGATTGCGCACCCAGTTATTGTGTGAACGCCCTGCAGCAGGCCGCAGTGGCGCGGGCGGTATCGCTGTAGCCGCTTGAGGGCCAACCCTCCCGCAAATAGGCCGACTCCGCCCGCCGCCAGGCCGCCGCCAATTGCAACCTGGGGCGACACCCATTCGGTTAGTTCGGGAGGCAGGTAGGCCAGCACCGGGTTGACCGCTGGCGGACTGCTGGGGTCAAACTTCTGGACAATTTGGTTGACGCCGATCAGCGTGCCCTGGCCAATATTGCCCTGCCTGAACTGGGGCAGCATGGCGTCGTCTACGATGGCCTGGGCGACCCGGTCGTAGCTGCGATCGTAGCCCATGCCCAGCTCGATGCGGACCTGGCGATCGCCGGGGGCCACCAGCAGCAAAATGCCGTCGTTGCGTCCGGCATCGCCAATCCCCCAGGTATTGAACAGGTTGGTGGCAAAGGGTTCGAGGGCGGCATCGCCCGTGCCGTAGTCGTAGATCGAGTTTACCGTCAGCAGCACCGCGTGGACTCCAGTGCGACGGCGAAACTGGTCTAGCTGAGCCCTGGCCAAGCTCTTTTCGCCGTCGCTGAGCACCTGGCCATAGTCGTTGACATAGGCATCTAAAAAAGCAGGATAAGCCGCCTGGGCTGGACCCGCGAGCGCAAGCAGCAACAGGGCGATCGCGCTCACTAGCCCCAGTAGCCAATAGCGCGATCGCCCTGGCCCCACTCTCCAAAGCGATCGGTCAGTGACAGACTTGATCCACATACCAGGATACTCAGCGAACGACTGGTTCAAGCATTCCCCAGCCAGCGCAGTCTGCCTCCCGGCTCGGTTCCTTTCCGCTGGGGATGGGGCTATGGTGGAGATAGATGCCCGCTGTCTCCCATGCTGCAAATCACGCCCCGCACCGCTATTCCCCTCAGCGAAATCGAGCTGAGCGCCGTTCGCTCCCAGGGGGCGGGGGGCCAAAACGTGAACAAGGTGGCCACCGCCATTCACCTGCGCTTTGACATTCGGCAATGCCCTCAAACGCCAGACCATGCTTCCTCAGGTAGAGGGCTTTATCCGCCATTTCTGCGGTTTCGCTCATGTACGGCATCACAAAATCCGGACGCAGTTGATAGGCCTCCTTCGTCCTCGGCAGCAAAATCCGTCGGGTCTTAATCTGCTGGCGGGAGGACTCGACCCATCCGTGAAAGCGATAACCGGCCTCAATGCCTTCGGGGAACAGTTCAGGGTGAGCCGCAATCTGCTCGTCGAGATACTGACGAAAGGCCTCCCGATCTTCCACCAAAGTGGCGTAGTCGAGGTCGTCTGCAATGGGGAGACAAATCGTTTTATCGCCTGCGGTTCCACGCTTCCGTCGTTGCTTGGCCATCGGGTTGGCCTCCTGAGCGCTTTCCCTCTATTTTACTCGACACAAACTCGGGGGGAACTAGATTTAATCCAGTAATCAAGCGCCCCTCTATTACCGTGAGAAATTGTGGAGGGCGTCCTATGGATCAGGGATTGATTGGATTACCTAGCTTTTGCCGGGCCCAGCAGGTCAGTTTTTGGGGTGGCGAGGGTTCTGTGAAAAACTTTATATATGAGGCTGAAACCTGGTTCTACACCATTGAGATGACATCGGGGCCAGAGCCGGACTTTGGCAGAGTTGGTGGAGAAACTACGGTACTGCTGAGCGAGGCCGATTTATATGCGGCATGACCCAAACCCAGATCCTTTGGCGGGGGTTTTAATTGCCTCGGGGATGGTGTTGGTCTGGATGTTAAGTCTGGGGTTGCTCCTGGCGGTTGACCTGGGGCAGCGTCAATGGCTGTGGGTTCTGCCGGCGGTTTTAGGGCGCACCTACAGTCAAACCGGCCTGTTTATTCTGGCCCACGATGCCATTCACGGGGTGATTGCACCGGGCGATCGCCGCCTGAACCACGCCATTGGGCGCCTAGCCGTCACGCTCTACGCCCTGCTGCCCTACCAAAAGCTCTCGCTCAACCACTGGCAGCACCACCGATATCCTGGCCAAGCCCAGGATCCCGACTTCCACGATGGCACTCACCGCAGCTTTTTTCTCTGGTATTGGCGATTTATGGAGGGCTATATGAACGGCAGAGAAAGAGCCGCCATGCTGTTCAAAATCATCGCCATCGTGCTGGTGGCTCGGTTTGGGCTGCACATTGCGATCGCCAATCTAGCCCTGTTCTGGTTTGTGCCGATCGTGCTCAGCTCATTGCAGCTGTTCTTTTTTGGCACCTATCTCCCCCACCGCTCAGAAACCGCTGGGGGCACCCACCATGCCGTTAGCAGCAACTATCCGTTTGTGATTTCACTGCTGACCTGCTACCACTTTGGCTACCACTGGGAGCACCACGAATACCCCAATCTGCCCTGGTATAGCCTGCCTTCCATCCGTCGCCAGCAACAGCAGCATCAGGTCAATCACTAGATGCCAGAAAGATCAGCTGATTGACACCGGTAAGATAAATTTATTCGCCATTTATATCAACTCAATATCGAAACTTTGAAGGAAAATTTAACACTTTTAAATCTGTGTCGAAAGACGGGTTCTTGTTTTTTATTGACGCTGTAGTATGGAGGCATGGCCATCAAATCTGCTTAGCTCTTCGACTGTCTCAGGCAGTTTTCCGTTGCCGTTTCTCAGTCAATCGATTTTTACCGTCGACCGTAAGCCAAATTCTCCAGGGCAGTCCCCTGCGAGAGTCTGCTATCCAATTCACCTCGCTCGAGCCCAATTCAAAACAAAGATCCCGTAGGGGCATTGCACTGCAATGTCCACGCAAGTCGGAGGGTATACAAGCTGGATTTGGTGTCAGAAAAACGTTTAATCGGCCGCAACTATTGAGTTGATGTAAACCCTTTGCAGCGGCAGCAAAAAAACTGACGCGTGCTGTCACTGGATCGTTCGATTACTGATCGGCGTTTACTTTATCAGGAAATGACAATGACCTACTCTAATCAACCTATTGGCGATCAACCCCGGGACAGCCAGCCCTTGGGAAATTATGGCGAGCCTGCCGTGGTCAGCTCAAGTCGGGAATATCACGACATTGTGCGCTGGGGACCAATTTTTGCCGGTTTGTTTACGGCGATCGCCACTCAGCTTGTTCTCGGTGCCCTGGGGGTTGCCGTTGGCCTCACCACCATTGCCAATTCCGGTGCGCCCCGCTCTAACCTCGGCGATGTCGGCTCGGCGGTGGGGATTTGGTCGATTATTAGCCTGCTGATTGCCCTGTTTGTGGGCGGGTGGGTGACTGCGCGAGCCGCTGGCCCGATGAACAAAAGCAGCGCCCTGCTCAATGCCACGATCCTGTGGGCCACCACCCTGGCCATTAGCGCCTGGCTGCTCTCCGCTGGGGTTTCCGGTGCCTTTGGCATTGTGGCCTCCAACGCCGGTGAAGCCATTAACCAGGCCCAGCAGGGCGGGCTGACGGTACCGGACGCAGCCCCCAATGTTACCGCCGATCAAACCCGAGATATTGCGGGCAATGCGGCGAAAGCGGGCTGGTCATTCTTTATTGGCTCGCTGTTGGCCCTGGGGTCGGCTCTATTTGGTGCCAATGTGGGCACTCGCGGCGCTCGCACCACCTCCAAGTACGCCCCAGCCAGGGTTTAGGATCTAGTACTGCGAGGCGGAGGTAACTGGGTATATGCAACAGTTGAGGGATCTCCCCTGCCCCCCTTGAAAAGGGGGGTCTGAGTTCGCTTCAAAGTTCCCCTCCAAAAGGGGAAGCTAAGGGGGATTGCTAGCTTTGGCTGGTAGTCCCCCTAGCTCTAGATGCGTCCCCAGTACAGTTGGTTGTACGAAGTTTTTATGCATTTTTTAAATAGACAATGGTATGTCGAAAAAAGACTATGCGATCGCTCCATCCTGGTTTTTAGCAAAGTTCTCATGTTAAGTCTTGTGGCTAATAAATTTACCCTATTAAATCAAACACAACTTTGACATAGATGGGGAGATATTAGTTTTCGAGGTTAGTTGCAATAGGTTGACAAGCCTGGTGTAATCACACAAAAGACAGGGAGAAGAGCCCGTGGCAACACAATATAAAGTAATCAGCGATTGGCTGTGCCTGACGACCAGACAAAAAGCCAGGAAAATTGAGAGTCACCTTAATCGTCTCTCTATGGAAGGATGGGAGTTTGTCGCCCTCGATTCTGTAATGTTTTTTGGGAATGATGTTGGATTTTACCTGATCCTCAAGAGAGCATTTTCAGAAAATCCTAATCAATATAGCAATCCTATTTAATTTCTGAAATAGATATGGTTGGGGGATAAGCCTTTCAGGTCTCTTTCTCTTTAGTAATTACATCGGATGGCCATATGAGAACTAACCAGCTTTCCCTTGATGCCTTGTGGGGGTTAGCACTATCTCAGGAGCATGTATTCAGCCCCAGTGACGTTGCTCATTTGCCAGAAGCCGCAAGACGGTATCTTGACCATGCGATCGCACCTGGAACTGTGATCGCATCAGCCGTGCGGCTCAAAATGCATGGTGAAATCAAACTCAAGAGCTGGATTCCCTTCACCGCAGAGCAAGTTGTCTGTTGGGATCGCGGCTTTATTTGGAGTGCCACCGCCTGGATGAACCGCTTACCCATTGTGGGATCAGATCGGATCATTGATAGCGTTGGGGCCATGCAGTGGAAGCTGTTGGGGCTGTTCCCGGTGATGACCGGAACCGGTGATGATATTACCCGATCGGCGGCGGGGCGCTTCCACACTGAGTTAATGCTGTTGCCATCGGCGCTTTGTCTGGGTGATGTGACCTGGAGTAGCCCAGAGGCCTCGCACCTCCATGCCAGTTTTATGGCCCAGGGTGAACAGGCAGAACTTGACTTGACCATTGACCAGGCAGGGCGACTCAAAACTGCGAAACTGCCTCGCTGGGGCAACCCAGACGGTGCGGAACAGCGCTATGTGGATTTCGGGGCGATTGTAGAAGAAGAAGGCACCTTCTGCGGCTACACGATTCCAACCCGTCTGCGGGTTGGGTGGTATTTTGGCACCGAGCGATTTGAGGCAGAAGGCGAGTTCTTCCGAGCCACCATTGATGATGCCATCTATCAGTAATAGTTTCTAGTTTCAAAAAGTCCGATTTGAGGAAATCCGGGTTGATTAAAAAGATGTAATAACGAGGTCAGCGATGACGATCTTAATCCTGATCCAGATTCTGGTTCCCCTACTCTTAATTGGGTGGTTGGCCTTTGTGCCGCCTCGCAATCTGTTGGGTATTGGGATTCAATCTCTAATGACGGCGATCGCCCTGGCTGGTTGACTGACAAAACTAATCGGCGGCGTAGGAGTACGTGTGTATTTTGAACTCGATTCGATAGGTGCGCTGCTCATGCTGTTTGCGAGAGGCCATCGCGGGTTCAGGATCGCGGTTGTGGGTGAACCAGACATGACGGATGAGTGGCCACCCATTTTCTAGTGCGGTTTTCAGCCAATCCCATCCAATGCGGAAGTAGCTATTGCCGCGAAACCAATGGGGGTCAACCCAGCGCCGTTTGCCAGCGGCGACGACCTCGAGGCCTTGGGCGGTGACATAGAGGGTCGCGACGGCCAAGAGGAACCAAAGCCGGGAGAGGGCACAGAGGGAGCGAATTTCAGATTTTTGGAGATTCCAGCCGTTGGATTGGTCATCGAGAAAGGCCTCCTCAATGTCAAAGCGCAAGCCGTATTCCTCGAAGGTGTGCAGGCGGGTGGGTTCATCGCTGACGATGGCCCAGAACTCGCCATTGAGGTTGTTATAGCCAAAGGCAATATGCACCGGGCCGTACCACTCCCCTTTGTGGAGCTTCACGGTGTGCCAACAGAGGGCCTCCCCCCGCTGAAGACGAATGTCCTTCAATCGACACCACCCGTGACCGGCCCGCCAAATCCAGGTATCGCGCTTGATGCGGATGCGGTAGTGCCACCCGAGTTCAGCCGTAATCGCGCTCATAGCATCGGTGTGAATGAAGCCCCGGTCAGCCAGCACGACCACCTTCACTCCCTGGGGCAATCGGTGGGCGGCTTGGTAGAGCATCTCCTGATACTCGTCGAAGGCCACAGACGCACTGCGGTGCTGGAGCACCCGCCAGACCACGGGCAACGCCCGGCCTCGATGCACCACCGCTAGCCGAATCAGGCAATACTCATCCCAGAACAGCGAGGTGTCCAAGCTCAGATATAAACAGTCCTCATCCCAATGGGCTAATGCCTCCTGAATCAAGGGCTTGTACAGGCGATGGACGTTGATACGGCTATTGTGCAGCCAGCGGCTGAGCCGTCGTTGTTTACTTTGCGCCTGCACCCCTCGACACGGCACATAGGGCAGCCAGCGCGTCAGGTTGATTTCTCCACGCTGGAGCAAGGCCACTACCATCCACAGGCAGGTCGTCAGATGGCTACGATGCGCCCAGGACACCGATTGACCCAACCAGGCATTCAGGGCATTGTAGAGAGGGGAGTTTTTTTCACAGCATCTACGCTTTTGAGTGGTATCTAAGCTTAGAACGCTGGCTCCCCACTTCTTCCTCCAATCCCTGAAACTACCGCGCCACAAGCTGTTCAGCAGCTCTCAGGAAACTTTTGTCAGTCAAAGAGTCGCCCTGGTCATGATCGCCCGTATGGGTATCTGGATTTTTCCACCCTGGTGGACGCCTTATCTCTATGGAGTGCTATTTGTGCTGGCGTTGGGGCTGGGGTTTCTGAGGCAACAGCCCAAGCGCCGCATGCCATTGAGCTGGCCGGGGTGGGTGATGATTGTGGGCTTCGTCGCCTTTGGGCTGTACGCAGGCAATGAGGCGGTGCTCAGTTGGACGGGGCAGTTTCCTGCGGCTGCAACCGCTGTCGACCTTACCTTTCCGCTGCGGGGTGACAATTTTCTGATCGTCAATGGCGGTAGCAATATTCGCATCAATGCTCACCTAAAAACCTTAGACGAGTCAGTACCGCGTTTTCGAGCCTATCGGGGCCAAAGTTACGGTACCGATATCATTCAGGTTAATCGGTGGGGGTTGCGATCGCCCGGCATCGTTCCTAAGCACCCTGCGGAGTACTTGATCTACGGTGCGCCAGTGTTTGCTCCCTGTGCAGGGCAGGTGGTGCAGGCGATTGACGGCTTCCCAGATATGACCATCCCAGAGATTGACCTGATCAACCGGGCTGGAAATCATGTGATTCTGCGCTGCGGCGCGTACGAGGTCATCCTGGTCCATTTTCGTCCCCAGAGTCTCTTGGTGCAATCGGGCATGGCTGTTGCCGTCGGGGACGCCATTGCCGAGGTTGGCAATTCTGGGGCCAGCGGCGAACCCCACCTTCATATTCACGCCCAGCGATCGGGCTCTTTAGCTATGCCCCTGTCCGGCGACCCATTGCCGGTGCGCTTCAATGGCCGTTTTCTCACTCGCAGCGATCGTGTGACCACGCCCCCCTTTAGAGACTGAACCATGACTCAGGCACAATCCGCCCAACTCAAAGAACTGGACAGAGATGCCTGGGTCGCTCAGGCGATCGCCTGAGGCTGTGCTGGTTTGAGCGTATTTCATCCCATTACTTAGGTTCTATATTGTGGCGCTTATTGCATTTCTCTTTTTATTGGTTGGCCCTGCGATCGCCACAATCGCATTTTTCCGAAGGCTTTCGACCCGCGGGCACTTGTTTTTGTTGAGCCTTTGCGTCGTCTATGGAATTTCTCCGTTTCTCCTGACTTGGGGCGCATTCGGATCGGCTAAGCGCTTTGGTTGCTCGGCAGAGGCAATCCGCTTTCGCTGTCCTTCCCCAGTTTGGCTGGGAGACGTTATTTCTGGGCTAGCGATGGCGCACTGGCTGGCAATTTTTGCCATTCCATCCGCGATTTTAGGCGTGATCGGGTTGCTGATTTCCGGAATTTTACAACATCGGCGATCGCGAACTACAGGCGGCACTTCGGGCGAAACCCCTGCTGTTTTTTACCGGAGTCGCCACCACAAAGTAATTGCAGGCGTCTGTTCAGCTCTCGCCCAGCGTTGGCATCAGCCTCTTGCAGTGATCCGGATCGTCACGGTTGTTTTAGCGATCGTCATCCCTGGATTTATTTTTCTGTACCTGTGGTGTTGGTTGGCGTTCTCAATCGAGCCGCGATTACAGCAACAAGTCGACGTCAAAGGAGATAGTGGAAAATGAGAAAATATCCTGTTACCTGGTTTTATGTCCTGGCCTTTGGTATTTCATGGATTGGCATGGTATCAGTGGTCTTAGCCTCGCGAGATATTGCCCCACTTTACCGCACTTACTTCCTAGTTCTTTCCATCTTTTATGCCATTGGCCCTGCACTTGCGGCTGTGATTGTGGCACAGGTGGCGTATGGTTGGGCAGGGGTTGGAGATTTGCTCAAGGGACTGATCCGATGGCGGGTTGCCCCAGTTTGGTATGTCGTCGCAGTGCTGGGGCCTGCGGTTCTTCTCATTACAGCGCAAGTTATCACAAGATTACTGGGCTTGTCCGTAACCATCACCATGCCACCAGCCGTTCTATCTCCCTATGTCATTTTCAGTTTCACGGTCAATTTCCTCGCCAATACCTGCGAAGAAATTGGGTGGCGTGGCTTTGCCTTACCACGCTTGCAAAAACGACATAATGCCTTGGTTTCTACTCTGATTGTGGGCACATTATGGGGGTTATGGCATTTACCACTTTTCTTTTTGTCGGGTGCGATGTCTGAGTACCCTTTTCTCTGGTTTATCAGCATCGTGGCAGATGCTTTTGTATACACCTGGATTTACAACAGTACTAAAGGCAATATTTTGCTAGTGGCGCTTTTGCATGGTTCAGGGAATATTTTTGGCGCATTTATACCTGGGGTATCCCCTATCGCATACGCTCTTGTAAATTGTGTGGTGGCTATTATCCTGATTGCAGTGTTTGGAAAAGCAAGTCTCTCTCGCCAAAAACGGGTTTATGCGGGCTAATAATAGGTCAATAACACCAATGACACATCGCAATAAATTTGGCTTTTACCCGCGCCTTTTGGCATTCTTTGCTTTGGCGTTTGCTTGGTCTTGGATCTGCTGGCTGCTGTTTGCGGTTGTCAGACCTCAGTTGCCCACTTTAGGTATGGTGCTGTTTTTCGCGGGGAGTTTTGGCCCTGGTATCGCGGCGATCGCAGTGGTGAGGTATTCCAGTGGACAGGATGGGCTGCATCGTTGGCTCAGGCGATCGCTGCAATGGCGGGTTGGCTGGCGTTGGCTAGCACTCTCGTTTTTCTTGCCCCTGGCGGTCATGGGATTGGCCGCCGCTGGGCACATCGCCTTGGGCGGCACGATCGCTCCGTCCCCCGCATCCGGGCGTGTGCTCCTAGCCGTGGTGAACTTTGGGCTGGTGCTGGTGCTGGGCGGCCCGCTGGGTGAGGAATTTGGCTGGCGAGGGTATGCATTGCCTGTTTTGCAAGAGCGCTATAGCTGGCGCGTGGCTAGCCTTGTGTTGGGCATGGTGTGGGGCGCGTGGCACCTGCCACTGTTTTATATGGCCGACACGGCGCAAAGTCACATTCCAGCTGGGCTATTTATGGTGAGCACAGTAGCTCTATCGGTGCTGTTTGCCTGGCTATTTAACCATACCGAAGGGAGTGTGTTGCCTGCTCTCGTGCTGCATACTGCGGTCAATGCTTGGGCCTGGGTCATACCGGTCATGGTGATGCCGGATGGTAGTAATCTACGACCCTATGGGCTGGCAGTAGGACTGCTTGTGGCGATCGCCCTCGGTCTATTGTGCGATGCGGAACCCCGCCTGCCCATGCAACTAGAGTAGCGGGCTTACAACCTGCAACTCAGATCACTTTCCTTAGAGCTGCTCGATCGCACGGATAGTGGCTGCGTATTGCGTTTGAATATCCTGGCGGTCGAGGGCTTCGGCGATGGCATCCTGGCTGCCGCGCTCAATCATCTGGGCCTGGCGGCGGAGGGCGGCGCGGTCGGCGGGGCGGTAGGTGAAGGGGGCAATGACGGCGATCGCCTCCAGCAGCCGCAGGGTCACCGCCACGCTCGATCGCCCATTCTGCCGAATCTGGTTGAAGGCGGCATCGGTGACATCGACAAAGGTCAGGGATGGCAGCGCCAATCGCAGCTGGGCTTGGTCGTCGGAGCGGTAGGGCGAGGGGATGTCGCGCCGGGCCAGTTGGCACAGGGTGGCGCTAATTTGGTCGATGCAGCGAACGGCGGTAAAGGGATCGTTGATGCCTGGGGACAGGGCTCGCACCGCAATCTCCACCAGCTGGTTGATGGAAAATTCCAGATCCTGCTGGTTGGTGCGTTTAGATCCCAGCACAAAGGCCTTCTCAATCTGGGCGGTCAGCGGCTTATTGACCTTGTCTTTGGGGAAGACCCGCGCCAGTTCGCTACCCTGCACCACGAAGCGACCGGCCCGCGACTGCACCTGAATCACCAGGTCGTGCTCCGTGGCGATCTGCACCAGCTGGCCCTGATCAATCGCCTGAAGATAGCCGTCATCTTTGGCGTTGACGGGGTAGGAGTGGCGGTTAAAGTCGGCGGGCATATCGGCGGCTGGCTGACTGGAGAAGCTGTGCTCGGTGGTTTCAGGAAACAGCCGCTGGATGGCCGCCTCCAAGTCTTCGCCGACGGCTTTGATAATGTTGTCGACCTGAATGGATGAGGCGGCGTGGTGCAGAAAATAAATCAGCACGCCGATGCTGGCGATCGCCAGGACAAGGGCACAGGTGACCGCCACATGGGGCACAAACTCGCGCCCCTCGGACTCATTCACCGTGCGCAGCACCATCAGGCAGTACACAAAGGTGGAAATGAACGTGCCCAGCACCACCTGGTTGCCGGTATCCTGCATAAAATTGCGCAGCAGCCGCGGCCCAAACTGGGACGAGGCCAGCTGGAGCGCCACGATGGTGATGGAAAAGGCGGTGGTGGCCACGCTCACCATCGACCCTGCGATCGCCGAGAGCACCGCCCGCGACCCGCTTGGCCCCAGGGAATACACCCAGCTCACATTGCTGATGATGTCAGGCTTGAGGCGGTGGTCGAGACCAATGGTAAAAAACGACAGCCCAATGGCCAGACCGACCATGAGCGACGGCACAAACCAAAAGCTAGCGTTGAGGGAATCCCACCATTTGCCTAACTTTGCCGATTCCATCAAACGTCCAGCCTCCTGAGGGCGTGCCTTAATTATCAAGGAAAGAATTGAAGAAAATTGCTACGTTTTCAACTAAATCAATCAATTCAAACCGGGCTCAAACCGTAGCTCAACCCCTCCTACAGCATAATTTACGTAACCGCTAATCGGCTAATTCGTCAACCGCAAAACTGCGAGGGAGACCAGCCATGCCCCGCCTTATCGGTAAACAGTCAAACAACAGTTGGTACATGACTCTGGTGGTAATCGCAGCGATCGCAACCGCTGGATCGTTGGAATATCTCGGCGTGATTGACGTCATTCCTGGGTTCGGCAGTGAGCGATCGCCCTGGGGTCAACCGTCGCTACAGCGCGATCGCCCCTAGCGCATTCCATGAATCTCCGGGGTGATACCCCATGGCCAAGGTCATGTTTAGCACCAACCCAGGCACACAACCCCAACTCTCCACCGATACCCCCAGGGGCATCGCCCCTGGGAATATTGCAGTGCAATGTCCCTACAGATCGGGGATGTTCAGATTAGAATTTGGCATCACTTAATCAACACCGTTTAATCAAAATTCACTTAAAAAAGGACTTCTACATCATGTTTAAAGGTAGAGACGTGATCGGTAAAACCATCGTCTCCTACGACGTTGGGGAAAAGTTTGATGTGGTGAAAGACCTGATTTTTGACCAAGAAAGCCACCAGCTGCTGGGCTTTTTGGTGCGGGAGGGGGGCTGGCTGAAGCGCGCCCAGGTGCTGCTGCTCGGCGACGTGCAGGCGATCGGCGTCGATGCGGTGATCACCTCCTCCCAGGGGGCGATCGCCAATGCCCACCGGCTGCCGGATGTCGGCCCCATTATCCACCACAACACCATTCTCAAGGGCACCCGCCTGCTCACCCTGGATGGCCGCGATCTGGGGGTGATTGTCGATCTGTACTTCGATGAGACCAATGGCCGGGTGGAGGGCTACGAGGTGTCGGGCGGGCTGTTTGCCGATGCCTACTCGGGGCGATCCTTTGTGCCCGCCGTTGACACCCTCAAGATTGGCCGCGATGTGGCCTTTGTGCCCGTCGCCACCGCCCAGCTAATGGAAGAGCAGGTGGGCGGCCTGCGGGGGGCGATGCAGACCGTCGGCGACCAGCTGCAGGAGGGTGCCCAGGTGACGGGCGATCGCCTCCAGGAGCTGGGTCAGCGCACGGGTGAGCAGCTGCAGGCCACCGCCCAGCTCACGGGCGATACCCTGCGAGAGATGGGACACACCGCAGGCGACAGGTTCCAGGCAACGGCCCAGGGGGCGGGCGAACGACTCCACGAGTTTGGGGAGACCGCCAGCGATCGCCTTCAAGCCGCCACCCAGGCCACGGGCGAGACCCTACACGAAATGGGGCAAACCGCCAGCGATCGGTTCCAAGAAAGCGCTCAACTCACCAACGAGCGCCTCCAGGATCTAGGTCGCTATGCCAACGAAACTGCCCAGGACCTGGCCCCACCCCTGCACGGACTGGGCCGCACCACGGCAGCCGCCATGACCAACGCCATCATCGATCCGGCAGCGCAAAAAGCCTTTGTCACCGGCAAAGTCGCCAACCGCGAGGTGATCACCCCCACGGGCAGCCTGTTTGCCCTCCAGGGACAGCACATCACCCACGAACTAGCCGATGCCGCCGAGTTCCTGGGCATTCTCGATGACCTCTACCGCGCCGTGGGGGGCAGCTGGACGGTGCCCCTGGAGGCCAAGCTGACAGCGGCGGTGGCCAGGGTCACGGTAGAGCAGGCCGAGGGCAGGCGATCGCAGCACCTGGTGCGCAATGAATCCGGCTCGATTTTGGTGGCACCGGGGCAAATTGTCACCCCGGCGGTGATTGAGCGGGCTAAGTTCTATCATCGCGAGGATTCGCTGCTGCAAGCGGTGGGCCTGTCGGCGGGCGCTGCCCTTCAGGGCAGCGCCGGGCAGGCGGCGGCGGGTGCGGGCGATCGCCTGCAAAACACCGGCAGCCAGCTCCAGGCCGAGGCCAGGGGGCTGTGGCACCAGGTGCAGCAGACCGCCAGCGCCCTGCAGCACCGCAGCGCCCAGGCCATGGAAGCCAGACGCATCCAGGCGGCCCTGGGGCGACCCGTGACCCGCGTCATTTTGGATCAGCAGGATGAGGTGATCCTGAATGTGGGCGAGCTGATTACCCACCAGGCGATCGCCCGCGCCCGCCAGGCCCAGGTGCTGGATCTGCTGCTCAACTCGGTCTACACCGGCAGCCCTCAGCTCTCCCTGGACGACCTGCGCGCTCCCCAGTCGGGAATTGCCGCACTGTAACGTCATCGACAGCGACCATGACAAGGATTGAACCCGCTTGAGAGCAACTTCCTTTGAGTTTTACAGTCTCGCCTTTTTGGGGATTATTCTCGGGCGCTATTTCCTCGTAGCGGGGCTTACCTACTGGGCGTTTTATGTCTCCGGGAAGACTTCCAGACGGCTCCCCCAGTCTCCCCCCTGGCGGCTCATTCGCCACGACATTCAGCTGTCGGCGATCGCGGCGGTGGTGTTTGCCATCGCCGCCGCGATCGTGCTCTCTGCCCACGGTGCCGGACTCACCCGCCTCTACAGCGACCCCCGCGCCTACGGACTTTGGTACCTGGGGGCCAGCTACGGAGCGGCGCTACTGCTGCAAGACACCTACTTTTACTTCACCCACCGCCTGTTTCACCACCCCAAACTCTTTCCCTGGTTCCACCGGGGGCACCACCGATCGCGCTACCCCACCCCCTGGACCTCCTTCGCCTTTGACCCGCTGGAGGCGGTGGTGCAGGCGCTGTTTTTAGTCGGCCTAGTGTTCCTGCTGCCTCTGCACTTCATCACCATGATTGCCGTTCTCACCACCATGACCGTGTGGGCGGTGATCAACCACCTGGGGCCAGACCGTCTGCCCGCCCCGTTTCCCCACCACTGGCTGGGGCAGTGGGTGATTGGCCCCACCCACCACTCCATCCACCACCTCAAATACACCGTTCACTACGGGCTTTACTTCACCTTTTGGGATCGACTTTTGGGCACCCAAGACCCCAACTATACCCAGACCCTAACCAGGTTTTCATCCGATAATTTTGCGTCAAAAAATATCGACAACAATAGCTGATCCGTGTTCTTCCGGGGATGTTCCCAGGAGAGGGGCGATCGGGTTATTCCCAAACGGAAGCGGTTAGCGGACTTGCGATCGCTCAAAATCCTCCGCAAAAGCACCGATTGACTGGCAAAAACCTGATTGCCTGACACATCTCCAATGTAGGTTGGGTGCAGCGAAGCGGAACCCAACATCCGCCGAGGACTTCGGGCTGGTTGGGTTCTGCGATCGCGCCACCCAACCTACGAGAACTCAAAACTTTTCGGCGTTGTGTCAGTCAGCCAGGACAAAAACTCTGATGTAGGTGGGCGATGAGCGCAGCATAATCCAACCTCAGTTGTGGGAGGATAAGCATCTCAAAAATTTTGTCAGTCAATCCATCGAAAGCGTCTGATCCTAGAGCTTTTCTATATTCCCTAAACCGGACAAACTTTACCTAAAGCGCAAGAACTCTAAAGAATCTTTTCCCAAAATATCGAATTCAATTAACTCAACCATGAAATCAACCACTTCTTCACCATACTGTACTTAGTCCGAATAGGTTACCCAATTCCATTCAGACCCAACACACTGAATCAAGGATGTAGCCATGAATATTAAAAATAGAGCAAAAGCCGCCGCCAAAAATGTTGAGGGCAAGCTTGAAGAGGCCGTTGGCGATGTGACCGGCAACCGCGAGGCCCAAGCTAAAGGTAGAGCCAAGCAGGTGGAGGCCAACCTCCGCAACGCCACAGAAGATGTCAAAGATGACATCAAACGAATCATTGACTAAATCAGGGACTTTGAGAGATTTTCCTGCTCCCCTCTCCCCTTTGGAGAGCTACTAAGTACACACATCTCACGAAACGCCCCACTTTGCCGACTTTGGCCCCCCTGCCCCCCGATTTCGGGGGGAACCGGACTTCAAAGTCCCCCAGAATTGGGGGATTTAGGGGGCCAGAACGAAGGCAATTCGGTCAGTCTATGACTTATGTGTATGTAGTAGCCCTCAACCTCCGCAACGCCACAGAAGATGTCAAAGATGACATCAAACGAATCATTGACTAAATCAGGGACTTTGAGAGATTTTCCTGCTCCCCTCTCCCCTTTGGAGAGCTACTAAGTACACACATCTCACGAAACGCCCCACTTTGCCGACTTTGGCCCCCCTGCGCCCCCGATTTCGGGGGAACCGGACTTCAAAGTCCCCCAGAATTGGGGGATTTAGGGGGCCAGAACGAAGGCAATTCGGTCAGTCTATGACTTATGTGTATGTAGTAGCCCTTGGAGAGGGGGGGTAGCTTGCTTCCCGCAGGGTGGGCTATGGGAGCTCTGTGATCTACTGAGTTTCGTGAACATTTTTGTGTCAGAGGAAACCATGATCTCATTCCGACAAGTTAGAAACATTTTTGTGATAGCGGCTTTAACCGTCATGCTGATAGCCACGGTGGTGTTTAACTTTGGCACCTCCAGCGCCTGGGCCGCAACCCTGCCTGAATCCCAGGCTAGCCCGCCTCAGATCGCAGCCATGAACCGAGCCGAAGCGATCACCAAAAACCTAGAAGGCAAAGCTCAAGAAGCCATCGGCAACGTGACGGGCGATCCAAAAGACCAGATGATGGGCAAAGCCAAGCAGGCGGAAAGCCAGATGCGCAACGCGGCTGAAGATGTCAGGGATCAGTTCGAGTTACCCAGCAGAACCAAAGCCGCGGCCAAACAGGTCGAAGGTCAGGTTCAAGAGGCGGTTGGCAATGCGACGGGCAATGCCAAAGATCAAATGATGGGCAAAGTCAAGCAAGCCCAAGGCCGCGATCGCAGCGTCATCGAAACCATCAAAGACAGGATTCAATCCCTTTTTAACTAGAGTTTTTAGCCCCGTCTGCCCGTGGATCAGACAATTCTAGGCAAGTGATAAGATGCTTGCTCGCCATACCTAAATCCCTGATTGAATGGCCGAAACGTTTTCGCCAACTCTTAATTTAGTAGAGGTAGAAAGATGTTGAACCTAGTTTGGACCGTTGTGGCTATTCTGGTTGTGCTTTGGGCCTTAGGATTTGCTGTCAATATCGGCGGCGGCTTAATCCATCTGCTGCTGGTTCTGGCGCTGATTGGCATCGTTTATAACGTGCTAGTTGGGCGTCGTACTATTTAAATTCTAGCGGCCCTGCCCTGCCAGGCAGAGCACCTTTTAGAACCCTTGTCTACACCCTTGTTTATCAAGGGTTCTACGCAGGAAAAGTCTGGATAGGACTTGATAAAGCTCTGAGGCAATGGCATGTTTGATTACTGAATTTATCAATTTAGCAAACCATAGCTACGCCTCAAACAACTCATCCATTAAATAGAACTTCCGTCTATCACAATGGAGTCATAGATGGATGAGATGACTCCATCAAATCTATCTAGAACACCTAAAAAAGGATACCTCCATGAGCATTGAAAATAGAGCCAAGGCCAACGCCAAAAAAGTTGAAGGCAAAATTGAAGAAACTGCGGGTGACTTAACCGGCAACCATGAGGCCCAGGCCAAGGGCAAAGCTAAGCAAGCCGAGGGAGACGTGCGCAACACCGTGGAAGATGGCAAAGATAAGGTCAGAAAAATGGTTGACTAACCATTGATGTTCAACCAGGGTCGAGGGCGTTCTAGCTTGGCACATTGGCCCGTCCCCTTTCCCCTCTGGAGAAAGAGCTCTGAAATTTCAGGGCCTCCCCCCCCGGGGAAAGAGATTAGGTACAGGCTGCAAAGCTGAATTCACCCTACGATCCCGTGGGGATGTCATAGCACTAGCTAAGTTTTTAACATAAGGCACATAAAATGGCTGTTTTGAATGACAAGCGTGGCGTCGGCGTCTTTGCTGACTATCCAACTACTGAGAAAGCGCTCAGAGAACTAAAAGATATAGGCTATGGGATGGATAACGTATCCATTATTGGCCAAGACTCCGAGCATCTCAACCAATCGGGTCGAACCGGCACCGTTCAGGTTCAAGATATCCAGGCCGATGACGGTAACCACGCCGACGATGGGGCTACAACCGGCGCGCTCTCCGGCGGCGCGGTGGGCGGACTTACGGGTCTGCTGGTGGGGCTCGGTACGCTAGCCATTCCTGGCGTCGGCCCGATTATGCTAGCTGGAGCCGCCGCTACGGCTTTGGCCTCAACGGTTGCCGGTGGAGCAATCGGCGCGGCTACCGGTGGCTTGGTGGGCGGACTGGTGGGCATGGGTATTCCTGAAGACCGAGCTAAGGTCTACGACGAGCACCTGTCACAGGGTAAGTATCTCGTCATCATCGATGGCACAGCTGGCGACATGGCCCGCGCTGAACCCATCCTCAAGCGCCGAGACATTCGCGAATGGAATGTCTACACGATGGCCGATCGATCGGCCACGACCCACAACCGCCCTACCCCACCGAGAGGCGTCGATTCAAGAGGCGTCGATCCAAGAGATGCTGCCGGCATGCCCTCGGGCTCGCGTTAGGGGTGGCTGGCTGAATAGCCAACCTTAGCTCTAGCCATGACAGACGACGTCGGGTGGGCAATGCCCACCCTAGCGATCGCAATTTTGATTTCAATGATCCCCCCAGAGAAAAGGTTTCAGTCATGAAAAAAATAATCCCGCTAGTGTTGGGTAGTCTGCTGTTGCTGGGGGCTACGGCCTGTAGCGATAGGTCTGACACCACCGCCACAGATGATGGCATACGCACCGACCAAAGGGAATCTGATGCCCGCGCCCGTGACCAGCGCGATGGCATGAATCCTGCGGCCGAGGGTGAACAGCAAACCACAGGGGATTTAGCGGTTGATGTGCGCAATTCCTTGGAAAGTGCCCTGCCAGGCAGTCGATTGGCTGTCAGTGTTGACGATAGCAATGGCAGGGCAACGATCGATGGCACCGTGCGGAGCCAAGAACAGTTTGACGAGATTGAACCCCTAGTGATGGCCTTTGAGGGTGTTCAGTCAGTCGATGTCCAAGCAACAGTTGATCCCAACTGACCCCACCAATGCTGAGACGCGCAGCTTTTTCAATGTTCAGAGACGCTGCTGCGCGTCTCAGCTTAGGAATGAAGCCTTTATCATTCCCAGCCTCTGTAGGTTAGGTAAGAGACCCGAACTGACGCAGATAGCCGTGATCATCGAGCCATGGGTTCTTTTAGAACTGGGTCATAAACTATGATGACCAACTCATCGGGAAAGCAAGTCTCTTTTTGAGATGACTCAACGCCCACCGCGACCTATCCAGCTTTTAGCAACTCTATTTCAGTGGATGTGGCTATCGTCGGCGCTGGAATAGGGGGATCAACGGCTGCTAGTTAGCTTAGGAAATCGAGAAAACTGTTGAGATAATTGAGGCTAGCCATGGCGTTTCAAATCCTTGTTAATCCCATGGAAAGCGAACGTAAAATTCAGGTTCACGCTGGCTAAGAAGAGCGAGAGCCTGAGCCAAAACTGAAAGACAATCTTGCTTTTTTCTCTGGTGCGAATCTGCACCGCTGTTGACTAGATATCAACTAGAAGGACAGCTGGAATTGACTGTTTAGGCATGCATAAGACTGGGGTTTAACTTTATTTTTGGAGCTAAGAGGATGCTTTCACGGCGGCGAATGCGTAGGTTTTTCCTAGTAACGAGTGTGGCGATCATGACAGTAATTACCTTGGCTTTCGATGTTGGCAACTCTGGTAGCTGGGCGGCCACATTAGCGCCCAGTCAGGTGCTTGGGCAGCTATCTCCAGGGCAGTCTGTCGCTTTGTTTTCAAGCCCAAATGTTTTGCTGGCTTTGGTAGCAGGGGTGGTGATGGCCTTTGCCTTTCAACTGCTCTTGACCAACCTGGCGATCGCCGTCATTGCCGCCCCGGATAGTTCTTCTAGCGGTAGTGATGCTGAGAGTCTGGGCGATACCGTTCGCGGCATTGAAACCAAAATCGGACTGGGTCTACTGGTAAGCGTCAGCATTGCCCTATTTGCCGCGTGTTTTCTGGCGATCCAGCTCAGTCTGCTGAGCAGTCCTGGACTGGGGGCGATCGCCGGGGTGATCATCTGGGCCGTTTTCTTCACGGCCCTGACTTGGCTGAGCTCCACAGCCTTGGGTTCCCTGCTGGGCTCGGTGATCAGCACCGCGACGGCTGGCGTGCAGAGCTTGCTGGGCGCAGGTGCAGCGATGGTGGGGGCAACCATGGCGAAGAGCCAGATGGTTTCCAGCGCCGAAGACATTACGGCGGCGGTACGGCGGGAATTGACCGCAGGGCTTGATCCTGACACGGTTCGGGCAACGCTGCAAAGTTCCTTAGACAAGGCGCAGCTACCGAAGTTGAATGTTGATCAGCTGGGCAGACAGTTTGAAACCTTGCTAAAGGATGCGAATTTAGGGGCGATCGCCGACAGTGATCTGCTTAAACAGGTCAATCGCGACACCTTTGTGCAGCTGGTGAGCAGTCGCACCGATCTCTCAAAGCGCGATGTCAACCACATCACCGATCAGCTCGAAGCCGCCTGGAAAAAGGTGGTCGGTTCTAAAGATCAGCTCGATCCGCAGGCCTTGCTGACGCAGCTAAAGTCGGCGACTCCAGAAGATCTGCAATCGGGTGAACTGAGTAAGCAGTTAAATGACCTGATCACCACCACATCAGCCCAGCGCCAGCCCAGCGGTAGCCTGACCAGCCAAGCCCTTCAGTTTGGCACGACAGCGCTGCTCAACCAAGTGCTGCAAAATGTCGATTTGTCGGATATCGATGTCGAGAAAATTGCTGGCCAACTGCGGACCTTTGGCAGCAATGTATTGCGGTCCAGTGATAACGGTAACGCCAACGGCAAATCTGCGAGTCAGCCGTTTAGTGTGATTCAGGCAGACATCGAAAACTACCTGCTGTTGTCCGCCCCTTGGAAACTAAACCGGGAAACGGTGAAGCAGGAATTTCGCGACGTGATTTACGATGCCGATGCCGATGCCGGCATCATCCGCCAGGAGCTGCTGCTGATCGATCGCGATTATTTCGTCCGGGTACTCAGCCTGCGGGACGACTTTACGGCGGACAAAATCCAGGACTTGGCGGACTACTTAGACGCCATTCGGACTGAGGTGTTTAACCAGGTGCAGGGGGCAGCCGCCCAGGAAAGCGCCGCGGCCCTCCGGAGACGGGTTGAGACCTATTTACACAATACTGACAAGGCAAATCTCAACCCGGAGGCGATCGCCCACGATTTTCCCACCTTGCTAGCCGACCCCAACGCGGAGGTGGATGACTGGGGTGATCGCCTCCGGCAATTTGACCATGGCACGCTAGCGGCAATGCTGAGTCAGCGATCGGACTTGGGCGACGAAGAGGCCAATCAGCTAGCGAATCGGCTGGAGGAAAGCCGCGATCGCCTGCTGTCTGAGGCCCAGGCCGGGCAAACCCAGGCGCAGGCAAAAACCCAAGAACTTCGCCAGAAGGTGGCCGACTATCTGCGCCATACCCACCAGGACGAACTCAACCCAGAGGGCATTCAGCGGGACTTCAAAACGCTGTTTGACGATCCAGAAGCCGGTGTGAGTGCTCTGCGGGCGCGTCTGTCGCAGTTCGATCGCGAGACCCTCGTGCAGCTGCTGAGTCAGCGCCAAGACCTCAGCGAAGCCCAGGTGAACGAGGTGATCGATCAAGTGGAATCAGTGCGGGATACCCTGTTGCAGGCTCCGCACAAGCTGGCCCACCAAGCCAAAGCGCAGTACGACGAGACCACCCAAGCCCTGGCTGACTATCTCCGCAACACCAACTTGGATGAACTCGACCCCGAAGGGATTCAGCAGGATCTGTCTACATTGCTAAATGATCCAAAGGCGGGCGGCGCGGCCCTTCAGGAGCGCTTGTCCCATGTGGACCGCGAAACCCTGGTCAAATTGCTGAGTCAGCGGGATGACCTGTCGGAGGAGCAAGTGAATCGCGCCATTGACCAAGTGCTAGCCGCCATTCGCAGCCTAATCAAAGCGCCCCGCCGCCTGGCCAGCCGAGTTCAGCAGCAGGCCGTGGACTTTGAAGCAAACCTGGAAAGCTACCTGCAAAACACCGAGAAAGACGAGCTAAATCCTGAGAGTATTAAGCGCGACCTGAAACTGTTGTTGCAGCATCCCCAGGCAGGGCTAAGCAGCCTGGGCGATCGCATTTCCCACTTCGACCGCTCTACCTTTGTAGCCCTGCTGGCCCAACGGGATGACATGACCGAAGAAGAGGCCAATCGCATTGCCGATCAGGTGGAAGCAAACTTCCGGGCGGTGGTGGAACAGCTTCAGAACGTACAGCGCGCGGTGCAGTCCACCATCGACCAGGGGTTCGACAACGTCCGCAGCTACCTAAATGGGTTAGAACGCCCCGAGCTCAACTACGACGGCATTAAGCGAGACTTTAGCCAGCTGTTTGATGATCCGCAGCTGGGGTTAGATGCCCTGCGCGATCGCCTCACCCAGTTCGACCGAGCCACCCTCGTGGCAGTGCTCAGCTCCCGCGACGACATCTCTGAGGCCGATGCCAACGGCATTATTGACCAGATAGAAGCTGCCCGGGACAACGTGCTTCACCAGGTCGAGCGGGTGCAGCAGGAAACCCAACGGCGACTGCAATCCATCAAAGATGAAGCCCAACGACAAGTGCGAGCAACCCGCAAAATGGCGGCGGGGGCAGCTTGGTGGGTCTTTGGCTCAGCTGTATTCTCCCTAGCAGCCTCGGCAATTGCTGGGTTCCTAGCCGCCGCTCAGTTTGTTGTTCCATAAACTGGGATTGCCTTTTGTGACCTACTCAATCAACTCATTCAGGAAGTAAATCATCAGCCCTATATCGTGAGATCATAGACCACTCAAATTAGGAGATTTATCAATGCAAAAAGTCAACATTGGGCTCAACGGCGAACAGCGCCAGGGTGTCATTAATTTGCTGAACCGCAACCTAGCGGACACCTACCTACTTCTAGTCAAAACTAAGAAATATCACTGGGATGTGGTGGGGCCACAATTTATGACCCTACATCAGCTGTGGAAAGACCACTACGAAGCGCTCACCATTAACGCCGATGTCATTGCTGAACGGGTCAGAACCCTGGGTGGTTATCCCATTGGCACCATGGAGGGCTTCTTAAAGATTTGCTCTCTCAAGGAGCACGGCGGTGACGTACCCAACACCACCGGCATGGTATCTTACCTGCTGGCTGACCATGAGCACATTGTGCGCAACCTGCGGGAGCACATCGAGCAGTGTAGCGATGACTTCAAGGATGACGGCACCGCCGACTTTCTCACCGGGCTAATGGTGCAGCACGAAGAAATTGCCTGGACTTTGCGCTCATTTATTGAGGGCGAGGCCCTGGAATCCGATGGATTAAAGCCCCAGCCGAAAAAAGCGATGGCCAAGGTTTAGCCTCCGCCTGGGTGGAGGGGCTTGCGGACAAAAAGACCCTCGGCTGTCATCAATTAGCTGGGGTGGACAATCTGAGCTATACCCCATGCCCCTACCCCTGGTGGGTCACAGTTCTATCGATGTGTGCTCCCTTTGCTGCACCCCTGCTGCCCTTGATCCGGAGCCAACTTTATTTCTTGAGGAAGCGTTTTATGAAATATATTTCTGATTGGTTCTCTCACCTGCGTCCGGCACGAATTTTGGCCTCTGCGCTAATTTTTGTGGCGATCGCCCTAACCCTGGCTTTCCCCGCCTTCGCGGCCCAAAGCCTGTCCGGTGAAGGCTCCAACAACGGCACTGTACAACTGGATGAAATCACCCAGAAAAGTGAAGCTACGGCTGACACCCCAGCGATGGAGATGAACCCACTGGATAAGCCCGCTGAGGGGGGAATTAACGAGGTGCAAGGTACGGCCGATCGCGACAAAATGTTTAGCGATCGCGAGACCAAACTGCCTGTGGTCAAACAGATCGAAAAGGCCCTAAAAAAATGAGCATTGTTAAAACGCTAATTGTCAATGCCGATGCCGAATGCCGCTACCTGACCCCTGGGGAAGTGGATCAAATCAAGCTCTTTGTGGCCAGCGGTGCCCGGCGGGTGCGGTTGGTGCAGACATTGGCGGATGGCCGCGATCGCATTGTCAAACAGGCGGCCAACCAACTCTTTCAAAGGAACCCCAGTTTAGTGGCCCCCGGCGGCAACGCCTATGGCAATGACATGACCGCCACCTGCCTGCGGGATATGGACTATTACCTGCGGTTGGTCAGCTACGGCGTCGCCGCCGGAGACACCACCCCCATCGAAGAGATTGGTGTAATTGGCGTCCGCCAGATGTACAACTCCCTGGGCACCCCGCTGGCGGAAGTAGGCGAAAGCATTCGCGCCATGAAAACCGCCACCGCCAAGCTGCTGTCAGCCGCAGACAGCGGTGAGGTGGGCGCGTATTTCGACTACCTGATTCAGGTATTTCAGTAGGCTATCCTAGCCTGACCTTTAAACAGATGATTTTATGACCACCAACGTTTCCACAGCTGTATCGACTTTAGAGAAAACCTACGGTTACCCCAGTGCGATCGCCCCAAAGCGCTCCCTAGGTGTGAGACACCTGTGCCTCTGCTGCTCAAATGTATTGCTTCGGCATGCCAGCTCAAACCAGGTGTATTGGCGCTGTAGCCACTGCTACCAAGCCATGCCTTTAGTGGGGGATAGCGGCTCATTCATGGCCTAGATCAACTAGAACTCTGTAGCAGTTTTTCGTCCTGATCATTCATTCCTGTAGTGTCATTAATATGTCCAGTGAAAGTCAGATCGCCTTTAACCCTGGAATACTCAAGGATGTGCGGATACTGATCGTTGACAACGATGCTGATAGCCGATATCTCTACAAGGTTTTGTTTGAGATCTACGGCGCACTGGTGACAGAAACTGAGTCTATTGCCAGTGCCATGACCTTCCTAGAGTGGCTAACTCCCGATATCGTGATCTGTGAAGTCAGATTTTTTGAGGAGGATGTGTTGCTGCTGATCCAGAAAATTAAAATCTTAGCTCTGGGCCGCGATAGAACCATTCCAGTGCTGATAGTTTCAGCCTATTGCGCAGCCAAATTTGCCCAAAGCCTGCTCACAATGGTCGAAGACTATCTGCCCAAGCCGATTGATATCGATCACTTAGTCGATGAGGTTTGGAATTTGGTTCACTTATCAAAATCCACAAGAAAAGTCAACATCCAGGACTGGGTGGAAAAGCGAAAAGTCTGGACAAAACAGCGCGCCATCGCCACCATGCTGTCCTATAGCGGTGCCTGATTGGATCTGTCTGTGGCAATGTGAATATTGACTACATTCTCAAGCAAATCATACATCAAAACAGACACGTGGATGGGAAGTGTATAGGCGGTTGCCTATATGATGAAAATTTTTCAAAACCATGACTTACATTCTTTCTCTCTTGAAGTCTAAACCGCTAGCTCCAGTTCAGAGACAAGGCGAATCGCCCATCCTTTGCTACTACATTAACGACACAGTAGATACGCAAATCATTCGCATTGTAAGCGAGTCAGAATACCATTTTGAGCGGATTGTTTTTCCCAAGGAGCGAGTTTTGTTTGAGGCTTTTCTAGAATCTTATCTGGAAATCCATTCGCCCCACCTCGGCAGGAATCGAATCACTCGATCTGAGTGTAGGCTATTGCAGGTCAGTGAACAGTAGGCTGTTGCCTCTCTAAGCAGCGTCTATGGCAGGTTTCAGTCGGGTGAGGTGCGTCGTGATGATTCTCTCTTCCCCTTATTATGGGGGTGCAGAATGAATCTTTGCAGCAAGAAGTAGGGGGCTAAAACTTAGCCAATATGTCCTCACTCAATTGGGATTTACTGTAGATGTTTGTAAGGCAATAGAATGATTTTCATCGGTGTCTAGTTTTTTTTGTTGAACGTTTAAAGTGCCTAATCAGGAGGTTCCATGACTAATGCAAATTTAAATCCAAAGCCTGTAGATCCAAAATCTGCCAGCGACGGTAGCGAGCTGATTCCCGCTGAGATTCAGGCTAATATTCGTCATCACGATGCCGAGCAGGCCACTCAAGGGGAGGCGATTCCGGGTACGACGGTGGACGATGAGGGGCTAATTAATAATTTCGCTACCGAGCCCAGAGTGTACCCTGCAACCTACCCTTCGCCCCGGCAGCAGCGCCGATACCTTGTTTTGGGTGCGACAGCCATTGTATTTGTGGCTGTTTTGGTCTGGATTTCATTTTCTGTGAGCTAGAACTTGGCGGATGGTTGCCCTAAAACTGGAGGATTGCAATGAATGCCCAGGAAATTCTTGCTCTGTACGCCACAGGGCATCGAGATTTTAGCCACGCCAATCTGGTGGAAGTTTGCCTGGTCAATGCTCAGTTGGCTGGGGCTAAGCTGGTTGGGGCGGAACTGGCGAATGCTAACTTAAGTGGGGCACAGCTGACAGAAACCCGCTTTGACAAAGCCAAGCTCAACCAGGCTAAGCTGTCCCAGACGGCCCTGGTGCAGGCCTGCTTAACCCATGCCGATTTGAGCGGCGCAGATTTGAGCGGGGCCAATTTGAACGCGGCCAATCTGAGCGGGGCAGACCTGAGTGGGGCAGACCTGAGTGGGGCCTGTCTGGGGGGAGCAGAGCTGCAAAATGCCAACCTGTACCAGGCCGATCTAAGCGGCGTAGATCTGCGCTGTGCCGACCTGACGGGGGCCAACCTTAGGGATACCGACCTCAGCGATGCCAATCTGGAAGGGGCCTACCTGGGCAAAGCCGACCTCACTGGGGCCACCCTGACTGGGGGCACCCTCAACAAGGCGCAGCTGGATCACACCATTCTGCCCGACGGCACCATTGCCAGTTAGCGTCATTGAGCGCCACATAGCCATCGCCATAACCGCCAGGACATTCTGTTAAGCCCGCTATACACCATTGCGTCACCCCAGTTCTGGCTAACGACCAGGGTAGATGTCCTAGGCGCAATAGCCATCGCTATAGAATCGGTAGGTGTTGCGGCCCTGGTTTTTGGCCTGGTAGAGGGCCTGGTCGGCGTGGCGCAGCAGGGTGGTGGGGTCGGTGCCGTGCTGGGGAAATAGGGCGATGCCAATGCTGGTGCCGATGTGCAGCGGCTGGCCGTCGATCGCAAAGGCGGGTTGCAGGCTGGCCAGAATGCGATCGCAGGTGCGCCCCACCGACTCCGCCGCCGCCAGCTGCGAGAGCACCAGAATAAACTCGTCGCCGCCCCAGCGCACCAGCAGGTCTTCGCCCCGCAGGCAGTGGGCCAGGCGCTGGGCCACCTGGTGCAGCAGCTGGTCGCCCACCCCGTGGCCCAGGCTGTCGTTGATGGTTTTGAACTGGTCGAGGTCTAAAAAGGCCACTGCCACCTGGGTCTGCTGGCGATCGGCCTGGGCCAGCACCTTGGGCAGGTAGGTGTCGAGAAAGGCGCGGTTGGGCAGGCCGGTGAGCGGATCGTAGAAGGCCTGGCGGCGCATTTCGGCCTCGGCCTGCTTTTTTTCGGTGATGTCGCGCACCAGCCAGTGCAGGCGGGCTTCGCCGTTCTCGTGGCTGGTGGAGACGGTAATAGCGACATCGACGGCGGCCCCCTGGCGGGGCAGTAGCTTGGTCTCCCAGGTTTTGGTGGGCAGCGCCTGGGTGGTGCGGCCCAGCTGCGCCAGCACAGCATAGAAGGCGCGGCGGTGCTCAATCGGCAGAAACAGCACCATGGGCTTGGCCACCAGTGACTCCTGGGGCAGGCGCAGCAGGGCAGTGATTGCCACATTGCCCGCCTGAATCATGCCCTTGGCATCGCTCACCAGGTAGCCGTCGGGGGCGAGGTTAAACAGATCTTGGTAGCGCTGGCGCTCGGTCTCCAGCTGCTGGCGGTAGTCGGCCAGGGCCTGGTTTTGCAGCATCATCTCTTCATGGGCGGTGCGCAGCTCTTCGATCACCAGGGTGAGGTTGTCCAGGGCCACCGCCAGCAGCTCGGCATTGATGGGGGACGCACTGGCGCGCTCTTGCAGCAGCAGGGCCTGTTGCTGCACAGCATCGATGCGATCGAACAGCGTGTTCATTGGGCCTTCCCTTGGCGGCAGTCGCTGAGGGCCTGGCGCAGTTGGGCATTGGTCTGGGTGAGCTCGGCGGTGCGGGCGGCGATCAGCGCCTTGAGATCGGCCTGGGCCGCCGGTGGCTGGGGCTCTAGTCGGTGCGGCGAGATCTCCCGCAGCGACCAGAGAATGGTGGCGCTCTGCTGGCTGTTGGGGCGGCTGTCCTGGAGGATGTTGGTGGCGATCGCCACCCGCACCATCTCTCCCCGCCGCGATTTGAGGCTGACTTCCCAGGCGCGGTTGGGGTCGGGCTGGGCCAGCCGCCGCTGAAACTCTAACCAGTCATTCTGCTCGATCAGCACCATTAGCGGTTTGCCCACCAGCCCCGCCTGGGGCAGGGCAAACAACCGCTCTGCCGCCCGATTGGCGTGGTAGATTTTGCCGGTTTCGTCCGTGACCAAGTAGCCGTCGGGGGCCAGCTCAAACAGGGTGCGGTAGCGCTGGCGTTCGAGCTCGACCTGGTGGCGGGTGTCGCTGAGCACCTGGTTTTGCTGGTGCAGCTCGGCATCGACCGCCTGCAGCTCTTCGAGCACAAAGTACAGATCCTTGAGGGCCAGCTCCAGCAGGGACGGATCGACGGGGTTGGTGGTGGCCTGCTCCCGCAGCCGCAGGGCCCGCTGATAGACTGCCTCGATTTGGCGAGAGATACTCATAGGCCAGGCTCCCTGGGGACGGGGCAGTCATTCAAAATAGTAACCGTTGGCTCCTCCCTCAAGGGTTTGATTTAAGGGCCTGAACTAATGGCCTGAGTTAATGGCCTGAGTTAATGGCCTGATTTAAGCTTAGGAAATAGCGCTTTCTTTTCTAATTTTATTATACCAAAATATATCAATAAGTACAGTTGCTTATGGAGCGAACTTTTCACATTTTTGTGAGCATGGTCACTAATATTTATTGACTTTATAGCGGTTCCCTGTCGGGTGAGGTGCATCTTAACGTAGTAGGGTGTGTTGTGGCGAAGCCCAACGCACCACAGGGTCTGGGCTTGGTACATTACGCCAGGCGATGACGCACCCTACGATTCTGTCCTTCAACCGCGTGAGAACCGCTATAGATCATAATTGCTGCCAATTTGCCGCTGATTCATTGGCTATTGTTGCCCCACGGCGAGTATGAACCTATACAATTCATACGCTAAATCAATCTTTTGTAAAGCTGAGTCCAACAATCAGGCGGCTAAACCATCTCAGCCAAACTTTTAAAAGCTCCTGATTGCCTGACAAAATCAGTTAAGGGCTGTCATTAATTTGACTCTGAATAAATGAAAATCAAAGGTTGCAGTCCATAGGCTGTTGTGGGGAGCGGGAACCGGAGGGGAGGGGCGGATCGACTCCCTTCACCTTCTGGGAGATGGGTTAGGGGATGAGGGGGCGGCCAGAGTCAGCGTGGAATGCACCTGATTGCCTGACACATCTCCAATGTAGATTGGGTGCAGCGCAGCAGAACCCAACATCTGCCGAGGATTTTGGGCTGGTTGGGTTCTGCGATCGCGCCACCCAACCTAGGAGCAATCAAAGCTTTTCGGCGTTGTGTCAGTCAGCCAGGGAATGCACTCAAGTGCGCTGGCTCTGGCGTTGGGTGCCACAGCGTTTTACCCGGCCAACCTCTAGCGTTTTCTCCCTTAACTAGCGTTTGTCAGTTAAGCAGATTGCTCACTCGCCCTGGGCGGCAGCGTCGCTCGGCACGGTTTCGATCGCCAGCAGCACCAGGTCATCGCCGTTGACCTGGGCCATCTTGCGGGCGTTGAGCCGCATGGTCTGGAGGCCGATGGTCTCAAAGCGGTGCACCACTTCAAAATTCTCGACCTGGCGGTTTTGGGGGAGTAGTTCCTGGAGCAGCGATCGCAGCTGAGGGATATCCCACTGGCCGTTGCCCAGCTCAAAAATCAGCTGCCCCTCGGTGTCGCCGGGGCTGACCTGAAAGGTCTGATAAAACTGCCGATTGGCCGTCACCACGCGCAGGTCTTGATCGAGCACCACCAGGGCTTCGCGCACGGTCTGCACAATGGCGTCGGCGTAGTCGCGGGCCTGGCGCAGCTGGTCGGCGCTGCGCTTAAGGCTGTCGATGTCTACCAGCACCACCACCGCTCCATCAATGCGGTTGTCGAGGGTGCGGTAGGGGCGAATCCGCAGGTCGTACCAGCGGCCTGAGCGATCCTGCACTTCCTGGCTGCTCTGTTCCAGGGTGTCAATCACCGCCACAATGCGGGCCTCTAGGTCGTCCACTAACAGACGGTGGTTAATGTCGCCCAGGGGGCGGCCCACATCGCCAGGAATGAGGTTAAACAGGGCCGCCGCCGTGGGGGTAAAACGACGAATCCTGAGGTCGTCTTCGAGCATCAGAATGGGAATGTGAATGCTGCTGAGCAGGTTTTGAAAGTCGTCGCTGATGCGGGTGGTCTCGGCGTTGCGACTGTAGAGTTCGTCGTTGATGGTGCTGAGTTCTTCGTTGGTGGCCTGAATTTCTTCCTTGGCGGTTTGCAGCTCTTCGTTGGTGCTTTGCAGCTCTTCGTTGCTGGAAAGAATCTCTTCGTTGGCGGCCCGCAGATCCTGGTTGGTGGCCTCCTGCTCCTGAATAATCGATTGCAGGTGCGATCGCGTGGTGTCGAGATCCTGCTGGAGGGCGAGGTTTGCTTGTCGGTACTGGTTCTCCAGATCGGCAGCAGGGATATCAACCTCGGCGGGGATGCTCTCTGGCTCCAAATCGGTAAAGCACACCAGGTAGTAGGCTTTGTCAGCGAGCTGGGGGCTGAGGGGCAAAACCTCGATTTGCACGGGGCGGGGGCGATCGCCTGCTTCGATCAGCAGCGATCGCCGCTGCACCGTCTGGCTAGTTTGCTTGGCCTGGTAAAAGGCCGTGCGCAGGTCGAGCCGCAGCCCCTCCTTGGCCATGGATAGCAAATTGAGGCTAGCGCGACCGGGGGCAGGCTCCAGATAGGCTCCGGTCTGCCCCCGAAACTGCAAAATTTCTAGCCGGTCATTCACCAATGCTCCAGCTGGGCCGTAGCGGTTGAGCACTGTCTGGTCAGCCAGGCCATAGAGGTCAATTTCTTGGCCGCGATCGCGGGGTGGCTCTGGCCGAGGAGCCTGGACACTGGGGGTGTAGGTGGTGGGCTCAAAGTTAACGCTCAAGGGTAGCGACGACGACTGCTTCGTGTAGAGTTTGTAGCGGCTGTCGACCAAAGAAAACAGGTAGCCACATTCCCCCACCGTCTCTGATGACCCCAGCAGCAAAAAGCCGTCGGGCTTGAGACCGTAGTGAAATATGGGCAGCACCTTGCTCTGCAATGCCGCGCCCAAATAAATCAGCACATTGCGGCAGCTAATCAGATCGAGGCGCGAAAAGGGCGGGTCGGTGATCAGATTTTGACAGGCAAAAATGCAAAGTTCCCGCACCATTTTGTTGATTTGATAGCCCCCATCGGCGGGCACAAAAAACCGCTGCAACCGCTCGGGCGACACATCGCTCACCTGGCTGGGCGAGTACCAGCCCAAGCGGGCCACCTCAATCGCTCGCTCATTGACATCGGTGGCAAAAATTTGAATGGACGGGCTGGTGCTGTGGCGGCCCAGGTACTCCAGCAGGCAGATGGCGATCGAGTAGGCCTCTTCGCCCGTCGAGCAGCCCGCCACCCAAATGCGTAGGGGCAAATTGGAGTCGCCCCGGCCCGCTTGGGCCAGCCGTTGACTGTCGTGCAGCAGGGCCGGAAACACGATCTGCTCTAGGGCTGCAAACACCTCCCCATCCCGAAAAAAGCTGGTCACCCCGATCAAAATTTCCTGGTGCAGGGCCTGCACCTCCTCGGGATTGGCCTGGAGGTATTGACTGTAGTTCTCCAGGCCCTCGATGTGGTGCAGGGCCATGCGGCGAAAGATGCGCCGCTTGACGGTGGTGGGCTTGTACTGGGCAAAGTCAATTTTGGTGGTCCGTTTCAGCAGGGTGAGAATGGCCGTCAGGGCGGTGGTGCTGATGATGTTTTCCGGGGGCAGCGCTGGCTCCGTCGGGCTGGTGCTGCTGACGTAGGGGTGGGCGCTGAGGTGGGCCAGGGTCTGGGCAATCTCTTCGGGGGTTTGAATAAAATCGATCTGCCCGGTGGCGATCGCCGTGTGGGGCATGCTGCTAAATTTGGCCGACGCCTCTGACTGCGAAAAGGTGATGCCCCCCGCCGCCTTGATCGCCTCCAGGCCCAGGGTGCCGTCGGCATCGGCCCCCGAGAGCACCACGCCAATGGCTTTGGCCCCCCGCTCCTGGGCCAGGGCGCTAAAGAAACTGTCGATCAGGCGGCTGGCAGTGCGCCGCGGTCGAGGCTGCAGCCGCAACTCCCCTGCTTCAATCGTCATCGCCTGGTTGGGCGGCATCACGTAGACCTGGTTGGGGGCGATCGCCATGCCGTCGGTCACCTCCAGCACCGGCATCTCGGTGGTGCGACCTATGATCTCGCTCAGCAGGCTGGGCTGACTGGGGTCAAGGTGCTGCACCAGCACAAAAGCCATGCCCGTAGTAGTGGGCAGATGGCTGATCAGTTGAGTAAAGGCCTCTAGCCCCCCCGCCGACGCCCCAATCGCCACCACCGGAAACTGTTCTGGCTGGGCCGGAACCGGTGGCGCGTCATCGGCGGAGAAAGGTTGTTGAAGAGACATACCTGGGCTGGGGCCAAAACAAATTGTGCTGAAAACCGAGCTAAGCCGCTCTCAATACAAACAGTACGACGACTCCGCCCGCCGTGGGCGTTTGATTTATCACCTAAACCCCCTTAGTGGTGCAGAAAACTCCTGAAACCCTTATGGATAAAGGATTCTCGCTGAGACAGCAGATTTAGGATTTCTCAAGAGATCGAACGAAGGCAATGGGTTTCAGAGGCCATTTTAACCGCATGGGCCGTCCATCATAAGACTCAAAAAAGTTTTCTGCACCACTAAGCCTAAACCCCTATCGGCCGAGATCATGGCTGAGCCAGTCTGGCTGTCAGCTCCGTCCCCCCAGGGGTGCATCCTACTTGCGCAAATTGACCGCCTTCACCTTCAACTCATCTCCCAAAGAGCGAGGGGAGCAGACCCACCCTTCCGCATTGGCTCACTATATTTCCTCAGAATTGAACGCGATCGGTTAAACCAATCAATACCTACTAGAATGGTAAATAACCACAGCGACAACGCTACACGTTGCGAGGCAGCCAGTATGGATGCCAATGAACTTTTAAGACGATATGCAGACGGCCAGAGAAATTTTAGATCGCACGATCTAAGAGGGCTTGATTTGGCCAAGACCGATTTAACTAATATCGATTTGGCTGGCGCACTTTTGAATGACGCCGACTTGAGTGGCACCAATCTGTTCAATGCCAACCTCAACTGGACCATGCTGAAGGGAGCAAACCTAAGCGGTGCCAACTTAACTGGGGCAAAAATGCCTGACGGCAGAATGCATAACGAAATCCTGGAGACGGCCAATAATTTAGGCGTCTAGCTCGTTATAACGTCGGTCATAACATCGCTCCCAGCAGCGAGGCTTTAAATCTTTAACAAGGTAGGTGGTTATGGGAAAGGAAAAGAAAGGTAATAAGGAAGCTAAAAAGCCGAAGGCTGATGCCAGCGCTAAGAAGGCCAAGAAAGACCCCAAGCGCTACGACTTTCCCTCCTAAACCTCCAAATTCAACGTTACTCAATTCTTTTAGGAACCTATGGCCCGTCTCTTTCCGTTTATTCCCATTCCCGACGCTCTGCAAGATAAGTCTTTCGTCGTCGCCCTCCGCCAGCGACTGACCTGGGGAGAACCCGCCCTCACCATTGTAGATGTGAGAGATCGAGACGCCTTTAACCATGGCCACATTATGGGGGCGATCGCCATGCCCCTGGGCGAACTCGTCGCCCGTGCCCAGGCCAACCTCGAACTCATCCGCGACATCTACGTCTACGGTGAGACCGATGCCCAAACCGCCGTGGCGGCTAATCAACTGAGAACAGCGGGTTATCAAAACATCGCTGAACTGATCGGCGGACTGCCCGCCTAGCGATTGGCCCACTACCCAGTTGAAGGGGTTTAAACCCTATATCTCAGGGGTGAGCAGTGCCTACTCCTTGAGACATAGGATTGACATCGAAAATTTTCATCTTCCATCGTTCTAACCTCTGGGACGATGATTTTTTGGGTGTTTAAAATTTGGTATCGCACTCCATCAATTCAAACCAGAAATCAAACACCAAGCCGTCATTCTCAAAGAATCCCTCGCCCCATTTCCAGGTAAAAAATGCCCATCAAAGATCGACCGACGCTACCAAAGTTTCGCCTCTTCAACAATATTTTCTTGATTTTGGGCGTCGTGTTTTTGGTGGCCAGCTTCATTCTGCCCCGCATCCTCGGGCCGCAGATTCCGGGGGTGCCCTACAGCCTGTTTATTCACCAGGTACAGGAGGGGGAAGTGGCGCGGGTGCAGGTGGGCGAAAACCAGATTCAGTACCAGCTCAAGCCCACAGGCGACGAGGCGGCTGGGCAAGTCTTTTCCACTACTCCGATTTTTGACCTGAGTCTGCCCAATACCCTGGAAGCAAACGGAGTTGAGTTTGCCGCTACGGCCCCGCCTAAAAATCGCTGGGTGGGTAGCCTGCTGAGCTGGGTGATTCCGCCGCTGATCTTTGTGGGCATCTGGCAGTTCTTTATTCGTCGCAGTAGCGGCGGCGGTGGCCCCCAGGGCATGCTCTCCATCGGCAAAAGCAAGGCCAAGGTCTATGTCGAAGGCGAAGCTGCCAAGATCACCTTTGCCGATGTGGCCGGGGTAGACGAGGCCAAAACCGAACTGGTCGAAATCGTTGACTTTCTCAAAACGCCGGGGCGCTACACCCAGATTGGGGCGCGCATTCCCAAGGGGGTGCTGCTGGTGGGGCCGCCGGGCACGGGCAAAACCCTGCTGGCCAAGGCCGTCGCCGGAGAGGCGGGGGTGCCCTTCTTCAGCATTTCGGGTTCTGAGTTTGTGGAGATGTTTGTGGGGGTGGGCTCGTCGCGGGTGCGCGACCTGTTTGAGCAGGCCCAGAAGCAGGCCCCCTGCATTGTGTTCATTGATGAGCTCGATGCGATCGGCAAGTCGCGCAGCAGCAACGGCATGTACGGCGGCAACGACGAGCGCGAGCAAACCCTGAACCAGCTGCTGTCTGAAATGGATGGCTTTGCTGCCGAAGGTGCCACGGTGATCGTGCTGGCGGCCACCAACCGGCCCGAAATTCTCGACCCAGCGCTCCTGCGCCCCGGTCGGTTTGATCGCCAGGTGCTGGTCGATCGCCCCGCCCTGTCGGGCCGCGAGGCCATTCTCGCTATCCATGCCCAGACAGTGAAGCTAGGGGACGATGTGGATTTACATGCGATCGCCACCCGCACCCCCGGCTTTGCTGGCGCCGACCTGGCCAACCTGGTCAACGAAGCGGCATTACTGGCCGCCCGCAACCATCGTCAAGCTGTGGCTCAGACTGACTTTGCCGAGGCGATCGAGCGCGTAGTGGCAGGCCTGGAGAAGAAAAGCCGCATCCTCAACGACAAAGAAAAGAAAATTGTCGCTTACCACGAAGTCGGCCATGCTCTGGTGGGTTCGCTGATGCCCGGCAGCGGCAAGGTCGAGAAAATCTCCATCGTGTCGCGGGGCATGGCGGCCCTAGGCTACACCCTGCAACTGCCCACCGAAGACCGCTTTTTGATGGATGAAGCCGAGCTGCGAGGGCAGATTGCCACCCTGCTGGGCGGGCGATCGGCGGAAGAGATTGTCTTCAACAGCATTACCACCGGAGCCTCAAATGACTTGCAGCGGGCCACGGATCTGGCCGAGCAGATGGTCACCGCCTTTGGCATGAGCCAGGTGCTGGGGCCGCTGGCCTACCAGCAGGGGGCACGCCCGATGTTTCTCGACGGGGGCATGGCCAACGGTCGCCGCCCGATCAGCGAAGAGACTGCCCAGGCGATCGATCGCGAGGTCAAAGCCATTGTTGAGACCGCTCACCAGCAGGCCCTAGACGTCATTCGCCACAACCGCGAGCTGATGGAGACTATCACGATGCAACTGCTAGAAACTGAGGCGATCGAAGGCAAAACCCTGCACCACCTGCTCGATCAGGTGCAGGCTATCCCGGTCGAAGTCGCAGCCAACGGCTTCGTTCCCCATTGATCCGTAGGTTGGGTGAAGCGTAGTGCAACCCAACAAAGCCCATTTCGGTTGGGCCACGGTTGCTCTCCCCAATCTACAAACATCCTTAAATCTGCTTTTTTAGAAATTCTTGGAGGTCTATATGTCATCTTCTCTAACCAAAGGCAATCTCGTCACCATTATTGGCGAAGCGGTTTTGCAAGAGCGCCTAATTCACCTGCTGGGTCAGCTAGAGGTGTCGGGCTACACGATTGTGCCCGCTAAAGGGGCCGGTAGCCACGGCAGACGCATGGGCGATATTGCGGGCTACAACACCAATATCGAAATCAAAACCATCGTCAGTTCAGCCCTCTCTGACCAGCTGCTAGAGGAGCTAAAGCCCTTTCAAGAGACCCACGCTCTGATTGCCTTTCGCCAAACCGTCGAGGGTCTGTTTGACTAGTAGTCTGCGATCGCGCCCGTTATTGCGCCGATAGAGGCACCCGATGAACACCCCACCCTTCTTTATTGCGATCGCCTGGTTGGCAAATCCGCTGTATTGGCTGGCCTGCGGGCTATTTGTGGGAGGGCGTTATGGGGGCGCGATCGCATCTGCTCTCTTCGCCGTCTTCATCGGCTTTGCGGGTACCCTGTCTGCCTATCGGTTTCCGCTACCCAACGGCAGCAACCCCTTTAGCCAGCTTCAGCTAGTGCAGCTGCTGCCCGGCTTTTGGCTCTGGCTGGCGGCTCCCGCTTTGTTAGTCGTCATTGCCGGTAGCGTTGCCTATGCCCCCCGCCGGAGTCGGCTGGGGCTAACCCAGACACATTCTAGACGAGGACCAAATCGGGGGCCGCACCATGAGTAGAGTCTTTTCCGGCACCTTCACGCGCTTTCTGCTGCTCGTTCTGGTCACCGCATGGCTCGTTTGCCGTGGGCCACTGCCATCCACCGCAACCAGTCCACCCTCAGCCCTGACGTCTCTGTCGGCGCAGACGATGGCGGCCCAGGCCGACCAATATCTGAGCGACCTGGCCACCGAAGCGGGCTTTAGCGGGGCGGTGCTGATGGCTCGCAATGGCGAAATTTTGCTCAGCGCTGGCTATGGCGAGGCCGATCGCGATCGCCACCGTTTGAACACCGCCCAAACCAAATTTCGCCTAGGCTCCCTGACCAAACAATTTACGGCGATGGCGATTTTGATCTTGCAGGAGCGGGGTGCCCTCCAGGTGCAAGACCCCATTTGCGCCTACCTGGCAGACTGCCCGGCCCGCTGGCAGGCAATCACGATTCACCAGCTCTTGACCCATACCGCTGGGGTTACAGACTTTTCTCGTTTGCCGGGTCACGAGGTCACCATGAGGTTGCCCTCATCACCTGCCGAGACGATCGCCCGATTTCGAGACCAACCGCTAGAGTTTCTGCCCGGCGAAAAGTTTCGCTACAGCAATTCGGGCTACATTTTGCTCGGTGCCATCATTGAGCAGGCCTCGGGCAGCACCTACGAAACCTTTCTTCAAAACAACATTTTTGCCCCGCTACAGATGGTCAATTCGGGCTATGACCACCATACGGGCGACCTGGCGGTGGGCTATCGCGATGGATCACATCAGGCTGATTTTATCGATATGTCTGTTCCCTTTGCGGCTGGAGGGTTGTACTCTACCGTTGCCGATATCTACCGCTGGGATCAAGCTTTGTATACCGATAAACTCATCTCCCCAGCCTCACTTGCCGAGATGTTTACTCCCTTTGTGCCGATCTTTAATGGTGGAGGGTTTGGCCCTGGCTATGGATGGTTTATCGGTAAAGAGGGCGATCGCTCAATGGCCAGTCATGTAGGCGGCATCAACGGCTTTTCTAGCCTGATCACGCGCTACCCCTACGACCATATCTTGATTGTGATTTTGAGCAATCGTGAGGATGCAAACCTGGCTGAAATTGAATGGCACTGATGTAAGCCCTATCAAGCTACCAGCTTAGCTTTCAGAACTGAGCGGGGTTCCTGCATTCTTGGGAACGGTTTGGGACGACGTTTGACGACTCGGGTCCACCGGGTCAAGTTCGCAGCTTGCCCCGGCCACGGTGGTCAGGTAGTGGGTGGGAATCACAATTTTGGGTCGCAGCACCTGTACGGCCTGTACCGCTTCGGCAGCATCAAAAGCCTTGGGACCACCGCCCACGGGCACCAGCATGATGTCGGGACGACCCAGCAGAATCTGCTCTTCTACCCGCAGGGGCGCAGCGGCACCGCCCATGTGGACGATATTCACCCCGCCCTGGGCCCACCGCCAGACCGTATTGTTGCCGAAGTGTCGCCCCCCCTGGCGATCGTGGGGGGTGAGAATGCCTTGAATACGAAGGTTTTCAAAGTCGTAGACACCGGGGTCAGTCAGCACGCGAGGCTCGCCGGGCAGTTCATTAGATTCAGCGCCGTTTGGGTTGTGAATTTGCCGTCGGCGACCCGGATGAGTTCAGGGCTGTTGGCGATCGCTCCCTCAATCGCCTCAAACCCCTGCACCCCTAACTCGTGCTCAAACACAAAGCGCTCCAGCGTCGTCCGCCGAAACACCGACTCCCGTTCCCCACAGTGCTGGATTGCCGCGTCAATTACTGAAGTAGCCGATGGCTGATCGCCAATTGCTGGGGTACTGCCTTCTGGCAGCTCCGGCAGTTCTAGCCCCTTGAGCTGAATTAGCGCATTCCACCCCCGCTGTAGCAATCCCTCCAGGTCCAATTAGATCAATGCGCTCCGATTTGGATGGGAGCGGAAGTGGCAGATGGGTTATCTTCAGTCGTTCTATCCGGGGTGAGTACCGCTGGTCGTCCTCAAGACATGGCTTGGTTAGAGTTGGATAATGATGTAGTAATGGTGGGTGAAGCGGCTAAAGCGTTCTTGGAGATGAATAGCCTGTCCGCTAAAAAGTATGAGCAGGCGGTTTATAAACTGGCGGCAGCGTTGGGGGTAATCGCCGAACTTGAACAGTTGCCCAGTCGCTATCAGGCCGTGGTCTGGCTGGCCCTACCGTTGGGTGAATTCTCGACTCAGTCAGTGATCGTGACTCGATTCAGAGATCTGTGTCAAAAGGGCTTTACCTGTCGCGGGAAATTCCAGCAGGTGGATCTGACCTTCAAGTGCTATCCCGAAGGCTTTGGCCTCTATCTCATCCGTAAGCAGCACCTGGCTCGAATCGGCGAGGTGATTGAGCAACGCCGCACCACGGTCATGATGATGGGTCACCGTAACCTGTCGCTGCTGGCCTTTGACAACGGCACACTGAACATGAACGGCACCAACTCAGATGGCCCTGGCTTTTGGTTTTTCTTTGAAAAAGGAGCACGGTCAGCTGGAGTAACCACCCCCGATTACCCTGCTTTGATGCGAGCCCTAAGTTCGGGTGACCCTCACCAGGTCGCTCCGTCCCAGGCTGGGGTGGTGGATTTCTCAGAGGCCGTTTCTGCGGTGCAAACCCTCTACCGCAAAGCTGTAATGACCTATCTGCGCGATAACCTGCTAAAGCGGATAACAGAGCATTATACTGTTTTGGTATTTCTCCTTGAGGACTTCCGCACGATTCGGCATCATAGAGGCATGGTTTTGGGCTTCGACGCTTCGATCTTTACAGATCAAGCGCTTGAAGCCTTTTCTGCTCTCTTATGTCAGTGCCATTCGGCTGAAATTCAGTCACAGCTCACCAATATCCTGTTTTAGAAGCGGGTGGGCTCATACTTTGGCCGTGAGCGGTTTGAGCCTAGAGGGAGAGTTCTTTCGAACCACCATCCATGGGGCTATCTACCGTTAGAGGGCTGTTAAAAGCCGTCAGATGGGGTATGGCTAAATGACCAACCGAGGAACGCTACGCGATGATTACCGTTCACCACTTAAACAACTCCCGCTCCCAGCGGGTGCTCTGGCTGCTCGAAGAACTGGGCCTGTCCTACGAGGTCAAGCGCTATGAGCGCGACCCAGAGACCATGCTGGCTCCGCCGTCGCTGCGGCAGGTGCATCCCCTCGGCAAATCGCCAGTGATTACCGATGGCGACCTGACCCTGGCCGAATCGGGGGCAATCGTCGAATATTTGGTCGATCGCTACGGCGATGGGCGACTGATTCCGGCTCCTGGAACCCCTGAGCGCCTGCGCTACACCTACTGGCTGCACTACGCCGAGGGGTCGGCCATGCCGCCGCTGCTGATCAAGCTCATCTTTGACAAAATTGAGCACAGCCCGATGCCCTTCTTTGCCAAACCCGTCGCCCGAGGAATCGTCAGCAAAGTTAAAGACTCGTTTATCAATCCTCAAATTACTCAGCACCTCGACTTTATGGAGGCGGAACTGGGCAAGAGCCCCTGGTTTGCTGGGGAAGACTTTACCGCCGCCGACATTCAGCTCAGCTTTCCCCTAGAGGCGGCGGCAACTCGGGCGGGGCTAGACGCCAGCCGCCCCAAACTCATGGCATTCTTAGATCGTATCCACACCCGCCCGGCCTACCAAAAAGCCCTGGAGCGGGGCGGCAAATATGAGCTTTTGAGTTGAACGGCACGCAACGTTGGGTGTGATGGACGACAACGCTATCGATTGAGACAATGGGCTGGGTTTTTAGCAGGGGCTGCTGTTGCCCACTGGTCCCCGGCTAGGGCAAGGGGCCAAAAAGCTGCGCAAAGCTGTGTGGCTCAAACGGTCTCCGCCAGGCTGGTTAAAATAAAACAGTCGTTAGCTCACCAGCGGTTACAGCGGTTCGACTTGTGCAACTACCCTTTCCTTCCGATCGCGATGCCGACGATCTTTGGGGGTTGCTGGTTGCCCACTACTGCCAATCTCTCGTAACTGAGCAGAGGCAGATATTGCCGCGATGCGGCATGGAGCCCAGACCCTGGCTATAGCTCCCTCTATTCAGGGGCCAGCCAAGATCTAGGAAACGACCTAGGCGGGCCAGGCTTTGTCGGTGGGCTTCAGGCGGGCATCCGCTCTGTTTATTTCTCAGACAACGAATACACCTCGAAATCAACCATGGGGCTGTCACAGTAGTAATTGTTAGCCGCTCATTCGTGACAGATGACCTCGTTAACTGAAGTACAAACTAAGGTAACCCCCATGGCTGACATTGTAGATACTGCCGTAAGTGCTGGTTCATTTAGTACCCTTGTGGCTGCTGTTAAGGCCGCTGGCCTGGTCGATACCCTCAAAGGTAAAGGCCCATTCACCGTTTTTGCTCCCACCGACGACGCCTTTGCTAAGCTACCCGAAGGCACCGTAGACGGGTTGCTAAAAGACACCGCTAAGCTGAAGAAAATTCTCACCTATCATGTCGTCTCCGGCAAGGTCATGGCTACGGATGTCTCTAAGCTCAAGACCGCCACTACCGTCCAGGGCACCGATGTTAACATCGACGCCTCTAATGGGGTAAAAGTCAACGACTCTACGGTAACCACTGCCGATGTGGCCGCCGACAACGGTGTTATTCACATCATCGATACCGTGCTTATGCCCGCCTAGGCTAGCTAGGGGTAGGGCGCGATCGCGCCCTACCCCTGGGTGACGCTTTCTTGCTTTAATGTTCGGAATGAGTACAGCATGATGCTGGGTAAATGCGATAACCCTCTGGGCCGGTCTTGACTATCGCCTCCTGCTTTCCAGAGCTCCCGACGACTGACCGCTGCTCCGCCGAAAATACCCACTGGCTATGAATCCCTTGCTATGTTTTGTTTTCACTCAGCAATAGCCCACTGATATGTTGGCTCATATGATCAAAGCCCGAGTCTTGGTCAAATACTGACCGATGGGCAGCCATAGCACAGGCCATTGTGCGAGGAAGTCTCACTAGCGACCGATGGGTGGCAGGTCACTCTTTTTCAGGTTCTGTCAAGCACTAGATATGGTGGTGGCAAAAGCATCAGACTCTAGATATAAACCTGGATAGTCAGAATACTTCAGTGAGTATTTACACTCAAAAAGCTCAATACCTTGTTTACTGGGATGTTCAGAAAAGCCTGAAACATTGTTGACAAGTGAGTTTTTACCTTAACCTGCCATTCATCCTAGCGACCATGTAGTCAAGCTCATGTAATGAATCCGTTAATCTTGGATTCGATTTACAGTTAGGACACATCAACCTTTCAAATCTTGTCAGTCACCTATCTCCAGCCCATAGCTATAGTGCTTCGTAACTATCGATAGGGTTTGGTGATTGCTAGCAACGGCAACCAAGTGCTGGGCGAATGCGATCGCATCCTTTCTACCCTGGCGATCGTGAATCAGCCTTACCGTCTCACTCCCTGCCACCAGCATCAGCGTCACCTCCTTAGCCGAGCACCCATCCCGCAACGCTCGCTGGGCCACCCGCAACTCCAAACTCGCTGACGGCAACTCCGCCGAGTAGCGCTCCCACCGCGCTAGAAGCTGCTCCCTCATGTTTATCACCTTCGGTTCGGGGGCCTCTAGCTTTTGCTGCTCTCGTCCAACCGTCCGTCCAACCGCTCTAGCGACGAGATCAACTGCTGCTGCAAGGCCAACTCGGTCTTGAGCTGCCCGTTCCAACTGCTCAAAGCCGCAATTAACAGCCTCAACTGCTCCTGCAAGGTCGCCTGTGCATCGGAGGAGGTCTCGTCGCTGACGATACGCTGCAATTGCTCGACCAAGCACCCCAAGCTCTGGTTCCAGGACTGCGGCCACATCGCCAAATCCTCGCCCAAGGTCTGGACGTGGTCTTCGAGGTGGAGCACTCGCTGCGTGTTCACGCAGATCTCGGCCCGCAGCGGCTCTAAGCTGCTCCGCAACACGGTTCCCAATACGCTCTCCCACTGCTCTGGGGTCAAAGCTGGGGATAGGCTCTGGTTCCCGTTGTTCCCGTTGGAGTAATTGTCCATGGTTAATCACCTGTTGAGTTAAGGGCACGTAGTCACTCACGTTCTCCTTGGCCCGCGACACCTGGGCCAGCCGCACCAAGTCGGCCTGGCTGGTGGTGTACAACGTCACTGCCTGCTTAGCCCTAGAAATCGCTACATAAAAGGCTTCTCGATTCGTTGTTTCGCCCAGCAGCGCCAGCACCCGCTCTGCTGTCTTACCCTGGCTGCTGTAGGTGGTGCTCACCCAGGCGTAGTCGATGTGCTGGTTCCCACTCAGGTTGACAGTGGAGGTTTGGCCCGCCGCATCTCGAATCGTCGCCGTCCCATCGGCATCTAGCCCCGTCACCATGAACCCCTGCCCATTGCGAATTCCGGCTTTGGAGTTATTGCGCGTCCACTTGAGCTTGTCGCCCACTGCGATCGGAATCGCTTGCGTCGTGTACATTGTCTTGCGCGGGCAAGCTGCTGGATCAACCGACAGTACTGATCCACTCGGCGTCTCCAGCACCACCTGCTGAGCCTCGGGATTCACTGCAATCACTCGGTACTGCTCCCCTCGAATCAACCCCTGCTTCCGATAGTCCTGAATTGGCACCAGCACATCACCCGGTACATAAGCCTTGAGATAGCTGGCCTGAGCCGTAGTCAGATCCTTCCGCCGTAAGCTCTGCATCACAAAGCCATCTGCGCCCAAAGCACCCTGCTCCTGCAATCCCGATCGCATCGCCTGAGTCAGAGCCAACCGTTCCACATTCGTCCCCGCCAGCACCAGCGAGGCCTCCCGCTCCTCTACCGTCAGTGCAAGGTAATCGGTGGCCACCTGCTGAATCCTCGACTGAGCTTGAGCCTCTTCTTTGACGTAGCCCGCTTGGGCCAATAGCTCAATGCCTTCACTGACCTGCCCCTGAGCCACCAGCTCCACAGCCGATCGCAGCACCCCATTCTGCTGCCGCCGATGGGTCTCCAGATACGCCGTCGCCATCCCCCTCGCCTGCAAACTCTTGAAGGGATTGCCTGCCTCCACCGCTGAGAGTTGCCGGGTGTCCCCGACCAGAAGGACTCGTGCTTGCTCCAACGTCGCTCGTCGCAAGAGAGCATGAGCATCCTTCATGCTCAACAATCCCGCCTCATCCACAATCCAGAGCGTTGGATTTGGGGGGGCATCCAACGGTTGGGACACCAAAAGCCCAGCGACCGTAGTGGTTTCAATTCCTAGCGATTCCCCCAGCACATGGGCGGCTTCAGCACTAGGGGCTAGCCCTTGGATGTCGTACCCCTGCCCCTGAGTCAACTCTTTCAACACACTCAAGGCATAGGTTTTGCCTGCCCCCGCTACGCCTTGCCACGCCATCACGCTATCTGGTGTAGTCGCCGCCATCTCCACCGCGTTTTGCTGCTCCGGGTTCAGGGAATGGCTAGCCAGGCTGTCCAACTGGGTACCGCTGGGGACAATTGCACCCACCTGCCCCCGGCCCTGCTGCATCAGACGAATGGTGTTGAGTTCCAGATTGAGTGCTGTCTGGGTGGTGAACTTGCCGTCGGCGACTCGGATAAGTTCGGGGCTGTGGGCGATCGCTCCCTCAATCGCCTCAAACCCCTGCACCCCCAGCTCGTGTTCAAAGATAAACCGCTCCAGCATCGTCCGCCGAAACACCGACTCCCGCTCTCCGCAGTGCTGGATCGCCGCGTCAATTACCGATTTAGCCGATGAGAATGTCTCAGGTAACAGGGCAACGCCTTCAGGCAACTCCGGCAGCTCCAAGCCTTTCAATTGAATCAGGGCATTCCATCCCCGCTGTAGAAGTCCCTCGTCCACCTCTTTGGGCTTCCGTTTCCGCGATACCAATGTGGCTGTCTCCCGCATGGCTCGGTTGTTCTCAGACCCCGTCGCCTCCCATTCCTCGATCAGCTTGAGGATTTGCTGCCTGCGGGTCGAGAATGCCTTGAGCAGTTCTGGAGAATACCCAGCCAGCTCAAACTGTCCATGAGCCTTCGGCTCAATCTGGTAGCCCTGCTGCCTCAGCGCGACGGCCAGTTCATTCTGGTAGATCTGGCCGAGGAGCTTTTGGTTGGCGATCGCCCCCTCATTGCTCAAACTAAACCACCGCCCATCCTCCAGCTGCGTCGCATTCATCACCACACAATGGCTATGCAACTGCGGCTCCGCCTCCCGGCTGGTGGAATGAGTGAACACCGCTGCGGCGATATTCCCTGTCGTCACCTTGGTTCTCCCTGCTTCTGTCGAAATTCGAGTTTGGGCATAGCGCTCTTCCAACACCGACAGCGCCTTCGCGACCGCCTGATGATGGACCGCCAACACCCGCTCATCCTGCTGCACCAGGGCTGCGATGCTGACGCTCTTGGGGGCACTAAAGGTAAAGTCTGTTGCCGCCCGCCGCTTTTCTGGATCGACCACCTTCCCCATCAGCGATCGCCCGTCCGGAGCCTGCCCAGAAAGCATCTGGCTGAATTCCTGCTGATTGACAATCCCAGCCAACCCCAACGACGCAGCCCCTTTCCCCACCCACTTTGTCGGATGAGCCGCTTCTTCTGCCGAGTAATAGTCCTCGTGGGTGTAGTAGGTCTCCGCTTGAGCGGCGGAGAGGTTGCTCGTGGAAAGCATGGAGAAGCTGGGTTAAAAATATGACGCCACCCTGAGGCGAGAGCGGCAGCGTCTTCAAAAACGGTAGAAACCCTGGGGGGAGGGCCGTTGCCCGGTTTTTGCCAAAACCCTGGCGTACTGTGTAGCCTTTCCGCGAAGCCCCTCAGAGGGGGCGTAGCACTGAGAACATGACCTGATCTAGCTAACATTGTATAACCATTTTTCGAGCATTTCTGGCTTAAAAGTAAATTTAATTAACCTTTTGAATCCTTTGAGGTTAGATAGCCCTATGGTGAAGGAGTAGCGTTCTAGGTTTCACAATGAAACTTTCTGCAGTTATCCCCCCTATGGTTCAGTTAGCCGCTGATCTAGGCTCGTCGGCCTCCAAGCTGTTCTACCAGGTCCAATTAGATCAATGCGCTCCGATTTGGATGGGAGCGGAAGTGGCAGATGGGTTATCTTCAGTCGTTCTATCCGGGGTGAGTACCGCTGGTCGTCCTCAAGACATGGCTTGGTTAGAGTTGGATAATGATGTAGTAATGGTGGGTGAAGCGGCTAAAGCGTTCTTGGAGATGAATAGCCTGTCCGCTAAAAAGTATGAGCAGGCGGTTTATAAACTGGCGGCAGCGTTGGGGGTAATCGCCGAACTTGAACAGTTGCCCAGTCGCTATCAGGCCGTGGTCTGGCTGGCCCTACCGTTGGGTGAATTCTCGACTCAGTCAGTGATCGTGACTCGATTCAGAGATCTGTGTCAAAAGGGCTTTACCTGTCGCGGGAAATTCCAGCAGGTGGATCTGACCTTCAAGTGCTATCCCGAAGGCTTTGGCCTCTATCTCATCCGTAAGCAGCACCTGGCTCGAATCGGCGAGGTGATTGAGCAACGCCGCACCACGGTCATGATGATGGGTCACCGTAACCTGTCGCTGCTGGCCTTTGACAACGGCACACTGAACATGAACGGCACCAACTCAGATGGCCCTGGCTTTTGGTTTTTCTTTGAAAAAGGAGCACGGTCAGCTGGAGTAACCACCCCCGATTACCCTGCTTTGATGCGAGCCCTAAGTTCGGGTGACCCTCACCAGGTCGCTCCGTCCCAGGCTGGGGTGGTGGATTTCTCAGAGGCCGTTTCTGCGGTGCAAACCCTCTACCGCAAAGCTGTAATGACCTATCTGCGCGATAACCTGCTAAAGCGGATAACAGAGCATTCGGTCGATGTGGTGATTAGTGGTGGGGCCTCTCGCATGATTTACGAGCCGCTGGTGGACTTCTTTGACGACCTTCGGTCGCTGGGGCGGGTGGAGTTCATCGACGGCACCGATGCTGCCTTAACCCAGGTGGTTAGTACTCTGCCAGAATTTAGCCAGAATCCCACCCTGGCCGGTCGAATGGCGGATGGTTATGGTTTATTCTTAGGACTCATCGGCTCATCGACGCCGGTTGCCCCCTAGAGGAGACGGTCATGCCACGCAAAGCCGGGACGGGAACCAAAAGCGATCGCCAGCGCATTCAGTTTGCCTACAATGCTGACCGGGAGATGGCGATTGGGGTGGTGTTTCGCTACCTGATCGACAATCCGCTGATGTCGAGTCGCGAAGGCAAGCACAAGGGGTTAGATGCGATGTCGGCCTTCTGGAAACCGTTTGCCTACCAGGCCTGTACGGATGCTACCGAGGAAGACCTCCATGCCCTGGCGCGAGAGTCGATGGAGGCGTTGGCCCATCAGATGGCGCTGATTAGCGACACCTTTGGGGTGGAGCCGCCCAAGACGGAAAACACCCCGCAGCAGGAGCAACTGCAGGAGATGATTCAGCAGGCGGTGACTGCGGCCATGTTGAATCTGGTGGAGTCAGGAGCGATTACGATGCCTCAGAGTCACCCATCAGGTGGATCTGCCACTCCTGCTTCGCTCGAAGGAGTGGGTGTCGATGATGCCATGTTTGCCGGGTTAACCGCCTCTCCAGCTAAGTAGGATGACGATGGAACTAACTCCCAAAACTCCGGAAACTGAGGCAGGACACCAAGCCCGGCAGCAATACCTGACGCTGGCGCGAGAGGTGATTGGCGAGGAGAGCCTGGACTACACCAGACTCTATCAACAGTTTGCGGACAATGATTGGGCGGCCATCAAGCTGGATGATGCAGTAGCGCTCCAAGGCCTCAAGGCGGGGCTTACCCCAAAAGAGGTGGCGGTGCTGTTGCTTCAGAGCCCGTACATTCAGCACCAGATCCATCACAATCGCGTACCGGCTGCGCCGATGACGCAGTATGCCAAGGGAACGGTGATTAAGATGCTGCAGCAGTTGCGGGTGACGCCGTCGGCTCAGCAGCAGGTGTCCAGACCCAGACCGCAGCAGCAACCGGGGATGGAGTTGGACTAGGACAGCTTTGATTTCAGCTGTTCTAACCATTTCTATCCACAGAGTTTTTCAAATCAGGTTCTACCCACCCTTCAGGAATTGTGTCCCAGTACGTTAGTCAGGAGTTGGAGTGATGCAGCTCTTTGTCAATAAGCGTCAGGCTTCCGAATGCTTGAGCCTGAGTGATTCGACGTTGAAAAAGTATCGGCTCAATGGCGAGTGGATTGAGGGCGTCCATTGGGTCAGGATTAATAGTCGCTGTGTGCGCCATAACCTGGATCTGCTCAAGGATTGGGTGCAGAATCGGGGTAACCCAAATGCTCACCTGAAGGCCATCCAGACCTATCAGCAAGGACTTTTGAGCAATCAGCAGCGAAAACGATAGTAGTTTTGGTGCTGAATTAGGAGTCGGCTTGGAGCCTGGTTCCGGAAATGCTGCGAAGCTTTGGATGGGGCTATGGTGCAGGAACGAATGCACCCGAGATGGATGGGAAGCAGTACACTTGTTCAGTACTGTGAGTTAGTGCGTTATGGTCCACATCATTCGCCAAAGAGCGGAACCTGAGCAGATGCGTCAGATGCTGGAGGCGTTGGGAATTTACATTATGTTGAAAGCCTCATCCTGGCTGGAGGAGGCGAATTGCACGCCGATTGCGAGATAGTTCTGCTAGAGGATGGCAGCCAGCAGCGCTATGTCTGGGGGGCAGATTGGTATCCGCTCAGCCAGACGGTGGGCTATGAGGCGCTGATCAACATTCGCCCTAGCGCCAATAACCGTTCGATGACGATTCAAGATTCTGGTTTGCGGGATGATATCCGTCAGCTAGTGCAGTCTCTGTTGGGCGACGTTCAATGGCCATAAACTGGGACATTCTCAAGGCGCAGTACCTCCAGGCTAGCCAGGCGACTCAGTTCGACAGTCTGGCGCTGAACTTGACGCGCATTCAGGTTCTGGCTCGCAGTTGTACCCAGGAGTCAGTGGCCCAGCACCTGGTTAGGGAAAGTCAGTTCTTTATTGAGTGGGCGGTGCTTGGCATTAATCTGGAAACCGACATCGCCTTTGCCAGTGATTTAGTTGACCTGCAACGGTTGCTGAGTCGATGGAAGCTGGGCTGGTCTGAGTTGTGGGCCAATGAGGCTAAGCGTCAGGAGATGGCGGTGCTGGCTCAGCAGTGGTGCGACCGCATTCACGGCCAGGGGGAGTTATTGGCCAGTTAAGGGCGATCGCAGCCCAATCAGCGCGACAAAAGTTGCAACTGATCTTCTGTCAGCGTCACCCCCTGGCGATCGAGATAATTGCGCAGGTTAATCTGAATAAACAAGTCTTTCAGTTCTGAAGCAATATCCGATGGAGGCGCACCAGCTAAAGCTCTGGCTATTAACTTCTCCGCCAAGGACAACTCGCCACACTCGACGGCTAGGGTGGCTGCACTACGGTGCAAGACAGAGCGGGTCGGCTCAGCCGTCACATCATTAGCTACCATGTCCGCTGCCTCGGCTTCTAATTCCAACGCTTGCCGCAGCAGATCCTGAACCTGGGACGTATCTCCGCGCAGCCTTTTTAGGTCGGCCTGCTCGGCCAAATCCATCGCTTGCCGGTGAAGGTCTTGAACCTGACTCATTGCTCCACAACCCAAGCTAAAGGCTGACTAAACTCAATGACCGCAACGTAGGCTAGTGAGAGGTCGTCGACGGCCTGTACCTGTCCCCCTTTCAGTGTAACTCTGGAGCGAACCTGCCGCCGTTCGCCCCGACGAATGCCGGACACCTCCAGTCGAGCAGATTTCTCAAAGGGCAATTCAGCTGAATCGGACACATTCCCCAACCAATAATCAAAGCCGGTTCCCCGACGAGAGCGCTCCACAACCGTGAAGCTGGTAAGTCGCTGGATCAAAATCAGTGCAACACCATAAGCCCCTTGCTCAGTGGTGTAATCCTGATCATTCCAGCAGCGACGCATTTGATCGGTGACCTGGGGCCACAAGAGTACAAAGGCGTCGGAAAAGCTGCCTTCTACCTCAAGGGCAACGCCAGGCTGATGCCCCTGCTCACTGAGGCAAATTGCCCCGGCTTCTGCGAGGGCGGCTCCAAAAGCCGGGGTGATAGCCGGTAAGCCCTTCTCCAATTCAGAAAGGTTCAATATAGATTGTGATTCGGGTAACTGAGGCATTTTGGGGGCTTAGCCTAGCTGAAGCCTTATAATCCTACCCCTTGCGCAGCAAATTACTGATGACCACTCGATTGACAGTCAAGTGCTCTACCACTATCGAAGGGGCGATCTTTGAAGTGAACCCTTAGATTCGGACAGTAGATCAAGGGAATTAAGAGATCTACTCTTTTATATCATGCTTTTTCTTTTGTTGTTCATTCCATTTTTGTTCGTATTCTTTCCCCGCGCCATTGGCGGCGACCACTTTCGATCGCACTACCGGACCATGCCGCTGGTACAGCAGGGAGCCTTTGCCTGGAGCGGCAATGCCATGTATGTCTTTGCCTTTCTGGGCCTGTGGGCGATCGCTCTGTTGATCGGGTCTCAGGCGGCCCTGGCGGTGGCCCTGTTTCAACACGCCTACGTCTGGGTGCACTTCTACTGCACAGAAGCCCCGGATATGGACCTGTTGTATGGTCAGGATTAGGCATTGCCCACCGTTGGGGAAACTCCTTTCAACCGCCGATCCGAACCTCGCCATTGCCCTGGCTAGCCTTGATTTCTGATAGATCATGGGGCCAGAATAGATCTATAGCCACGGTGAACCCTGCCCCTATGACCGCTACCACTCCTCACTTTCGCTCTCCGGTCTCCGCCGATCGCCCGGCGGATCTACGCTCTGAACTGGCGGTCGATGTGGCCATTGTCGGCGGCGGCATTGTGGGGCTGACTCTGGCGGCAACGCTGGCCCCCAGCGGCCTGCAGGTGGCGGTGATCGAAGCCCAAACGGCGGCGGGGGCCGCTTCCCGGCAGCGGGCCTACGCCTTTTCACTGACCTCAGCCGATATTTTTAAGGGCCTGGGGCTGTGGCCCCAGATCGGGCCGCACATTTGCCACTTTGACAAAGTGCAGCTCTCCGACGGGGACTACGGTCGGGTGGTGCAGTTTTTACCCACCGACCTGGGCACCGATGCCGTGTATTACGGGGCCGAGCACGGGGTGCTAATGGCCGCGCTGCAAGGGGCGATCGCCGCTGCTCCCAACATTCACTACCTCTGCTCGGCCAGCCTGGGCGCAACCTTCTCATTGCCCACAATTTTCATGATTCCGTAGGAATTTAGAGCTACCCTCCCTCTTTGGAAGGGTTCGAGTCGAAAACCATCCCTCTCGCAAGTTGTCTAAAAGGGCCTTCCCTTTTCGTCGCGCTGCCGCTTGAGGGCCTCTTCGTACCACTCCAGCTCGTCTAAAAAGGAACCCAGGCGTTTGATCAATGACTCATCCTGGGCCTTGCCATCGGCGTCGATCGCCTCGGTAATCTTTGAGATCGCAAACATCGACGAAATGGTGGGCATACCCATCTCCCCCAGCATCACCCGCAGGTGCACAGCGGCCCGCACCCCGCCAAATCCCCCCACCGAGTACGACACAATCCCCGCCGGGCGAAAGTAGTACTCTTCCAGAAAGTGATCCATCAAATTGCTCAGCCCCGGCTGAACAGAGTGGTTGTATTCGCCCGTTACCACCACAAACCCATCGGCGCTACGAATGTGCTCAGCCAGTTCCTCCATTTTGACTGGAACCTGACCAGGCTCGTGCTCTTTGTACATGCGATCGAGCAGGCCAAAGTCGTACTCCAGGGCATCAGCAAAGATAGCATTGTGGCCTCGCTGGGCCAGTTGATTGAAGGACTGCGAGGCTTTTTTTGCAATCTCTAATTTCATCGTCAATTGGCCCACCAATCGCTCCAGCTCGGCAATCCGTTGTTGGTCAGCCTCATGGCCTGAATCGGCCTCAAATATCGTGGTCGCGTGATCTAAAAATTCCTTTCGCCAGCGATTAAGCACGCTGGAATGGAGTTTGTGGCTTCGGCAAATCTCGGCTGACGTTTTCTCTCCCATTAGCATTTGCAACACCACTTTGGCCTTAAATTCAGCTGTGTACTGTCGTCGGTTTGCGCTCATAGTTGCCCCCTCCTGTGGAACAAGGATACTGCTCTTAGCCTTGTGTCCGAAAATCGGGGGTCACTTCAATGTCCTCCTTTGCCTACCTCAAAACCCTGCCCGTGGACTACCTCAAAATCGACGGCGGCTTTGTCAAAGACATCCTCGAAGACCAGGTTGACCACGCTATGGTCAAAGCCATCAGCACCATCGGTGGCGTCATGGGCCTCAAAACCATCGCTGAGTATGTCGAAAACACCGCCATTTTCGATTGCATCACCGCCCTCGGCGTAGACTTTGCCCAGGGCTACGGCCTGGGCCACCCCCAACCGCTAATCTGCACTGGCACCCCACGGTGACGCTATTTCCACTATCTCAATAGCCTAGACGTCAAGGGTTTAAGCATGTCCCACATTTTGGGGCGTCGCGCCCAGCGGGTGGTGAAGCAAAACATTGTCTTTGCCCTCGGTTTTGTGGTGGGTTTGCTCGGGCTCAATTTTGCCGGAAATATCACGCTGCCCTTTGGGGTATTGGGCCATGAAGGCTCAACGGTGATGGTCACCCTGAGCGGATTACGGCTGTTGCGGGGGTAAAACCCTCGGCAACGCTGAGACGGCCCCATTGCTAAGCCACTGCCCCTGGGCGCTATGGAAGGCGATCGCCCCTCTTTCCCAGTCGATAATTCAAAACTTAGAGGTACCACAGTGGCTTCAGTCACCCATCTCTAGCGCATAACTTGAAGTGAACCCTTAGATTCGGACAGTAGATCAAGGGAATTAAGAGATCTACTCTTTTATATCATGCTTTTTCTTTTGTTGTTCATTCCATTTTTGTTCGTATTGGCGATCGCTCTGTTGATCGGGTCTCAGGCGGCCCTGGCGGTGGCCCTGTTTCAACACGCCTACGTCTGGGTGCACTTCTACTGCACAGAAGCCCCGGATATGGACCTGTTGTATGGTCAGGATTAGGCATTGCCCACCGTTGGGGAAACTCCTTTCAACCGCCGATCCGAACCTCGCCATTGCCCTGGCTAGCCTTGATTTCTGATAGATCATGGGGCCAGAATAGATCTATAGCCACGGTGAACCCTGCCCCTATGACCGCTACCACTCCTCACTTTCGCTCTCCGGTCTCCGCCGATCGCCCGGCGGATCTACGCTCTGAACTGGCGGTCGATGTGGCCATTGTCGGCGGCGGCATTGTGGGGCTGACTCTGGCGGCAACGCTGGCCCCCAGCGGCCTGCAGGTGGCGGTGATCGAAGCCCAAACGGCGGCGGGGGCCGCTTCCCGGCAGCGGGCCTACGCCTTTTCACTGACCTCAGCCGATATTTTTAAGGGCCTGGGGCTGTGGCCCCAGATCGGGCCGCACATTTGCCACTTTGACAAAGTGCAGCTCTCCGACGGGGACTACGGTCGGGTGGTGCAGTTTTTACCCACCGACCTGGGCACCGATGCCGTGTATTACGGGGCCGAGCACGGGGTGCTAATGGCCGCGCTGCAAGGGGCGATCGCCGCTGCTCCCAACATTCACTACCTCTGCTCGGCCAGCCTGGGCGCAACCTTCTCATTGCCCACAATTTTCATGATTCCGTAGGAATTTAGAGCTACCCTCCCTCTTTGGAAGGGTTCGAGTCGAAAACCATCCCTCTCGCAAGTTGTCTAAAAGGGCCTTCCCTTTTCGTCGCGCTGCCGCTTGAGGGCCTCTTCGTACCACTCCAGCTCGTCTAAAAAGGAACCCAGGCGTTTGATCAATGACTCATCCTGGGCCTTGCCATCGGCGTCGATCGCCTCGGTAATCTTTGAGATCGCAAACATCGACGAAATGGTGGGCATACCCATCTCCCCCAGCATCACCCGCAGGTGCACAGCGGCCCGCACCCCGCCAAATCCCCCCACCGAGTACGACACAATCCCCGCCGGGCGAAAGTAGTACTCTTCCAGAAAGTGATCCATCAAATTGCTCAGCCCCGGCTGAACAGAGTGGTTGTATTCGCCCGTTACCACCACAAACCCATCGGCGCTACGAATGTGCTCAGCCAGTTCCTCCATTTTGACTGGAACCTGACCAGGCTCGTGCTCTTTGTACATGCGATCGAGCAGGCCAAAGTCGTACTCCAGGGCATCAGCAAAGATAGCATTGTGGCCTCGCTGGGCCAGTTGATTGAAGGACTGCGAGGCTTTTTTTGCAATCTCTAATTTCATCGTCAATTGGCCCACCAATCGCTCCAGCTCGGCAATCCGTTGTTGGTCAGCCTCATGGCCTGAATCGGCCTCAAATATCGTGGTCGCGTGATCTAAAAATTCCTTTCGCCAGCGATTAAGCACGCTGGAATGGAGTTTGTGGCTTCGGCAAATCTCGGCTGACGTTTTCTCTCCCATTAGCATTTGCAACACCACTTTGGCCTTAAATTCAGCTGTGTACTGTCGTCGGTTTGCGCTCATAGTTGCCCCCTCCTGTGGAACAAGGATACTGCTCTTAGCCTTGTGTCCGAAAATCGGGGGTCACTTCAGGTCTTGCCTGCCCCCGCTACTCCCTGCCAGGCCATCACGTTATCCGGCGTGGTTGCTGCGATCTCCACCGCGTTTTGCTGCTCCGGGTTCAGGGAATGGCTAAGCAGGCTGTCCACCTGGGTACTGCTGGGGACAATCGGTACCACCTGCCCCTGTCCTTGCTGCATCAGGCGGATGGTGTCGAGTTCCAGATTCAGCGCCGTTTGGGTTGTGAATTTGCCGTCGGCGACCCGGATGAGTTCAGGGCTGTTGGCGATCGCTCCCTCAATCGCCTCAAACCCCTGCACCCCTAACTCGTGCTCAAACACAAAGCGCTCCAGCGTCGTCCGCCGAAACACCGACTCCCGTTCCCCACAGTGCTGGATTGCCGCGTCAATTACTGAAGTAGCCGATGGCTGATCGCCAATTGCTGGGGTACTGCCTTCTGGCAGCTCCGGCAGTTCTAGCCCCTTGAGCTGAATTAGCGCATTCCACCCCCGCTGTAGCAATCCCTCGTCCACCTCCTTGGGCTTCCGCTTCCGTGACACCAACGTCGCTGTCTCCCGCATGGCCCAGTTGTTCTCAGAGCCGGTCGTCTCCCACTTCTCAATCAGCTTCAGGATTTGTTGTCTGCGGGTCGAAAAGGCCTTTAGCAACTCTGGCGAATATCCCGCCAGTTCAAACTGCCCATGGGCTTTGGGCTCAATCTGGTACCCCTGCTGCCTCAAGGCTACGGCTAGCTCATTCTGGTAAATCTGGCCCAGGAGCTTTTGGTTGGCGATCGCCCCCTCATTGCTTAAACTAAACCACCGTCCATCGGCCAACTGCGTCGCATTCATCACCACACAATGGCTGTGCAGCTGCGGCTCCGCCTCCCGACTGGTGGAATGAGTAAACACTGCTGCGGCGATATTCCCCGTCGTCACCTTCGCCCGTCCGGCCTCGGTTGAAACCCTCGTCTGGGCGTAGCGCTCCTCCAAAACTGATAGTGTCTTCGCCACCGCCTGATGATGCGCCTCCAACACCCGCTCGTCCTGCTGCACCAAAGCCGCAATGCTGACACTCTTGGGGGCGCTAAAGGTAAAGTCTGTCGCCGCCCGCCGCTTTTCTGGGTTAACCACTTTCCCCGTCAGCGATCGCCCATCGGGAGCCTGCGCGGATAGCATTTGGCTGAATTCCTGCTGATTGACAACCCCAGCCAACCCCAACGACGCAGCCCCCTTTCCCACCCACTTCGTCGGGTGAGCCGCTTCTTCCGCCGAGTAATAGTCCTCGTGGGTGTAATAGGTCTCCGCCTGAGCCGCAGAGAGGTTGCTCGTGGAAAGCATGGAGAAGCTGGGTTAAAAAGATGACGCCACCCTGGAGCGAAAGCGATAGCGTCTTCAAAAGCGGTAGAAACCCTAGGGGGAGGGCCGTTGCCCGGTTTTTGCCAAAACCTTGGCGTACTGTGTGGCCTCTCCGCGAAGCCCCCGATAGGGGCGCAGCATCCTGATACAACAAATTATATTCCACTCAGTCAGCATTGCGGGCATCAATCCCAAAGGGTCACATTCTCTCTTGTTTGGATTCGCGCTTTTCACAAAGTTTCGCAAAGTTGCACGGTTTTAGCTGATTTAATGCTGATAATTGGGTCAGTGATTAGGTAATGTCCTATGAATTCTCATGCTCCGATGCTTTTATTGGCCTGTGACCTGGGTAAGTCGGGCGGCAAGTTCTTCTACAAGCTGCTCCACGGGCAAACCCATGCCCTGTGGATGGAGGCGGAAGTAGCCCAACGCGAAGCCGCTGGGGTCGAATCGATCAGCCCTGGAGGCCGTCCGCAAGATTGTGCTTGGTACAGGGATGGAGAGGTGTTGACGTTTGTGGGCAAGGCAGCTCAGCGGTTTCTCGACTACAACAGTTTCAAGGAAGACAAGAGCCTGAAGGCTCCTGAACGAATTGTGGGGGCGCTGGGGGCGATCGCCAAAACCGAAAGCTTTCCAGCTCGGTTTGATGCAGTGATCTGGGTGCTGTTGCCGATTAATGAATTGGCCACCCGTCAGCAGATCGCGTCTCGACTAACGACCTTGGCTCAAGGATTCCGATTTCAAGATGAGGTAGAGTATCGAGTCAATCTAACGCTCAGCTTCCGCCCCGAGGGCTATGGCATCTACGTCCAGCGCAAAGCTCAGCTTCAGCAATCTGGGGTATCCATTGCCCAGCGCACCACCTGGATTGAGATGCTGGGACACCGCAATGGCACTCAGTTGGCCTTTGAAACGGGGACACTGAACTCAGCCAAATCCACCTCCAAGTTTCCTGGCTTTTGGGAGTCCTTTGAGAAGGCGGCTAATGCGGTGGGGGTGTCAGTGACAGAATACGACGTGCTGCTGAGGGCGCTGGAGACAGGGCAAGCGCAGCAGTATTCGGTGGCCAAAGGAACGGCAGTTGATTTCTCGGCGGCGATCGCCCAGGTGGAAGCGGCGTATCTGGCCAGTTTAGAATCCCACTTTACCGATCACCTGCTGCCGAGTCTGGCCACTGGCAAGGGGGATGTGGTGTTAGCGGGCGGGGCCGCTTACCTGATGCGAGAACCGTTGCGGCAGTTCTTTGAAGAGCGTGGGTTTGCGCTCCGCCTCTCGTTTGCCTGGGAGCATCAAGAAGCGTTGACTCAACTGGTCAAAGCTCAACTGCCAGAAGCGGTGGAAATGCCCTCACTGCCGATGCGGATGACCGATGGCTTTGGTCTGTTCCAGGCGCTGCTTGGCGATGTGAACCGGATGCGGGTGGCGTCATGAGTCAGGACGGACAAACCCATTCGGATCGGGTCAAGTTTATCTATAACGCCCAGTTCCCGGCGGCGACAGCGGTGGTGCTGAATTACCTGCTAAACAATCCGCACTTCACCGGTCGTCAGGGCCGACAGCAGGGGATGGATGCCATGATGGCGTTCTACCGTCCCCTAGCGGAGGAGTTCCACGGCGAGCTATCGGTCTCGGAGATTCAAGAAATGGCGCGGCATTGTGTGGAGCGACTGGCGAAGCAGATTGCTGATTTGTGCGATCGCTACCACATTACCAATCCAACGGCTAACAGCCCTACTGCACCCGCTGGAGACTTCAGCCGTCTGGAAGCTGTTCTTGAACAGTGCCTGTCCAGGATTGCTGATGCCTTGCAGTCTGGTGCGCCAATTCCTCGGGCTACGGCTGCGCCTAACCTTGAGCAAGGAGTAGATATGGATGGTAGTGAACTGGGGGACTTGGCCCAGGTGCTTAGCAGCACCGGCCCATCCAGCAGTAACTAAAGCAAGGGTGGCATCTACCTATTTTTCTTCATGTCCATGGCCTGCTATGCCCGCTCTATCGTAGTGTTGGTAATGAGCCAGCCAAAGATGCTATGGCTTACACCGCCAAGTCAGCAAGGTTAGCTGCTTGCTCGAGAAGGCCAGCTGAGTTCGTTGGCTTAGCTGGCTTTTGCGCTCACAATATCAAGCTGGCGCATTTGCAGAACCCCGATCGCCATTCCTTGGGCAGCCGTGTTGGCTAGGGTTTGCCAGTCATCCTGGGTCAAAATATCGCCCAGCATTGCGATCGCCTCTGAGCGCACCGATTGTTGGTCAAAAGCCAGATTTTGCTCTGGACCAGCGAGTAGCCTCTTGGCCCAGTCCTGTTGTTCTGGGCTGAGGTGCTGGAGACGGTGGCGAATGAGCCGACGCGCTTCTGTGTAGGTGGTCTCAAAACTCAGGCCCAGCTCCCACGATTCCATCCAGGTGCGAAGTACTGAGAACAGAGTAGATTGCAGTTTGACCATCTGAAGCTGCTCTATCGTAGGTGCGCCCAGGCGAGCGGCATACTCTCGCAAGGTCAAACCAGCTTCGACTCTGCCGCCACAATCCGCTTCAGCCTGGGCCGATTCCTTGAGCCAGTCTTCGCTAGCGCATAGATCCATTAGGTTGCCGGTCTGGGCGAATTGTTCTGCTAGTCTGCGCTCATCCATAGGAAGAATCTGGATTATTGAACCGTTCATTGCCGCATCGCGCCGTACTCGAAGTATACCAAGCCCTCTTTTTCTGGGTCAGCCCCATAGTCCGGCATTTGCAGACGGTGGTAAAACGCTTCCGATTCGGGCAGGGCATGGAGTCCCACTCGGCCTCCGTAGCCCAGTTCCAGGCTGCGTTGGCGGGCAAATAACAAGAGCGACCGCCCTACACCCTGGAAAAAAGGCGGCTGCTCCAGACTGCTCCGATTCCACGGGGCAGAGGCTAGGGCTTCCACATAAACCAGACGGGAGGATGGCTGCACCTGCGATCGGTGCCATTGGGTTTCAAGGAACATGAGCCCTTGGGTCAGTTCCTCGGCTTCCAGCGCATAGGCCTCATAGCGGCCCTCCTGTTCTGACTGGCGGCGCTTGTAGTCCCATAACCACCCTGCATCGGGCTGGTCTGTCACATCCAGAATGCCTTGCCAGGTGGATTGAAAGTCATCCTGATGACGCTGCTGCATGGTACAAATCAGCCCACTGACGACTTGCCCCTGGCCACTGAGGATCTGTACGGGACGTTGAATCATCAATCACAGGCACCCACAATTTCCAATCATCATAGAGTCCTCCAACCAGGTTGCCGTGGGTTGAAAGCTAACTCACATGACAAAAGGTTAACGGTCAAGAATTTCTATGAAAGGTACGAGTCCAATAGAGAGGTGCCTGGCAGCCACCACTTCTACGGCTTGCCAAACCTCAAACCAAGAATCCTTAGTTAGTTCAAAAAAATCCTGACTCTGAAAGCCTTGCCCAGCAAGCTTTTCGAGCTACGAGTTACTGTCTTACAAGCATGAACTCGAACTCGATATGACCTCTGTAGCCAAACCACGCTTAGTAAACAACCATCCTCCGATACAGGATAGTTGGCCACAAAAAGTAGTTCATATTTAGTTCACGCTTTTTGCTGAGGGCTGAAACGTATGGGCGATACTGGACTCGAACCAGTGACATCCTGCTTGTAAGGCAGGCGCTCTACCAACTGAGCTAATCGCCCGTGCTGCATTTGCAGTTTTACATCTTAGCAGAGGATAGGGCAGTTTTAGAAACTCAAAATTGATTTCCCCTACATGATCCCAATTTTGAATCGGGGTTTTCCCATGGGGATTTTAAATCAGTGGTCAATTCTCAGGCTATCTCGGCTCTACTATGGGTTTCCGATGGGTTGCTAGCGGCTAATGCTGTTGTTGATGGGTACTGGCGACAAAGCCTGCCCAAGAGCGACGCAACGGGTTCTCGGGGGCAGGCGGTAGAACGAACACGCGTCTATCGTTCCATCGCCTCCAGGGCTTTGGGCACCGCCTCGGTGAGCACCTCGCAGCCCGTTTCGGTTACCAATACATCGTCTTCAATGCGAATGCCGATACCTCGCCAGCGATCGTCAATGGCAGGCTGCCCTTCGACGGGTTCATAGGTGGGGGAAATGTAAATTCCCGGTTCAACGGTAACCACATTGCCCACTTCAAAAGGTTTCCAGGTTTTGTCGGGGTTGCGGAGGATGCCTGCATCGTGGACGTCTAGGCCCAGAAAGTGGCCGGTGCCGTGCATGAAGAAAGCTTTGTGCTTTTTCTCTTCGATCAGGGTGTCGATATCGCCCGCTAGCAGGCCCAGGTCCACCAGCCCTGCGGTGATGGTGCGGGTGGCAGCGTCGTGGAACTCGTTGAAGGGGGCACCGGGCTTGACGGCGGCGATCGCACGCTCCTGCGCCTCCAGCACCAGTTCGTACAAAATCCGCTGCTCGTCGCTGAATCGCCCCCCCACGGGGAAGGTGCGGGTGATGTCGGCGTTGTAGTAGTCCACCGCGCAGCCCGCATCGATTAGCAGCAAATCGCCATCCTGCATCTGGCAGTTGTTTTCCACGTAATGCAGGATGCAGGCGTTGGCCCCCGCCGCCACGATCGAGGTGTAGGCAGGCCCCATCGCCCCCTCCAGGCGAAAGATGTGCTCCATCTCCGCCTGAATTTCGTACTCATAGCGACCGGGCCGGGCGATCTCAAGGGCGTGGTTGTGGGCCTTGGCAGCGATCGCGATCGCCCGCCGCAGCGCATCCAGCTCCTCCGCAGACTTCACCCGACGCAGGGTCTGCATCATCAGCGTGGCATCTTCGATCGCCACTGGGCCGGTGCCGCGCTTGTAGTAGGTAGCCAATAGCCGTTGCCAGTGCTTCAGAATCCGCTGATTTAGCGCCTCGTCGTGGCCAAAGCGAAAGTAGAGGCGATCGGCCTTTTCCAGGTACTTGGGCAGGTGCTCGTCCAGTTCGGCAATGGGGTAAACCTGATCGGCCCCCAACTGCTCCTTTGCTTTTTCCACCCCCAGCCGGTAGCCCGACCAGGTCTCCTTTTCCGGGTCCTTGGGCCGCACAAACAGCACAAACCGGTGCTCGTCATGGTGGGGAGCCAGCACTGCCACCGCCCCCGGCTCATTAAACCCCGTCAGGTAGTAAAAATTGCTGTCCTGGCGAAAGGGGTAGTCGACATCGTTGTGCATCACCACCGGGGGGGCGCTGGCAAAGACAGCGGTACCGTGGCCAATGAGGTCCATGACACGCTGACGACGATGGGCATAGGGAGTGGGCATGGGTGGAAGGGTAGGGGGTAGGGGGTGGATGGGTGGAAGGGTGGATGCAAAGAGCGATGCAGTTAATCCACTCTTCCCTCTTACCGTTCTAACGCGCCTCAGGCCCTTGGATACTGGTAGACCTGAATCCGCATACCCTGGCTGGGCAAGTCGTTGGGCCGCACCGTTAGCGCCCCCTGCCCCGCCCGAGTCACCGGGGTACCCGGCATGAGGGCCAGGAAGTTGTCCACCGGGTCAAGTTCGCAGCTTGCCCCGGCCACGGTGGTCAGGTAGTGGGTGGGAATCACAATTTTGGGTCGCAGCACCTGTACGGCCTGTACCGCTTCGGCAGCATCAAAAGCCTTGGGACCACCGCCCACGGGCACCAGCATGATGTCGGGACGACCCAGCAGAATCTGCTCTTCTACCCGCAGGGGCGCAGCGGCACCGCCCATGTGGACGATATTCACCCCGCCCTGGGCCCACCGCCAGACCGTATTGTTGCCGAAGTGTCGCCCCCCCTGGCGATCGTGGGGGGTGAGAATGCCTTGAATACGAAGGTTTTCAAAGTCGTAGACACCGGGGTCAGTCAGCACGCGAGGCTCGCCGGGCAGTTCATTGAGGTAGCCCTCATCAAACAGGCGGCTGCTGATCATCACAATGTCGGCGGGTTGGGCTGGGGAAGGAAACCCCGCGGTACAGCCGATTCGCCGAAAGGGGTTAACCAAAATGCGTCGCCCGCCGCCGGTAAACAGGAAGGACGTATGGCCCAGGCTGCGGATTGTGACTCCTGTGGTTTGGGCCTGGGCCTGGTCGATCATCCCCATTCCCAGGCTGGCCCCTAACCCGGCTCCGGCATAACCCAGTAGTTTTCGCCGTTTCATGACTTGCTTACTCCCACACGATAGCTCTGGCTCAATAAGTTTAGACCGGGAACCGTCGATATTGCCCGAAATTTAGGCCAGCCCCGCGATCGGCCCTGCCCATCCCGTAAGGTGCATTCGCGGCTTTACATCCTCTGGCAGAAGCGACCCACCTATGCCTTAAAGCCGCAATACACCTTCACGCACTGCGGACGGTGCATTGCGGCCCAGGCCCAGGGTTATTGGTTCCATCGAGTCCCCAGGCCGCGAATGTACCCTACACGATCTGGGGCGTGCGCTCGGAGCTGGCCTTACCGCCGACGATCGCCCCATCGACCCCGTAGTCTTCGGCCACCAGCCGGGCCGTCATTTTGGCGGACATCATCACGCTGGGGGTGCCCGCACCGGGCTGGGTACCGGCCCCGACCAGGTATAGCCCGTTGATGTCTTCGCTGCGGTTGTGGGGCCGGAAAAAGGCCGACTGCACCAGCAGCGGTTCCAGGCCAAAGGCATTGCCCACGTAGGCATCGAGGGTGCCCTCGAAGTAGTCGGGGGTGATGTAGCTGTGGCACACCAGCCGCTCACGCAGGTTGGGCAGGTAGCCGCGCTCTTCGAGGAAGTCGAAGACGATATCACGCAGGCGATCGCCCATTTCGTTCCAGTCGATGCCCGACTTGTTGTTGGGCATGGGCAGCAGGGTGTAGGCGGCGTGGTGACCGGGCGGGGCCAAAGACGGGTCCGTGAGGCTGGGCAGGTGAACGTACTGGGAGAAATCCTTAGGAAAGATCTTGCGGCCAAAGATATCCTTCAACAGCTCCTCGTAGCGGGGGCCAAGGATGATGGTGTGGTGGCAGAGTTTGTCGGTCTCGTTGCCGTCGGCCTTGAAGCCAAAGTAGATCACAAACACCGACATCGACTGCTGAGACAGCTTCACCCGCAGGTCGCTGTTCCAGAAGCGGTACTGGGGTTCGATCAGCTTGCCGTAGGTGGTGGCCCAGTCGGCATTGGAAACCACAGCGTCGGCGTTCAGCACCGTGCCATCCTTCAGGGTGACCCCCGTGGCTACCTTTTTGCCCTCCCTACGGGTGACGTTGATCTGGGTCGCCGGAGCGTTGTACCGAATCTGGCCGCCCAGGTCCTGGAATTTTTTCACGAACCCCTGCACCAGCGCCCCAGTGCCGCCCATGGCAAAGTGGATGCCCCAGGTTTTCTCCACAAAGTGGATCATGGCGTAGATGGCGGGCACCGACAGGGGGTTGCCCCCCACCAGCAGCGGCTCAAAGGTGAACACCTGACGCAGTTTGTCGCTCTTGAAGTAGCGGCTGCTGAAGCGAAACAGATTGCGCACCGCATCCAGCTTTAGCAAATCGGGGGCGACTTTGAGCATGGTGACTGGGTCGCCAAAGTGGGTGTAGCCCAGCTCCAAAAAGCCCCGCTCGAAGATGGCGCGGGACTGCTCGTGGAAGCGCTTGTAGCCCTCCAGGTCACCGGGTTCCCCCAGGGCGAGGATTTGCTCGCGGGTGTGGGCATCGTCGCCGTCGTAGTCAAAAAAGGTGCCGTCGTCGAAGTAGATGCGGTAGAAGGGCAGGATGGGGACAATTTTGACGTAGCGGCTGGTGTTAGGGCCTCCGGAAACCCCTTCCTTGATCCGCTTGTTCTCATCGACGATGGTGGAGGGGAAGTCTTCGGAGAGCAGGTTGGCGCGATCGCGCTCCAGCGAGAATAGCTCTTCAATAAAGTGGGGCACCGTAATCACCGTCGGCCCCATGTCGAAGGTAAAGCCCTGCTCGCGGCGCACGTAGGCCCGCCCGCCGGGAGCATCCAGCGCCTCGACGATGGTGGTGTCAAACCCCAGGCTTTGCAGGCGAATGCCCATGGCCAGCCCGCCGACACCCGCCCCGATCACGATCGCCTGTTTGCGGCCCATGCTTGACTCCTGAGAGGTCTGTTACAAACGTTAATAACTTGTTCGTATTCTACTACTGCTGGTCAACCTCGCGCTGCAAATAGGCGGGCTACCTCGCACGCAAAGCCTGGCAGTAGGTCTGAGGTAAGGGTGTCTTGGGCCAAAAGGGTTTTGGTCAAAGTTAATTGAGCCTGCTCACGACGGTAGATCTCGATGCGCTTAGCGGTGCGATCGACGATCCAGTATTCCTGCACGCCCTGAATTGAGTAGAGTTTGAGCTTGGCGGTACGGTCTCGTTCTTCGTTCACTTTGCCGGGCGATAACACTTCTACAACTAATTCTGGAGCTCCTTGAAAGTGACCCGCCTCGTCTTGAATTTGGGCAATGCGCTCGGTGCTGGCCCACACCACATCGGGAGAAACATTGTCTGAGTCTGAAAAAATCAGCCCCGGCATGATAGACGCCTCACCCTGCCCCGAGGCGAATGCCCAGTTATCCAAGGCCGCAAAAATACGGCCAGCTAGCTGCTGATGCTTGTGGTGAGGTGACCTGGTCACAAACAGTTCTCCGTCGATGATCTCGTAGCGGACCCATTCATTTTCGGGTAGCGCTTCGATGTCTTTAATTGTCCAGCGGACTGGGTTTTTGGCAACGCTCATGGCGGAGAACCCCGGAGAGAGTGTGGTTCTGATCTAACTGTCTGTAGGCTGGTTTAAATGGTGGGCAATGCCCACCCTACGCGGCGACGAGCACTACATAGTGACAGGGACTGGTAGCGACAGCAGGAAGTTGCGCAGAATTTGCATGCCCGCGTCGGTGAGGATGCTTTCGGGGTGGAACTGCACCCCTTGCAGGTGGGGGTAGTCGCGGTGCTGCACGCCCATGATGGTGCCGTCCTCGACCCAGGCGGTAATCTCTAGCACGTCGGGGCAGGTGGGGCGATCGATCACCAGGCTGTGGTAGCGGGTGGCCTGGAAGGGGTTTTCCAGCCCGGCAAACACGCCCTGACCCGTGTGGAAAACGGGGGAGGTTTTACCGTGCATGAGTTCGGCGGCGCGCACTACATCGCCGCCAAACACCTGGCCAATGCTCTGGTGGCCCAGGCACACGCCCAAAATGGGAATGGTGGGGCCAAGGGTTTGAATTACCGCCAGGGAAACGCCGGAATCGTCAGGGGTGCCGGGGCCGGGGGAAATGACAATGCCGTCGGGACGAAGGGCGGCAATCTGCTCCACGGTGATTTCGTCGTTGCGAAACACGCGCAGATCGCTGGCTACGCGGAGGGTTGCCCCAAGTTCACCCAGGTACTGCACCAGGTTGTAGGTAAAGCTGTCGTAGTTGTCGATTACAAGAATCATAGGTCGAGCAGGGGAGAGGGCTAGGAAAGCTGGGACTGTAACAGCTGCCATAGGGGAGGCAGCAGCAGGCAGCCAGCTACCGATACCGAGATCAGGGCCGAGATCAGCACAGCGGCGGCGGCGCAGTCTTTCGCGATCTTAGCGAGTTCGTGGTAGGTCTGCTGCACGATCAGGTCAACCACCGATTCCAGGGCGGTGTTGATTAGCTCCAGGGTGAGCACCACGCCGCAGGTGAGAATAATCACCGCCAGCTCGACCAGGGGCAGGTTGAGAGCGATCGCCAATCCAACTGCCAAACTGCCCACCACCACGTGAATGCGAAAGTTGCGCTGGGTGCGAAAGGCGTAGGTTACTCCCTGCCAGGCATACATAAAGCTCACCAGCAGGTTGGTTGCCACCCGCCAGGACAGCGATCGGTTCACCGGGTTGAGGTTGGATTCAGGAATCGGCAGCACCGACTCAGAATTCTCGCTATACAAAGCCATAGATAAAATTAGATAGAGGCGATTGGGCAATATGCCCCTATACCGTACCGTGGAGAACGAATCAGGGCCAATTTAGCCTACTTTTTCAGACTTTAAACCAACGGTGGCGAGCAATTCGCCCTGTTTGGCGAGCATGGCCCCCAGGCTGGCGTCATCGGGGTGGTCCCATCCCAACAGGTGCAAAAAACCGTGGGCCGCCAGCCAGCCCGTCTCCCACCGCAGAGAATGCCCGGCCTCTGCGGCCTGGCGGATGGCGGTGTCGAGGGAAATGACGATGTCACCTAAGTAGAGCGGCTCTGTGGCCAGCATCTCGTCAAGCTGGGGGTAGTCGGTTTCGAGAGCGGCAAAAGACAGCACGTCGGTAGGCTGGTCAACCTGGCGAAACTCCTGGTTGAGGGCGGCGATCGCAGGATCAGTTGTCAGCCGGAGCGCCAGTTCGTAGGCCCCGATGGGTGATCCGGCCAGGGCCATGTGCTCACCCCACTGGGTAAACCAGCGCTCCCACTCCTCCGCAGACACCACATTGGCCTCCGGGTGCTCCAGGTCGAGGGCCACCTCTAGGGTGGGCACGGGGGAATTCTCAGTTGCCATAGGGGTTACCGGGTCAGGTAGGCCAGCCCGACCAGCAGGCTCAGCAGGGCCGTTACCGTCAGCGTGAAGTGGAACAGCGATTTCCCGCCTTTTCTGACCATATTGCGCATGGCCAGTTTGACAAAGCTGGGAGGGGCTGCGGCGGGTGCGGGGGTGGGCTCACCTGTGGAGGGCGACTCCAGGGTGGATTGGTCTTGGCTCATGGGATTGTCGCAGTGCTAGATAGGTTTAATGTACCGGGTTTTCTGGCTTGGTAGCGTCGAACCGATGGGGGAGAGTGACCCAGCAGGGGTAGGCAAATCCCGTTTACCCCTCCGCAAGCCCCCTGTTTTGAATCGGGTAACGCGCTGCGCTGTTACCAACGGTGATGGCTCCGAAGGGATGGCACGATCCAGATCAGGTGCTGAGCGGAGTATAGGTGGCCTGCAAGCGGCTCAGCAAATACTCCTGGGCGGTGATGGGGGGGTAGCGGGGCGGGTTGTCTGGCCCCTGGCAGGTGGGCAGACAGACGATGTCGGTGGCCGGGTCGGGTTCGCAGAAAAAGGCAATGGAATAGCGATCGCCAGCAACTGCTCCCGATTGCCGTGCTCCCGAAAGCCCCACCCGGTGTCGGGTCGAGCGAAACACGCCGTTGCTCCAGCGCTCGGTCAGGTCGCCCGTGTTGATCAGCACAGTGCCGGGGATAGCCGGAGCGGCAACCCAGTCGCCCTGGGCACTGAGCACTTCCAGACCGCCCACATCATCCTGAAACAGCAGGGTGAGGGTGCCGTAGTCCGAGTGCGCCCCGGCACGAGTTTGCCCCGGTTGGGGCAGTTGGGCCAGGGGTGGGTAGTGCAGCAGACGCAGGGTGTACCACTGGGTGGTGTGCCGGGTGGTCATGAAGTCTTCGGGCATGGCCAGAGCCAGGGCAAAGGCCCGAAAGATATTTGCGGCCGCGACGGCACAGGCGTCAAAAAACTCCGTCAGCGTGGCCCGAAAGGTGTCGTGTCCCACCGGCCAGCGGTTCTCAACCCAGGTTACGCCCAGGCGGGTTGCCTGCTCTGGGCTGAGTTCCCGACCCAGGTTGTAGGCCTCTTTGAGATCGCCGGGCTGGGTTTCGTCCAGTCGTTCGCGCTCCAGGCCAATGTAGCCGCGATTGCTGGACTCGCTCGACCAGGCGATCGCGGTTTTCTCGGCCAGGGGAAGGGCAAAAAACTGCCGCGACTGGGCAAAGGCGGCGGCGATCGCCGCCTCGGGAATGCCGTGGTGGCTCAGGTAGAGAAAACCCACCTCGTGGCAGGCGTGGTAGATTTCGCCCGCCACCTGAATTTTGCCCACCGGGTCATCGCTGAGAAACGGCGAAAAATCCACCAGAGGAATGTTCATCGGCAGCTCTACGGCCATGGGTAACCCCCTTAGACCCCCTGCTCCTGAAGCACCTGATTTTCCTGGCGCAGGTAGGCCTGAATGAAGGCTTCAAGATCCCCCGCCATCACGTCATCGATCGCGGTGGTTTCTACCCCAGTGCGCAGGTCTTTAACCATCTGGTAGGGGTGAAACACGTAGTTGCGAATCTGGGCTCCCCAGCTGGCTTCTACCATGTCGCCGCGAATTTCGGCGATCGCCTGGGTCTGCTGCTCCTGAGCGATAATTAGCAGCTTGGCCTTGAGGATGATCATCGCCTTTTCGCGGTTTTGCAACTGCGATCGCTCCTGGGTGCAGCGCACCGAAATTCCCGTGGGCAGGTGGGTAATGCGTACCGCCGTCTCCACCTTATTGACGTTCTGGCCCCCGGCCCCGCCGGACCTGGAAGTCTTGATCTCCAGATCTTTCTCGGGAATGTCCAGCTCAATGGTTTGATCGAGAATCGGCATCACCTCCACCCCGGCAAAGCTGGTCTGGCGCTTGCCGTTGGCGTTGAAGGGCGAGATTCGCACCAGGCGGTGGGTGCCCTTCTCGGACTTCAGGTAGCCGTAGGCGTAACGGCCCGTCACCTCCAGCGTGGCGGACTTCAGCCCCGCTTCCTCCCCCTCCGAGATCTCCACCAGATGCACCGGGTAGCCCTGGGCCTCGGCCCAGCGGGTGTACATGCGCAGCAGCATCTCGGCCCAGTCCTGGGCATCGGTGCCCCCCGCCCCGGCGTTGATGGTCAGCACCGCACCTCTTTTATCGTAGGGGCCAGCCAGCAGCTGCTGGAGTTCCCACTGGTCGAGTTCCTGGGCCAGGCGGGTAACGGTGCCCTGGGCCTCCTCAAATAGAGCTTCGTCGTTGTCCTCCTGCAGCAGCTCAAGAATGGCAGTGGTGTCATCCAGGTTGGCCTGCCAGGTGGTGAGCTGGGCCAGGTTGGCCTTGTAGTCGCTCAACTCCTGCAGGGTGTCCTGGGCCTGGTTCTGGTCATCCCAAAAGTCGGGCTGGGCCGCTAGCTGTTCCAGGTCCTGAATTTTGGCTTCTAGGGCAGGGATGTCAAAGGTAGTCCTGGGTTTTACCCAGGCGATCGGTGAGCGTCTCAAGCTCACGCTTGAGGTCGGTGGTGTCTAGCATGGCGTGCGGTGGTGAACTGGAAGATCACTATAGCGAATCTTGGAGCATTGCTTCCGCTGAACCATGCAGACCCCTGGGTTTTTCAAAAACCCAGGGGTCTAGGTGCCTACACCGCCAGGTGCTGACTCACCGCCTGCACAATGTGCTGAGTCCAGCGATCGACCAGGCCTCCGTCGATCGCCTCCACCATTACCCGCAGGACGGGCTCAGTGCCCGAGGGTCGCACCAGCACCCGACCCTCGCTGCCCATGGCCTGCTCGGCGGCGGTTACGGCCTGGTACACCGGGGCGCAGTCCTGCCAGTGGAGACGGCGATCGCGATCCATGACCCGGACGTTGTGCAGTTTTTGCGGATAGGTCGTAAAGCTGTCGTCCACCAGGGCCGCCAGCGACCCGCCTAGGGTTTGCACCAGCGTCGCCAGGTGCAGCGCCGTCAGAATGCCGTCCCCGGTGAGGCTGTAGTGGTGGCAGAGAATGTGGCCCGACTGCTCACCGCCCAGCTTTGCCCCTCGACTCACCATCTCGCTATGCACGTGCTGGTCGCCCACCCGGGTGCGAACCAGAGTACCGCCCAGCTTTTCCCAGGCCCGCTCAAAGCCCAGGTTGGCCATCACCGTGGAGATTACGGTGTGGTCGGGCAGACGGCCCTGGCTTTGGAGGTGCTTGCCCCAGATGTAGAGAATATAGTCGCCATCGACCACGCGGCCCTGGGCATCGATCGCCATTACCCGGTCGGCGTCGCCGTCGAAGGCAAAGCCCAGGTCGGCGCCGTGGGCGGCCACGGCCACCTTGAGCGGTTCTAAGTGGGTGGAGCCGCAGTTGACATTGATGCGATCGCCGTCGGGGGCACCGTGGAGCGCAATCACCTCGGCCCCGGCCTCCACAAATACCTGCTCCGCCAGGCGGGTGGCCGATCCCCAGGCCATATCCAGCACCACCTTCATGCCCGCCAGATCGAGTCCGGGCTGGAGGGGTTCGTGCAAAAAGCTGGCGTAGCGGTTGACCAGTTCGGGCCGATAGTAGCACTGGCCCCAGGCCGCAGAGGTTGACTCCAGCCCGGTCGTCTGGCCCCGCAGCGCCGCTTCAATAGTGGTCTGCACCGAGCTGGCCAGCTTGGTGCCGTCGCCGCCAAAAAACTTGATGCCGTTGTCGGCGGGGGGGTTGTGGCTGGCCGAAATCATAATGCCGCCCAGGGCCTGGCAGGACTCAGCCAGATAGGCTACGGTGGGGGTAGGACAGAGCCCAATGTGCCACACATCGATGCCGGCGGAGGTCAAGCCGGCGGAGAGGGCAGTGGCCAGCATGTGGCCCGAAGTGCGCGAATCCTGGCCTAAAATAACCGGCTTGTCCGTCAGCCCCTGGGACTGCATCACCCGCCCGGCCCAGTAGCCAATCTCCATCGCCAGGGGAGCAGTGAGCAGGTCGCCCGCTTTACCACGAATGCCGTCGGTACCAAACAGGGGACCCGGTGGTAGCGGCAACCTGGGCAACCCTGAAACCAACGAATCAGAACTTAACGAGCTTATGTCGGAGGGGCTGTCGCCGCCGTCCTGCTGCTGTTCCAGGGGACCTAGGCCGGTAGGCCTAACGGGGGAACTTACCATGTTAATTTTCCTCACACCTCACACTCACAGTGGAGGATAGCACCTCTGCCCTAGGATGGAACTATCCCTCTAGACCAGTTCTGCCCACCACAATGGCTGTCGATACCTCTACCGAAAGTGTTGATCCCCGCCTACTCGACGGCATTGAGCTGTTCAATCGAGGTGACTACTACCGCTGCCACGATGTGCTAGAAGCGATCTGGATGGAGGCCAGCACCCAGGAAAAGCCGTTTTACCAGGGCATTCTGCAAATTGCCGTGGGGCTTTACCACCTGGGCAACCACAACTGGCAGGGGGCTTCTATTCTGTTGGGGGAGGGGGTCAACCGGCTGCGGCCCTTCGAGCCTGCCTACGCCGGAGTAGATGTGGCCCGCCTGGTGGACTGCGGCTGGGCCTGGCTGACGGCACTGCACCACACCGGACCCGATCGCGTGGCGGAGATAGCGGCGGCTATCCCCCTGGCCCAGGCCAAACCCGGGGCTAGGGTTGACCCCGATGCGATGGTGGCGATCGCTGGAACCGAGGATCCCCTGCCTGCGCTCTGTATAGACATCCCTACAGAATAGATATCCCCACAGATAGATAAACGCTTCTAGATAAATATTTCCCCAGAGCTAGGGGCTGTTAACATAACGCCCAAACATAGCTGCCAAACGCCCAAAAATTAAGGGTTGCAGCCCCTACCCCGTCGTTTGGGTTGGGCTAGCAAAGCTTGGCGAACCGAGCCTTTGACCACAGTTTTGACCACAGTTGATGAATATGCCCCAGGAATGCCTCAGGCCTGTCGTCCCCCTGTGGATCAGCCAGCGGTTCTCTGGGTTGTGCCGTTAGCATTAACGCTCCCTGCTAGGATAAGTTTTGGGCTTTGGTTGTACCACTGGGGTGTGCTGGGTTCTTGCCAATACCAACTATGCAAATTTATCTGGACTACAGCGCTACTACCCCTCCGCGTCCGGAGGCGATCGCCGCCATGAGCGCCTGCATGGCCGACCAGTGGGGCAACCCCTCCAGCCTGCACCAGTGGGGCAACCGCTCGGCTACGGTGCTGGAGCGGGCGCGATCGCAGGTGGCCGGGCTGATCAATTCCCCCGCCGATGCCGTAGTGTTTACGGCCGGAGGCACCGAGGCCGACAACCTGGCCCTGGTGGGGGTTGCCCAGCGCTACCGGGTGCCCCAGCACATCATCATTTCAGCGGTAGAACACTCAGCGGTAGAAAAACCAGCCCAGCGGCTCGAAGCGCTCGGCTGGCAGGTGACGCGCCTGCCCGTAGACGCCCAGGGGCGGGTCAGCCCAGCCGATCTACGCCAGGCTCTGCGCGACAACACCGTGCTGGTGTCAATTATCTACGGTCAGAGCGAAGTGGGCACCCTGCAACCCATTGTGGCGCTGGGGCAAATCGCCCGTGACCACGGGGCGCTGTTTCACACCGATGCGGTGCAGGTGGCTGGGCGGTTGCCGCTGGACGTGCAAACGCTGCCGGTCGATCTGCTGTCCCTCTCCAGCCACAAAATCTACGGCCCCCAGGGAGCCGGGGCGCTGTACGTGCGGCCTGGGGTGGAGCTGGTGCCGCTGCTGGGCGGCGGCGGTCAGGAGTTTGGTTTGCGATCGGGCACCCAGGCGGTACCGACCCTGGCCGGGTTTGGGGTGGCGGCGGCCCTGGCCGCTGAGGAAATGGCGACCGAAACGCCGCGCCTGATCGATCTGCGCGATCGCCTGTTTGAGCAGTTGGCCAATGTGAGCGAACTGTCCCCAACGGGCGATCGCCACCAGCGGCTGCCCCACCACGTCAGCTTTTGCATGGCCGCCGACGGCGATCGCCTCAGCGGTCGCACCCTGGTGCGCGAGATGAATCTGGCCGGCATTGGCATCAGCGCTGGAGCGGCCTGCCGCAGCGGCCAGCTCAGCCCCAGCCCGGTACTGCTGGCGATGGGCTACAGCGATCGCGAGGCCCGCTGCGGCATTCGGCTCAGCCTGGGCCGCCACACCACCGCCGCCGACATCGACTGGGTGGCGCTGGTGCTGCGCCAGGTGCTCAGCCGCGCCCTAGCCTCCCTCAGCCTGACCCCCGTGTAGTGATTCGACCTGTATTGTTTTAATTGCTGATGTCCGCCATGACTCAAGCCCCGCAAGACGACAACAACAGCGCAACAGCCGTGACCAGCGTACCAGGCAGTCTGGACGAGGCGATCGCCCAGGCTCGAGGGGCCGCCCAGGCCGCCATCCAGGGCGGCGTACCGCGTATGGTGGTGGAGCTGGCCTACTCTGAGCTGAAGGGTCTACCCGTGGCCCAGCAGTTTTATCCCGCCCTGCAAGAGCTGGGCCTGGTGTTCAAGGTCTACTTCCCCGACGCCGGGGCGGCGGCCCTGGCCCGCCGCGACTGGGGCAACCCCGACTTTGTGGTGCGCGGCATCGGCGAGCTGCACAGCGAGATGGAGCCCGGCGACCAGGCCTACCTGTTTGTGGAGCCCTCCTCCATCGAGGTCAACCAGGTCGAGGAAATGTGCGCCCAGGCCGGGGACAAGTTTGTGATCATGCTCAACCCTAAGCTAGAGGATGTCGCCACCATTGGCATTGGCTATGCCGGGCGGCAGCTGCGCGATCGCTTCCTCAGCACCCTGGAGGCGATCTACTACCTGCGGCCCCTGGAGGGAGCGGTGCTGCTGCGCTGCTATCCGCATCCCTGGCAGGTGTGGCAGGAAACCGACGCTGGCTACCGGCTGCTGGCTGAAACGCCCCAGAAGCCCTCGGGGGAAGAGCTGGATCGGATTTTGCTGGGCGAAACCGCCCCGGCTTCAGGGAGCTCCACCGATGCCCCAGCCAAGGGCAAACGGGGCGGTTTTTTAAGCGAACTGCAGGGGTTTATCCGGGCGCTCACCCAGTAGCCTGGCCACCTCTGTCCAAAGCCCGACATTATTCCTTCCATTCAGGCAAGATCGTGCCTCGGGGATACTGTCTTGAGTCCTGACCTGGGGTTATACTGCACTACACCTTGTCTGATCAGCCCCGCCATCTCGCTGCTCTCAAGCCAACCCTGTTCTACGACTGGTGAGTTACGACAGCCCATGCGAATTCTTAAAACCCAGACTCTCCGAGGGCCAAACTACTGGAGCATCCGCTACCCAAACCTGATTTTGATGCGGCTGGACCTGGAAGACCTCGCCGATCGCCCCTCCGATCAGATTCCTGGGTTTTATGAAGCGCTGGCCGAAACGCTGCCCAGCCTGATTGAGCACTTCTGCTCGCCGGGGCATCGCGGCGGCTTTTTGAGTCGGGTGCGGCAGGGCACCTACATGGGCCACATCATCGAGCACGTCGCCCTGGAACTCCAGACCATGGCCGGTATGCCCGTGGGCTTTGGCCGTACCCGCGCCGTGGCGGAGCCAGGGGTTTATCAGGTGGTGTTTGAGTACCAGAATGAGCAGGCCGGGCGCTACGCGGCGCGGGCGGCGGTGCGTCTGTGCAACAGCCTGGTCGAAACCGGCCACTATCCCAAAGCGGAGCTGGAGCAAGATCTGGCCGACCTCACCGAGTTTCGCCTCGATGCCGCCCTTGGCCCCAGCACAGAGGCCATTGTGCGGGCCGCCGAAACCCAGGACATTCCCTGGATGCAGCTCTCCACCCGGGCCATGATTCAGCTCGGCTACGGTCGCTACCAGCAGCGGGTGCAGGCCACCCTGAGCAGCAAAACCAGCATTCTGGCCGTCGAGTTGGCCTCCGACAAAGAGGGCACCAAGCAAATTTTGCGCAACGCCGGGGTGCCCGTGCCCCGGGGCACCGTGATTTACTACCTGGATGAGCTGGAGAACGCGATCGAGGACGTGGGCGGCTACCCGATTGTGATCAAGCCCCTCGACGGCAACCACGGTCGCGGTATCACCATCGACATTGGCACCTACGAGGCCGCTGAAGAAGCCTACGAGGCCGCCAAAGACGTCTCTAAAGGCGTGATTGTTGAGCGGTTTTACCGGGGCCGCGACCACCGGGTGCTGGTGATCAACGGGCGAGTCATTGCGGTGGCTGAGCGAGTGCCTGCCCACGTGGTCGGTGACGGCAAATCGACCATCGAGCAGCTGATCGAGATTACCAACCAGGACCCGCGCCGGGGGGTGGGCCACGACAACCTGCTCACCCGCATTGAGGTCGATCGCACCACCTGGCAGCTGCTTGATAGCAAGGGCTACACCCTCGATACCGTGCTGCCTAAGGGCGAGATGTGCTACCTGCGGGCCACCGCCAACCTGAGCACGGGCGGCATCGCCATCGATCGCACCGACGACATTCACCCCGACAACATCTGGGTGGCCGAGCGCATTGCCAAGACCATTGGCCTAGACATTGCCGGTATCGATGTGGTTACCACCGACATTTCCAAGCCCCTGCGCGAAGTGGACGGTGTGGTGGTCGAGGTGAATGCGGCACCGGGGCTGCGCATGCACGTGTGCCCCAGCGTCGGCATTGCCCGCAACGTGGCCGAGCCAATTCTGTCGATGCTGTTCCCCTCCGGCACCCCGGCCCGGGTGCCCATCGTGGCGATCACCGGCACCAACGGCAAAACCACCACCACCCGCCTGACGGCCCACATCTTCAAGCAGACGGGGCAGATGGTGGGCTACACCACCACCGATGGCATCTACATCGGCGACAACATGGTTGAGCCGGGCGACACCACCGGCCCCCAAAGCGCCCAGGTGATTCTGCAGGATCCCACCGTGGAGGTGGCGGTGCTGGAGACCGCCCGGGGGGGCATTCTGCGATCGGGAACAGCCTTCAAAGACAGCGACATCGGCGTGGTGCTCAACGTCGCCGCCGACCACATGGGCCTGGGCGACATCAACACCCTCGAAGACATGGCCCACCTCAAGAGCGTGGTGGCCGAAACGGTGCGCCCCAGCGGCTACGCGGTGCTCAACGCCGACGATCCCCTGGTGGCGGCGATGGCCCAGCGGGTCAAGAGTCAGGTGGCCTACTTCTCCATGGACCCCCACAACGAGCTGGTGCGCAAGCACTCCCAGCAGGGGGGCCTGGCCGCCGTCTACGAACAGGGCTACCTGTCTATTCTCAAGGGCGACTGGCTGCTGCGAATCGAGCAGGCCGAAAAGGTGCCCCTGACCATGGGCGGTAGGGCCCCCTTCCAGATCGCCAATGCCCTGGCCGCTAGCCTGGCCGCCTTTGCCCAGGGGGTCGATATCGGCTGCATTCGCCAGGCGCTGCACACCTTTGAGGCCTCTACCGACCAGACGCCGGGCCGTATGAACCTGTTTAACCTGGGCCGCTTCCATGCCCTGGTGGACTACGCCCACAACCCCGCCAGCTACGAGGCCCTGGGGGGCTTTGTGAAAAACTGGCCGGGGCGGCGGATTGGGGTGGTCGGGGGACCAGGCGATCGCCGCGACGACGACTTTATCACCCTGGGCAAACTGGCCGCCCAGATGTTCAACGACATCATCGTCAAAGAAGATGACGACACCCGGGGCCGCGATCGCGGCGATGCCGCCAAGTGGATTGTCCACGGCATCGAAGAGGTGATTGGCGAGGCCACCTACCGCACCATGCTGGATGAAACCGAGGCGATCAACACCGCCCTAGACACCGCCCCGGACGACAGTCTGGTGGTCATTCTGCCCGAGAGCGTCACCCGCGCGATCGCCCTGATCAAAGCCCGCAATCCCCTCCCCCCTGCTACGGCAGGGCTAAACGGGGTCACGATCTCGCTGGCCCAATCCGCCGACCAGTACGCCGAGGTCCACCCTTAGGGCGCGTCATCAACTCCAGCTGAAACCGGATGGTCGAAGCCTTGCCACGCCCAACCCAAACCAGGCTAGGAGCTGTAACCGGTCATTTCTGGTTATCAACGACCAATTGATGACAGCCCCTAGCAATCTGCCAATCTAGCGACAACGGATAAGTAAGGTTTCAGGTGCCCGGCTGGCCTTGAGCCGCAGACCCGAAACCCTGCCCCTTAGGCCGATGGTTGAGCATGTCGTTATTCCCGCCTACAGCGCCAGCAGGCGGTTGATAAACTCGGCCTCCAGGGACTTTTGCCGCAGGTTGCGGGCAATCTGCAGGCCGCGGGTAAAGGCCTGTTCCGCCTGCTCAGGGGAGTCGGTTCTGAGGTAGTAGTCGCCCAGCCAGCGAAAGGTGAGGGCCGTTTGCAGATCGGGTGGGGTGGTACCCAGGGTGAGGGCGCTGCGCTGGGCCAGATACTGCCTGACCAGCCCCAGCTCATTGCGTCCCAGGTAAATGCCCAAAAGCCCATCGAGGGCGCGAATTTGCAGGGCACTGTTGCCCGCCTCCACCCCCGCCCGCAGTCCCACCCGGTAAGCGCCAATCGCGTTCGACTCGCGGCCCAGGGCCACGTACGCATCCCCCAGGTTGTTGGAGGCGTAGGCCTCCCCCACGTAGTCGCTGGCCAGAATGCGGTAGTTGGCCGCCGCCTCTAGCAGCCGCACCGCCACGTCCAACTCGCCCAGCTGGGTGGCCACCTGGCCCAGGTTGCTCAGCGACAGCCCAATGGCCCGAGCATCGCCCGTGGTGCGGGCAATCTGCAGCGCCTCCTCAAAGTGGGCCTGGCCCGCCCGCACCCGCCCCTGGTTGATGTAGAGCGTGCCCAGGTTGTTGAGGCCGTAGACCTGGCCCAGGGAATCGCCGTTGTCGCGGGCGGTGCCGACGCGCAGCACCAGCGCCCGCTCGGCCTCGGGGAACTGCCCCAGGGTGGCAAAGGCGGCCCCCATCGACCCGTAGGCCTGCCCCGCCGCCTGGCCGTCCCCCAGCAGCCGGTAGATCTCCGCCGCCTCGGCCCAGGAATCCACGGCGGCGGTCAGGTTGCCCTCGCCCAGCTGCTGGTTGCCCAGCTGCATCCAGCCGTCGGCCACATCTCGGGACGGCCCCCGGGTGGCGTCGAGGGGACGAATATCGAGCTGCTCTTCGAGATTGAGCGCTGGGGCCGGTAGGCTGAGCCCTGGCAGCAGTAGGGCTAGCAGTCCCAGACCAAATAAATACTTATGCTTCATGTGCGTCGCCCCTCCCCGGGCATAGTCCCCCAGTCTTTCAGCGATTGGCTCGACGGCGGGGCTGGTCCTGGTGAGCCAGATCAGTTGGCCCACTCGTTGCCCAAATCGCCCCCCGCCCCAACCAGGTCGATCTCGGCCAGTCCGGCCCCTTCCAGGTCAGGCACGTTGAGCAGGTCGTTGAGGTCGTCGGGCAACGGTTCGGGCCGCAGGGAGCTGTCGCCCAGGTAGATCTGGCGAATGTCTTCGGGCAGGGCCGTCTCCAGATGCTGGAAGGCCAGCCCCAGCTTTTGGCGCACTTCGGCGGCGGTGAGGGTCTCGCCCTCCGCCTGCAGGTAGGCCGCGATCCGGTTTTCGCTCCAGCGAAAGGTGAGCGCCATCACCGCCACCAGCCGCTCCACCGCAGGCAGGCGATCGAGGGCCTGCTCGACGTAGCACCAGAATGGGGGCGTCGCCTGATCCAGGGAGTAGTGAATGGACTCCACCTCGGGCACCACCGCCTGGTTGATGCACAGGGCGGTGATGTTGATCAGCCAGTTTTGCAGGGTGAAAGCCCCCGGCCCTTCCCCCGCCACGGCGGCTGGGCACTCCACCCCGCCCAGCTCGTGGAGAATGTGCCGCCAGGTGAGGGCAAACAGATACTCGGCCTGCACGGGCGATCGCGCCGAGTGGCGAATCAGACTGTAGACCATGGGGCTGTAGCGGCAAAAGATGGCGGTGAAGTAGCGCCCGGCCTCCCCGTGGCGCTGAAATAGCTGCACCAGTTCGCGATCGCTGAGGTGATGCAGCCCCTGCACCAGCCGGTGATCGCACTCAGGAAAGTTGGGAATCTGCGCTGTGCTAGACATGGGTTACGCCGTGAAAAACATTCGCCACTGCCTTCAGCCGCCGCTGGCGTCCAGGCCCCCGGTCGACTGATGCGGATAAATCAGCCTCTAATATACCTACCGTGGCAATTTTGGCGACTAATTCGGCGACTATTTTTTTTCAAATTAGGCCCAGGCTGCAAAGATTTGACCCGGTTGGCCCAACCGTCTCCCAGCGCCCGGCTGCTGTGGCGTAGGATTGGGCCAGAACCGCGATCGCCACCCCCGGCCAGAGCGCTGCCCAGGGTCACGTTCCAGCAAACCCCGTTTCACCCAGGAGACTTGATTGCAGACTTGATACACTAATGTATAGCCAGCCTTGCCGCTGTAGATACCCTGCCAGCCGTCGTCTTACCTCCCGAGGGGGCCTATGCTGTTTAACCCGTCTCTGACCACCCCTACCCCTGTGGCTCTGCTGGGGCTCCCCCTGGACAGCATTATGTCGACCCAGGGGGTGATGGTCATGCTGCTGGTGGCCTATGCGGGGGCCATGTGGATGTTTCTCAAAAGCGCTCCCAAGGTCTACACCATTATGGTCTCTGACCTGGAGGTGGCCCGCCGCTTCTACGAGGGGATGCTCAACCTGTCCACCGCCGAGGTGCCCCTGCACTACTACTACAACTACGAGCAAACCCTGGGCACCGCCGGGCTCGACCCCATGTACCTGGGTGGAGCCACCAGCTTTGCCAACCAGGGCGCGCTCAGCAGCCCCGAAGGCCTGTGGTATCAGCTGCGCAAAAACACCCAGCTGCACATCGTTAGCGGTGCCAGCCTGGGCCACCGCAACCAGCAGCGCCACGTCTGCTTCGACCACAACTGCCTGGAATACATTCTGATGCGGGTGCAGCTGAGCGGCGTGCAGCACAAGATTCGCCAGGAAAAGCCCCTCAACTTTCTGGTCAGAGACTACGACAACCAGGTGATCGAGTTGGCCGAAATCGACGATTGACGCCAGCACCTGGTGGAGAGGTAGGTAAGATTGAGTGGCGGCCAGCAGACACCCAACCAGACGGCCTGTGACAGCAGGGCCAGCTAACCGCTCAGTAGCCCACCTCGGGCACCGGTTCGGGGTCGAAGCCAAACCACTTGCGGTGCAGAGCCGCGATCGTCCCATCGGCCAGCATGTCATCTAAAACCGCATCAATGTGGGGCTTATTAGGCGAACCGGGGGGGAGGGCAATGCCGTAGTATTCCTCGGTCAGGAGCTGATCGAGCAGGCGTACATCCTGAATATTGGCCAGCGCCAGCATACCCAGGGTGGTGGGTTTGTCCTTGATCACCGCATCTACGTTGCCCCGTTCCAGGTCCATCAGGGCTTTTTCGGCCGAATCAAAGGTGACAAGCTGGGTGTTGGGCACCTGGGCAGCCAGCTCCGCGCCGGTGGTGCCCAGCTTGACGGCGATTTTTTTGCCCGTCAGGTCTGACAGCGAGACAATGTCCACTTCGTCGCGACGGACGGCAACGGCCAGCCCCGAACTGAAATAGGGCCGCGAAAAGTCAACCGCCTCGTCGCGACGGGCGGTGATGGTGATAGCGTCGATCGCGGCATCGGCGGTTTCGGCTTCCAGGGTGGCCAGCAGGCCATCGAAGGGAATAAAGGCAAATTCAACCCCCAGCCCCAGCCGCCGCGCCACCTCGGTGATCAGGTCCACATCAAAGCCTACCAGCTCACCCGCCGCCGTCTGGTACACAAAGGGGGGAAAGGCTGGCTCGGTAGACACCACCAGGGTTTCCGGATCACCTACGTAGCTACGCGCCCTGGGGGCGTGCCGACTGAGGGGAGGGGTGCTACAGGCCAGGGTGAGCAGGCCCACGGCCACAAGGACTTGAGAACGTTGGCGGCGACCCATGCTAGCTCCCCCTCGTAACTGATCTAGAACAGGGGTATGGTGGCATCGATTGCGGCCCCAAAGAATGTATCGTTAAATCGTACTCGAGGTTCTGACGATCGCCCAAAACTGACGCCGCCGTAGACGTTGAGCCGTACATTGGGGCTGAGCCGATAGGCCACCTGACCCAGCACTTGCTGAAACGTGTCGTAGCGGGGCTGGGCGGTGTAGTCGATTAAGTTGAGCTGATAGCTGAGGCCCAGCTGAACTTGAGAGGTGACATCGTAGCCCAGATAAGCTCCGGCAGATTGAAAGATACGGCTAAAGTCGGTGGCGGTGCCGCCGCTGGTTGACTGAGCGCCGTTGTACTGAAGGAAATAGAAAGAGTCAACGGCAAGCTTTGGGGTAATCGAATCGCGGCGACCCAGGGTGAGGCCCAGCGCCGTATTTTTAAAAAACCGCTCCCGATTGCCCCCTGGACGATACAGTTCCTGGTAAGTCAGAACAAGCTGTCCATAACTGCGGGGGCTCAGCCCCTGGCGTAAGCCGACCCGAAACCGTAGGTCGTCGTAGTTGAGGGATGCCTGAGCACCATAGCGCTGCAGACCCAGATCGGCCGTAGCGATCAGGGCCGTTTGCGGGCCGAGGGTGGGATAGACGCCAAAGGCAATCGAGGGCCGAAAAAAGGTATCGCCGGTCAGTCCCCCCACATCGTTAATGGCTAGCAGAATGTTGTCACTGCTGGCGATCGCGAGCCGAGCCGAGAAAAACCCAATTCTGGCTGGGGGCTGCGTGGTCGCAGGCGGCAGCTGCGGCTGCTCACGAATGCGCAAAATTCCCAGGTCAGGATCCTCAAACAGGCTGCGCACCTGAATCACCCCCAGCTCTGGATCGGGGGAAACCGACTCCAGATCGTTGCCCCCCTGGGCCAGGTCGCTGGAGCTCCTTTCCTCCGCCTCGGAGTCCTCCGCTGGAGGGAGATTGAGCGGGGCTGGGTTAGCCAGGGCCGCGGCATTGGTCAGGTAGGCACGGTTGGCTAGGGCAGGATCAACCCTTTCCCGGCTAAGGCCAGAGGCTGGAGAAGGGCCCAGGGAGACAGGCGGGCTGAGGGGAGCCGTAGTCTGGTGGGTAAACGACTCCTCTGAGCCTTCTTCCACAACCAGCTTAGCCGCCTCGACCGGAGGAGCCGCCGGGAGCGGAACCGCCGGGGCCACATCTGGATCGCTAGACGGCGCTGATTGAGCGTAGCCTGGCGGGGCTCCGCAGCAGAGCAGACCAAAGCTCACTAGCGCCAGTTGAAGGGGAGGGTACCACTTAACCAATGGAATCTGCCTAGGTAAACCGTATCTTGCCTTGTCACCAGAAGAATCACTGATCTTTCCGGAGATTCCTGAAACTCGAGTCTATATTCACCAAATATTTAATCAACGAGGGCACAAGTTTTATGAACCGCGCCAAAACCCACGGGTTCGAAACCTACTATAGAACTACGTATGCCATCTGTCCTGTTCCACTGTGACCGCCGCGCCATGGTCTCCCTCCAGTCAGGGGTGTTGCCCCTAGAGATCTACTGCTGTGGTCGGGGTATTCTACCCGTACTCGCCTGGTTATTCTGCGCTCAGGCGACTATGGCCGCATCTACCTCAAGGCCTTAGGCCTGCTGTAATTCGTGGTCACTTTTCTGACGCCATGGTTTTCTGTACCAAACCGTTTCGGGCCATGCTGCTGGCAGTGGTCAGCGGTGCTGCGATCGCATCTCCGGCAATGGCCGAGGTTCCCTGGGCCTGGGCTAAGCTGAGAACCAGCACCAACCAGGTGAACTTGCTCACCGCCAGCGGCTCATCCCGGCCCGCCGCCATTGACGACTGCTTTTGCCCAGGGGAAACCCTCAATACCAGTCAGCGATCGAAGGCCGAAGTGCTGTTCAACGACGGGTCCCTGACCCGGATCGGGGAGCGCGCCAGCGTCCGCTTTTGGCCCAATACTCGAAGACTCCTGCTAAATCAGGGCACAGCGGCGGTGTTTGTACCTCCCAACCAGGGGCGCACCACCGTACAAACCCCCAACGCCACCGTGGGGCTCAACAGCACCGCTGTGGTCGTACGCTACGTGCCGTCCCGGCAACTGACTCTGGTAATGGCCCTGGCCACCTCGCCCACCGGCCCCGTCCTGGTGACCACTGGCGAAACCGGGCAGGAACTGGCGCTTCAAGGCGGGCAGATCGCCTTTATCGGGGGCGGTAGCTGGCAGATTGTCGAGTTTGACCTGCTGGAGTTCTACCAGACCAGCGACCTGATGGCCGGCCTGAGATTAGATGACCCCAACTACCGACCCCCAACGAATGAGCCCCTGGCCGCCCTGCGGCCCAGCTTGCTGCAAGCCCTCAATCAGCAGGCTCCTTTCGATGCCGGGAACTCCATTTTAGACCCAGCTCTGATTACCGATTTGACCCCCGGGGCTGGCTTTCAGGAGGCAGAGAACCTGTTGGTGACCCCGCCGACTCCGGTAGACGAGCTGAGACGCTTCAACGATACGCCCCCCGGCGTGGTCACCCCCCTGCCGGAGATGCCTCCAACGGCTTCCCCCCCGGCTGAAAATTCCCCGCTGGGGGCACCAGCCGTGGTACAGCCAGCGACGACCACAGCCGGCGATGGCTGATCTGGCAAGGGCTGGGTTGTGGCAGACCAGAGCCCGAGCACAGCCCCCATTCCAGCACTCAATTAAAAGCACCCCTCAACAGACGGGGCAAGTGGCCTGCGACCATGCTCCTCTGCCCCAGGAGGCGCCGCCAGCGACAGCAGGTGCTCGGCCACCGCTGCGGGAGCCGAGAGGTAGGGGTTGTGGCTCGTCTCCATTGCAAGCACCCGTTCGCAGGGGAGAGCGGTGTACATGCGCCGCTGAGCCGCCGGGCCAATCACTCGATCCTGGGTGCAGGTGATGTAAACCCTGGGTACTCGCCCGGCCTGCTCCGGCGTGGTCTGCACCGGGGTGGCCAGGGGAGCCAGGGCCTGGGGAGCCAGTAGCGATCGCACCAGAGCCATATCCTCTGGGGAGCAGTCGGCGTAACCCAGCTCTGGCAGTGCCTCAGGTCGAAAGGTGGCCGAGAGCTGGTCGTCAGAAAAGATCGCGTTGGCCAGCAGCCGCGACTCGGTATCGGCCTGGGAGATGGCCAGGGCACTTTCGCCGTTGGCCAGCAGGTACCCGGCCAGGTACACCAGGGTTTGAATGCGATCGGGACAGTATTCTGCCGCCTGGGTGATGACCGCCCCGCCCAGGCTATGGCCCACCAGCACCACCGGTTCAGGCGCGGCCCTGAGCAGGTCGCAGATGCAGGCCACGTAGCGCTCCAGGGATACCTCCGCCATGGGCAGGGGGTTAAGCCCGTGCCCCGGTAGGTCAGGGGTCAACACGCGGTGGCCCTGGGCCTCTAAACGGGGGGCGACTTTGTGCCACACCCAGCCCCCCGACCCGGCCCCGTGAACTAAAACAAACGTGCCCATGGCAGTTCTCCTTAAGTTAAGAGTGAAGCAATTGATCGTGTGAGCGATGACCCCTGGGTTTAACCATAGGAGACTGCTGCGGGGCCGTCTTTGCAGAAAAGTATGGCATTGAGTATGGAATCCAATGCCGCAAATTCATCTATAACCGTGGCTTTAGCGCACTACCAATTCAGCGGTTTGCCGTCGTGGACAAACCCGCACGAGGGGCCGCCGTCGGGCAGGGTTGCGGCCCCCACTACGCTCGCCGCACCTGCCACGGTTGACCCCGCTAGGGCAACAAGGGAGAGGACTGTGACCAGGATATTGTGCCTGACCCTAGTTTACCGATCGCGCCAGAATGTCGGCCGCTAGCCCGGAGGCCCGATCCGCGCCGCAATCCGATTTGGAATCGCCGCCGCCCGGGTCATGAACTGGGGTATTTTGGCTGCCCCCTTATTTTGGTAGAATCAAGAGCTTGCAACCAAACACCGCAGTCCGTCTTCAAGGAGAACCCCATGGCCCGCATGTACTACGACAGTGACGCCAACTTAGATCTGCTCAACGGCAAGACCGTTGCCATCATTGGCTACGGCTCCCAGGGCCATGCCCACGCCCTCAACCTCAAAGACAGCGGCGTCAACGTCATTGTGGGTCTGTATGAAGGCAGCAAGTCTGCCGCCAAGGCCGAGGCCGAGGGTCTCACCGTCAAGCCCGTGGCCGATGCCGTCAAGCTGGCCGACTGGGTGATGATTCTGCTGCCCGACGAAGTGCAGCGCACCATCTATAAAGAATCCATTGCCCCCAACCTGGAGGCGGGCAACGTGCTGCTGTTTGCCCACGGCTTTAACATCAACTTTGGCCAGATTGTTCCCCCCGCCGATGTGGATGTGGTGATGGTGGCCCCCAAGGGCCCCGGCCACCTGGTGCGCCGCACCTACACCGAGGGCCAGGGGGTGCCCTGCCTGTTTGCCGTGTATCAGGATGCTACCGGGCAGGCCCGCGATCGCGCCATGGCCTACGCCAAGGGCATCGGCGGCACCCGCGCCGGCATTCTCGAAACCACTTTCCGGGAAGAGACCGAAACCGATCTGTTTGGCGAGCAGGTGGTGCTCTGCGGCGGCCTCAGCGAGCTGATCAAGTCGGGCTTTGAAACCCTGGTGAATGCGGGCTACCAGCCCGAGCTGGCCTACTTCGAGTGTCTCCACGAAGTCAAGCTGATTGTCGATCTGGTAGTCGAAGGTGGCCTCGCCAAAATGCGCGACAGCATCTCCAACACCGCTGAGTACGGCGACTATACCCGTGGCCCCCGCATCATCACCGACGAAACCCGCGCCGAAATGCGCCGCGTGCTGAAGGAAATTCAGACCGGCCAGTTTGCCCGCGAGTTTGTGCTCGAAAGCCAGTCGGGCAACGCTGGGTTCACCGCCATGCGCCGCCGCGAAGCCGAGCACCCGATCGAAGAGGTGGGTAAGGATCTGCGGGCGATGTTTAGCTGGCTGAAGAAGGCGTAGGGAGTGGGGGGTAGGGAGTGGGGGGTAGGGAGTGGGGAGTGTATATCTCACCCCCTACCCCTTACCCCCTACCCCTTACGCTTCCACCTTCACCTTGTTGCTATAAAACGCCACATAGCCCTTGATGTTGTTCGCGGCGGGCTTGGGGTCGGCGTAGTACCAGGCGGCACCGGCATTGGTCTCGCCATCGACCACAATGTCGTAGTAGCTGGCGGTGCCTTTCCAGGGGCAGCCGGTGGTTTTGCTGATCGGCTTGAAGTAGTCCATATTTAGCGAGTCGGGGGGGAAGTATTGGTTGCCTTCCACCACCTCGCAGGCGTCGCTTTCGGCGAGGACAACGCCGTTCCAGGTCACTTTAGCCATGGGATATTCTCCAGATCTGCACTTCAGACTATAGCGAAAGCCAATCCTCTCTTGGGAGGGGCCGGGGTGGGTTAGTTTAGACTCTGTGACCCACCCCGCCCTGCGGGCACCCCTCCGAGGGGGGGACAGCCATTACCGGCAACGATAGCCATGCTCGATCAATCGCAGACTCCCATTCTCTCGGCGTTGCAGGACAGTAGTCGGCGACCCCATGCGGCGTTTTACGCGCCGGGGCATAAGCGGGGGCAGGGGGCCTCGCCTCGGCTGAGAGAACTGCTGGGAGAGGCAGCGCTGGCGGCGGATCTGCCGGAACTGCCGGAGCTGGACAACCTGTTTGCTCCGGCAGGAGTGATTCTGGAAGCCCAGGCGCTTGCTGCTGAGGCCTTTGGGGCAGAGGCCACCTACTTTCTGGCCAATGGCTCAACCTGCGGTATTGAGGCCGCCATCCTCGCCACCGTGGGGCCGGGGGAGAAAATCATTGTGCCGCGCAACGCTCACCGCTCGGTGATTGCAGGGCTGGTGCTGGCGGGGGCAATGCCAGTGTTTGTGGCCCCGGAGTACAGCGCCGGACTGGGTCTGGTGCTGGGGATAAAAGCTGAGGCGATCGCCGCCGCCCTGGCCCACCACCCCGACAGCCGCGCGGTGCTGCTGGTGTCGCCCACCTACCACGGGATTTGCTCGGATATTGGGGCGATCGCAGCCCTCACCCAGGCCCACGGCATTCCCCTACTGGTGGACGAAGCCCACGGCCCCCACTTTGCCTTTCACCCCGACCTGCCCACTCCGGCTCTGGCCCTGGGCGCGGACCTGGTGGTGCAGTCCACCCACAAGGTGCTGGGGGCGCTGAGCCAGGCGGCCATGCTCCATACCCGGGGGCACCGGGTCGATCGCGATCGCCTGCAGGTGGCCCTGCAACTCACCCAGTCCACCAGCCCCAATTCCCTGCTGTTGGCGTCGCTGGATGCCGCCCGCCACCAGATGGCCACCGAAGGAAAGACGCTGCTGACGGAAACGCTGGCGCTGGCTGATCAGCTGCGCCTGGACCTGGCCGCAATTTCGGGCCTGCGAGTGATCGATAAATCGGCGGTGATGGCATGCTCCAGCGTCAGCGACTTGGATCTGACACGGCTGACGGTGGAGGTGTCGGGCCTGGGGATGACCGGATTGGCAGCCGATGAGCTCTTGCACGAAGAGCTGGGCGTCACCGTTGAACTGCCGGAACTGCGGCACCTGACCCTGATCGTCAGCCTGGGCAATACGGCAGCAGACAGACAGCGGTGCGCGGCAGGGTTTCGAGCGCTGGCGGCAGGCTGTGCCGATCGGCGCTCCAGCGCCGATGCCTGGTCCCCCCCCACGGTCCCAGAGAATGGCGACCCCTTGTTTACGCTGCCTGTGATGTCCCCCCGGGACGCTTTTTTTGCGGCTACGGAGACCGTCCCGGCCAGCGCTGCGCTCGGTCGCCTCAGCGCCGATACCGTTTCGGCCTATCCCCCCGGCATCCCGACGCTGGTGGCGGGGGAAGTGATTACCGAGGATGCGATCGCCCATCTTGCCGCTATCAAGCAGCAGGGGGGCTACGTAACCGGCGGTGATGCTCCGAAAAAATTCCGGGTTATAGCCAATCGCCGCCCCAGTCTTTGCCTTTGGCAGAGGCCAATGTCCTGAGCGCAATGGCCATCGCTACATTACCCAGGATCGGCATTAATCTGCCCTTAGATAGGCTAAATTCTGGGGCAGATGGACCTACGCTTGAAGGCGCAGTATTTGGCACGCTCTCAGTAACCGCGACTGTATACTGAATACAGCTCAAGGGATGGGATACCTAAAGGATAACCGGGCATCATGGCTCTCCAGGAATCGGTGACGGCAAACATCAATTGGCTGAAGGATCAGCTCAGCCAGCGGTTGGCGACGTCGAATCGGCTGGGGGCACTGCTGGGAAAAGAAGCCACCCCCGATCTGCCCAGCCCCAGCGTCATCATTGAGTACATTGTGCCGAGCAATAAAACCTGGGCCTTTCGCAGCTGGCACCGCCGCATGGTGAAGTCGGCTTCGCGATCGCCTGGATTTTTGCGGGCCGACCGCTACCGCCCTCTGGCGGTGCAGGAGGGTTGCCTCAAGTGGTACACCGTGCTGCACTTCGAGCAGCCCGACCAGCTTCGGCAGTGGCTCCAGTCGGGCGATCGCGAAGCGCTGCTCAAGGGCGGGCGCGACATTTTCACCTCCTACAAGTTCACCTCCTTTGAGACCGGTATGCAGGGCTGGTTTAGCAACGAAGCTGGGGAAGAACTAGCCGGACTTGGCCCCCCCGCCTGGAAGGAAATTCTCGCGGTGGTGCTGGGCCTGTACCCAATCATCATGGTGCAGGGCTTTATTCTGGAGCGCCTGGGCGTATTCGAAGACTGGGCCCCTGCCAGCGCAATGCTGGCCAACAACCTGATCACCACCTGCATTTTTACTCTGGTCGTCATGCCCCGCATCGTGCGCTGGCTCAACTTTTGGCTCCGGCCCGCCCACCGTCGCGCCTCGGTGGGGGTAGAGGTGGTGGGTACCGTAGTCACCGTGCTGGCGATGGCGGCCATGGTCTACGTGTTTAGCGAGATCGCTTAGCCCGAACTACCCCTACCCAAATTACTCAAAATGCTGGCAGAACGGCTCAGCGGTCCCTCCTACCAGCGGTTGGCCTCCTGGGTTTCCAGCCATTCCACTGATGATACGCCCGAGAATGTGCAGTCTCAGACACAGACGTTCCGGAGCGTCACCCGTTGAATGAAATCTGGGGAACAGACGGGCTGGCCTGCCCCACCCGCCTCTGACAACCCATACCCTGTGCCCTCCACCGCTGCTATGAAACTTTCCGCTGCTCTGCAATGGTCCAACCGCCAGGTCACAATTCAGGCGATCGGGCGGCTGCTGATTCAGGTGAGCTACGGGCTGCTCAACTTCTATATCCCTATTTTGTTCGTCAACCAGATGGGGTTTTCGGCCACCGCCGTAGGGTTTGCCCTCAGCCTGTGCGCGGTGCCAGAGGTGGGCGGGCACTTCCTCGGCGGCACCCTGGCCGACTCGCCCCGGTTTGGCCGCAGGTTGGTGCTCAGTTTAGCGGCGATCGCAGGGATTCTAGTATCGGCGGTGCTGCTGGTGGCCCACAGCCTGGGGCTGCTGGTGGTGGCCAGCCTGATGTTAGGCATAAGCCTGGGCTTTTACTGGACGGCCTCGGGGGCAGCGGTAATGGATGTAACCGAGCCGGAGGACCGCAGCAGCGCCTTTGCGGTCATGGGGGTGGCCGAGTATGTGGGTATTGGACTGGGGGTGCTGGGCGGCAGCGCGCTGCTGACGGTGGTAAATGCCGACCCAGAACTCATTTTTGTCGGTTGCGGCCTGATGTTTCTGGCCTTTTTGGCCCTGGTGCAGGGAGCGATGGCGGACAAATACCAGCCCCAGTCCAAATCTGAGGGGGCAGGCGGCGGTATTCTTAGCGCCCTGGGGGACAAGGCTCTGCTGGTGTTTATGGCCGCCAACACCTTTTTCACCACCTACGTGGCCCTGGTCACCAGCACCATTCCGCTCTACTTCACCAACTTTCTGGCGGGCAGCGACCCGGTGCCGGGGGTGTCGGTGGGCAGCACCGCCAGCCTGTTTACCTGGTGCTATATCGGCGTGGGGGCGGTGCTGCAAATTCCGACGACGAGTTTGCTGACCCCCCTGCGGCGGATCTGGGTACTCAGCGGCGCGATCGCCCTGTGGGGTATCGGCTTTGCCCTACTGTGGGCGGCGGGCACCTTTGCGGCGGCGCAGTTTGTCTGGGCGATCGTGGCCCTGTGTCTGCTGTCGCTGGCGTCGGTGGCCTACAAGCCATTTTTTGTGGCCACGGTGTCCGACTTGGCCCCGCCCTCCCTGCGGGGTACCTACGTCGCGGTCAGCTCCCAGTGCTGGACGGTGGGCTATTTCATCGGCCCGCTGCTGGGGGGGTGGGCGATGGACCAGTCGGCGGTGGTGGCCCAGCGCTTTTGGCTGGGGGTAGGCCTCAGCGCCACGGTATGCATCGCCCTGCTGTGGGCGTTTGAGAGCATGCGGCTCAAGCTGCCCCCGGTGGCCGACCCCAGTCCGGAGCTATCGGCAGACCCGTCGTCATAGCAGCCCATCGTGATGGCGGTAACAACTTTCGTGCGGCCCTCTGGGTTACGATAGCCTGGATTTGCTCAATTTCGCCGTTAGCCCAAAAGGGGTTCAAAGTCTATGGATGCTCTGTTTAATTCTGTCGATTCCCAACTGGTGCTGCTGGTGGCGGCGATCGCCGTCGTTGTTTTAGTCTCCCAGTTGGTCTTCAGAATTTTGAGCGTCGGGCTGGTGCCCATTCTGGGTCTGGTAGGCATTGTGGCCGCTCTGCAATACCTGTTTGGCATTTCCCCCGGGCAGCTCTGGTTTGAGGTCAGCCACCTGCCCCAGATAGCCATGAAATTCTTTAACAGTCTGGCCTGAGGCCGGTATTTGCAGTTGAGCCCGCTAATGTTGTGGTAGAAACGGCCTTTGCCCAGGGGGTTGCCGCCCTCAGCCCAGTCCTGAGCAGTCTGCTGACCGATGCAGCGGACCTGGCCATTGAGCGCAACCTGAAAGAGTTTTTGCCGGTGCTGTTGGTCGCCCTCAGTGCCGCCAGCCTGCCCCGCATTTTTGCGCCCCTGCGCCAGGTACCCTACACCCTGCTGTTGCTGGTGGTGGGTTTGGGGCTAGCCCTGGTGGACCTGCGGCTGTTCGACCTGTCACCGGGAATGATTTTGCTGATTTTTCTGCCGCCGATCCTGTTCGAGGCGGCGTGGAAAATGCGGTGGCCTGACCTTAAGCGCGACATTGTGCCCAGCAGCCTGTTCGCAATCGGCAGCGTGCCGGTGTCGATTTTTGGCATTGGCTGGGCGCTGCACCACTGGATGAATGTGTCCTGGACCACGGCCCTACTGACCGGAGCCTGCCTGGCCGCCACCGATTCGGCCTCGGTGCTGGGGGTGTTTCGCGAGGTGGGGGCGGGCCAGCGCCTCACCACCCTGCTGGAGGGCGAAAGCCTGTTTAACGACGGCGCGGCGGTGGTGGCCTTTAGCGTGCTGTTGGAGCAGGCCATCGACCCCCAGCCCATCGATGTCTCTACAACCCTGCTGCAATTTTTGCTGGTTAGCGCCATTGGCCTGGGGGTGGGCGCGGCCATTGGCACCGCTGTGGCCCTGCTCACCCAGCGCTACGACCTGGGCTGGGTGGAGCAGTCCCTCAGTCTGGTCACCGCCTACGGAGCCTACCTGCTGTCGGAGGATTTGGGCGGCTCTGGGGTAATTGCGGTGGTGGCGGCGGGGCTGGTGATCGGCAACCTCGGCCTGGTGCCGGGGGAGCGGCCCCAAAAGCGGCCCACCATGATCGAGTTCTGGGAGTTTGTGATCTTTCTGGTCAACTCGATTGTGTTTTTGCTGCTGGGGGATCAGGTGCTGTTTCCCTACTTTGTCGAGCACATTGACACTAGCCTGGTGGCGATCGCCGCCGTGCTCATCTCCCGTGCCGTGGCTATCTTTGGCTTTAGCGCCCTCAGCGGTCTGCTCACGCGCAACCTGATTCCCTGGGCGACCCAGACGGTGCTGTGGTGGGTGGGGCTGCGGGGCTCGGTGGCGATCGCCCTGGCCCTCAGCCTGCCGGATGCGATCGGCGATCGCCAGCAAATTATCTCAAACTCCTTTGGCGTGGTTCTGTTTACCCTGCTGGTGCAGGGGCTGACCACCAAACCCCTGCTCGACGCCCTCAAGCTGCGCGAAACCGACCCCGCCGAAACTCAGTACCTAGAGCGGCTGGCCCAGCGATCGGCCCTGCGCCAGGTGCTGAGCCACCTGACTGGAAATGACCCAGGCGCTGCCCCCAGCCCCAGCCAGCCAGAACTGGAGGCAATCAAAGCCCAGCTTGAGGTTGTGGAGGACGACATCCTAGCCCTTCAGCAGAGCCATCCCCAAATCGCCGACCGAATTCGCCAGCGGCATCAAGAGACGCTGGTGGCGATCGAAGCCACGGCCTACAATGCGTTTTTGCAAGAGGGCTGGCTCAAAACGCTCCCGGATTCCGTGGTCGAACCAGCACTGCGATCGCTCCACCCGCCACCACCCACCTCCCCCAACCAGTCGCCCTGATCTGCTCCCTGGTTGGGAGGGCGATACCCATCCCAGGGCGAGGCTTACAATATCTTTAGCGTCCAGAATGCGATACCGACGTTTGCGCTGCCGCTGCGATCGGGCGACCCAGAGCCCATAGTTGACCTACAGAGTTTGCTGAATGAGATCTATAACAAATCAAGCTACGACCTGAAGCTAGACTACAGCGCAGAACCTGTGCCACCGTTATCTGAAGCTGATGCCGATTGGTTCCACAAAACACTTTCTATAGAACTCTAGCTGAATCCCTATGACTGAACTCATTTTTTTGGTTGAAGAAGATCCCGAGGGGGGCTTTGTAGCTCAGGCACTAGGCGAACCTATTTTTACGCAGGCAGAAAACTTGGTAGAGCTGCGGGTTATGGTACGTGATGCTGTGCAGTGCCATTTTGAAGAAAATCAACGCCCCAAGCTGATTCGGTTACATATTGTTAAAGAAGAGGTGATTGCCTCATGAGGTTGCCGAGAGATCTAACAGGCCAGCAACTGGCTAAAGCGTTAGAGAAACTTGGCTATGCAATAGACCGGCAGACTGGTAGTCACCTGCGCTTAACAACGCATGAGAATGGAGAGCATCATGTTACTGTTCCAAATCACAGCCCTATCAAGATAGGAACTCTCAACGCCATCTTGCGGGCGGTTACAGAACATTTTGAACTAGAGCGGGATGAAGTAATTAATCAAATTTTCTCGAAGTAGGCGGCAGAATGTGTGATCACGCAGCGTGAGGCACTGCTCTCGGTCGGATGAACCTCGTATCATAAGACGGTTCGTTGAGGCTGTGGGGGGAGCTGTTGACTGTGAATATTTTGCAAGCCGACAACGCACCCTACCAACTGTTAAACATTTCCTCATCACACCTTCATAAAGAGCCAATAATAATTTACGTCATAGCTAAACGGTTATAGATCTTTGGGGGTCAGTCCTGTTTTTTTGGCGATACGAGACAGCATTTTTGAGCCAATTTCATCGCTATCTCGAAAGGCAAAAACGTAATCGTTCCAACCTTCCCGCTCAAGAATTTTGTGCGATCCAGTTTGGCGCTTTAACCGCCAGCCAATTTTCTCTAGCGCCACCAGCACTTTCTTTGCCTTTGTCGATGACCACTGGCTCATGGCAAGGATGCTCTACGCAGCTACAAAGATGAGACTGGCTAGGCCCAGGTCAATTTCACCATGCTCTAGCTTATCGGCAATCACGCGCAGGGCTAGAGCTTTGACTTGGGCAACGGCCTGTTGCTGACTGACACCATAGACCAGGGCACCCGGAATCTCTAGGATTTCGGCAATCCAGCGACCGTCTTCTTCTTGCTCGGTTTCAATGGTGAAGCTGGTAGAAGTCGGGTTACTCATGGCGAAGAAATCACCCTAGGGGTTGATAGAACCATTATAGGTGGAGTTCAGCAGCGGGTCTTGTGAAGAAGGCATATTGGCTCTGCTGCTAAAGCATTGATTGCTAATGCTAGCAACCAATCCAGACATCTGCTGGCGCTCTGTGGGATGTGTAAGGTATGTCATACTGCGCTATGACACATCGCTCTCGGTTGTAGGAATATCGTATCGCAAGACAGTGCGTTGTGGTTATGGACAGGGTCGATAAACGCCAGAATTTTGCAAGCCAAAATGCACCCTATAAGACTGAACACAGCCAATCAAAATTTTCTTGACTCAGATATTCAAAGCAAGCTTTTTCTTTGCAAATAATCCATTGTCGCTTTCTTTAAATTTTCTCCCCATTCAACAATATCACGCAGATCCACAGTGCCTTCAGCACCATTTACTGATACCACAGGAATCTTTTTTAGAGATAGTGGAAGACTTTTTTGAAGAGCCAACGGTGAAGCACTATCTCTGATTTCTTGAAAATCTCGCAATTGGTTGACCACTGCTCCATTTTTTAAAATAAAAATAACATCACTCATCCGAACAATACTTTCCTCGCTTAATATCAGACAGCAATTAGTTGACATTGAAATGGCTGCGCCTTCTGCATTCAATGCACCACCTTTTGCAATCCTTAGCCTGCTTGATGGCATTAGCAATTCTCTGTAACCGTAAGGAATAGGCTCGCAACCGAAATGAAGCCAACTACTGATGGCAATACCATGCTTCTTCAAAAGATTACTTGCTGCATTCGTATCCTCAACAGAGTCAAGAAAAATCACAGATTTATTCAAATTCACTCTTGATCCTGGCAATGCTTCAATAAGGTTGCTTGAATTGCCTGAATCTCCAACCTGAATATATTTTTCTTCCGATATCTCAAATTCAACTGGCCTGTCATGCTGCTCTTCGTTTCGAAGAAGAAAAATAGCTGAAAGGACATTCCGAACTGAAGACCCCTGGTTATCTAGGTAGCATTTGAGAGACTCAACCTCCTCTTTGGTTAAGCCGCATTTTCTTATGCTGTGGCTTGCAAATGGCGAAATTTTGATGCTATAGCGGTCATTCTTATGTGACTTCAGATTTAACGATCTCGTCGCTTTCAATGAGCCAATGACTTGCTTTGACCTCTCTTTATTAGTGCTGGCAAAATCGGCAGCTTCATCTCGTTGAAAGCTTGCTTCAATAAGGCAGGCTTGGCATATTGACTCGATAATATTTATTTGATGGGGATTGTACTTATCGGTGCTTAGAACAGTGGAACGGAGATCATAGAAATTAAATGAAGTGCGTCTACTCTTTTCATGATTACCATGATTCCTATCCACCTTATCTAGATAGGACATAACCGAGTTCATATATTTTGATATTTGTAGAATTACGGACGAAGCGACGTACTCGATCCTAGCTCTAGGAAGATTTTGGTGGAAGCAGTCAGCCAAATCACCAATTGCCTCGGAAACTCTTTGCCAAGAGACTTCAATATCACTTGAATTTTGCATAAATCTTTTAGGATGTCTGGATACAGATTTTCTTGATCTTAAAATGCACTACATCTTAGGAACTCATAGAATTCTGCTTATGCCAATCGTGTGAGTCTTCAAAATTTTCTTTAAATTACGATAATCTAACACTAACCATTTCTCCATAACGCTAGATACAAAGTCTAAGCGTACTTCTTGTAAATCAAGAGTACGGGGAATGTATCTGGGACGGGAGTAAGGGAAGTTGGCGCTTCCCCTATCCCCTGAGACATCCCAACTTAGTCGTGGTAAGCGAGATGCCCTAGATGCATTCTAGGAGCTAGCGTCTTTTTTTACCCTCCAACTGGGACACCGCTAGACCATTCCCCGTTTTCCTACCCGAAAACGGAGATACCCGTATGTTTGACCAATCCCTTGGGGAACCCAACCTCCCCACCAGCTTCGCACTGCCCACCTACCGCCCAGATCGCCTCACCCACATTCTGCTGAGTGACTATGCCGCCGTCATGGGGGCCATTAACCAGATGGACGTACTGCGCTACTGCGCCAGAGTCGCCTGGATCGACCCCGTACCCACCGGGCGCAACGGCGAATACATCAGCGTCATGACCCGCCGCATCGCGCCAGCCGAGGGCTAAACCAAACCCAGGGGGGTGTAGCCGTCTGCACCCCCACCCATAGCCAACAATCGCAGCAATCCTTCGTCAGCGTTTCAGTACTGGGGGCATCGATTCAATTTCCCACCAGGCTTGGGGGTAGGGTTGCCGACTGGTGTTGGTGCCGCAGTGAATTTCGCCGCCCTTGCGAAAATACGTGTCCCAGTCATCAATAAAGTGGCAGACCAAACCGAGAGGGTCTAGGAGATCTTTCACACAGTCTTCAAAGGCACAGTGACCACTCACCTTGGGGCCAAAGGGTTTAGGAATGGCCAGGTGCTGATTGAGCACCAGCATGTTCACCATGTTGGGGAAGAAGGATTTGGCGCGACCGTCCTTATCCTCAAACAGGGCCGGCAAGTCAATAATATTCGCTTCGTCCAGTCCTAATTCCTGCTTTAAGACCTCACGATTCCAGTCAATGTAGGACTGAAAGCACTGGTTCTGACTGGCTAAATCTTCATTCTCCATCACCTCGGCCACGCTAATGACCGCAGGTTTTTCACCCAGGTGTTTACCCTCTCGCAGCACTGCCTGATCGTGCCCCCGATCGCGCAGTTCTTTCAGTACCTCATAGCACCGATTTGGGCTGGCCAGCAGCAGTTTAAATCCCTTCGGGTTGGGCGCGGCGACAAAGTTCACAAACTCGTCGATGTGACCTACGCTCAGCCAATCCGAGAACAGTTCCACCGGAGCCTGGATTTTTTGGGCAAAGAAAAAGTCGCGCAAAACCTTCAGCTTGCGCCGGGGGTTGGGCATGATTTCTGGACGGGTGCCCCCAAACAGCAGGCGACCAAAGGGGTAGGTGACGCCGTTGACGGTAACGGGGGGAGAAACCTCCAGATTGCCAAAGGAGTCCAGTTTGGTCGCTTCGTGAGGGCTTTTGCGAATTACGTAGCCAAACCGGCTGCTGATCAGCTGGCGTTTGGCCAGGTGGTCTAGCCCACGATCGCGGGGCGAATCAAAAATAACGTGAATCATTTTTCCCGGTGCCTGGGTGTAGCCGACCTCGATTTCATCCCGCATCCAGGGGTCGTCGTTGTGAAACTCGAAGGGCACCGGATCGAGCTGAACCCCCGCCTGTGCAACGACTTTTCTCAGATCTTCAATGAAGTCTTCATTTTTGCCCTCCGATAGGCGCGATACAAAGACCGTAATGGGGGCCAGGGTGTTGGGCGTCATCATCCAGGGGGCGACTCGAAACACCACGCGATCGCTGTAAATTGTCTCCCCATGCTTGAGCAGGCTCAGCGTAATCTCAATCAACCCATCAAAGTCGATGTCGGGGTAGCTAATCCCCTGGACAAAAAAGAGCGTGTCTTGATCGCTGCACCGGAGTTTTGCCTGGGCCTGTCTGGGGCCAATTAGCTCGTCCCCCACTTGATTTAGCTCGTCATAGATGCAGATTCGCTGGGCCTGATCTTGACTCACCGACAGGTAAATTTCACAGCCCGGCGGTAGGTCGCTCACCCCGGCCCGCCGGACAATCATCAGGCTCGAATCCTTGAGCCTGAGCAGGGCTCTACCCTGGTCCCTGTCGGTGTAGTGACTGTCCGAGTGAACATGGTCGCGATCGGTATTGACCAGCAGAATGGCCCCCTGCCCGTTTGTTCCCCACCGCCACTCGCCCTTGTGGGGATTGTCCTCGTCCACAACGCCGTCGCGATCGGCGTCCACATCCAGACAGATTCGCAGACTGGTGAACGTCAGGCAAACCTGACTAAGGTGGACCCCGCTGTCATCCTGAAAGGCGATCGCCAGGCTACGGTCTTTGGGGCGATCGCTAAAGGTTCTCGCCAGCAGCACAAGGTTGGGGCACTGCTGTAGCGGCATCAGCGCCGGGGTATCCACCCACTGGTCTGCCTCAGTGTAAAGCTCGATCTCCCCCTGGGTCGTGAGGCTGACCGTGACCGCCCCCGCCGGAGCCAGATCGCTCAGGGCAACGTGCAGCGGCTGCTCCACCACCAACACATCCTCATGCCGCCTGCTTTCTGCTGGAGACTGTCCGGGTAGTGAACAAACCTCTTCAGGCAGAATTAAATGTCGCATCGGTGTCTTGTCGGTCGTCGCTATACACAGCCCATCCGACTTCAGCGTCTCACACTGCCCTCCGCCACTATATCCCCCCTAGAGGAGAGACTCCCCAATCCACTCCCTCACCCCCTACCCCCCACCCCTCACCCACCCTTAACCAACTCTTACCGAATAAAACTTCACAGCCTTGCCAGAGTATTGAATGATGGAGGTAGTGGATTTTTGCTCTCCAACTTGAGCGGTGGACTTGCTTCTATAAAAAAACTCAACCTGCTCCACGCTTCTCTGTAACCAGCCTATAGGACCAACACTATGACCAGCTTTCCCATTGACCTGAGCGCGTACCAGCGAATTTCCCTAGATGCGTCCAACCCCACCCTCACCGACGAGCAGCGCAGCGCCCTGAAGGCCAACATTCAGCTGTGTCGGGATGCGATCGTGTTCTTTACGGCAACCGGCGCAGCGCGGGGCGTGGGCGGGCACACGGGCGGCCCCTACGACACCGTGCCCGAGGTGATGATTCTCGACGCGCTGTTTCGCGGCGCGGGCGACAAGTATGTGCCAATTTTCTTTGACGAAGCCGGGCACCGAGTGGCCACCCAGTACCTGATGTCGGTGCTCAACGGCGACATGCCCGCCGAGCAGCTGATGCAGTACCGCGCCGCCAACGAAAAGCTGCCCGGCCACCCCGAGCTGGGGCTGACCCCAGGCGTCAAGTTTAGCTCCGGTCGGCTGGGGCACATGTGGCCCTACGTCAACGGCGTGGCCCTGGCTAACCCTGGCAAAGTCGCATTCTGCCTCGGCTCTGACGGGGCGCAGCAGGAGGGCGACGACGCCGAGGCAGCCCGCTTTGCGGTGGCCAACCACGTCAATGTCAAGCTGCTGATTGACGACAACGATGTCACTATTGCCGGTCACCCCTCCCAGTACATGGGCGGCTACAGCGTGAAGAAAACCCTGGAGGGCCACGGCCTGACGGTGCTGGAAGGCGATGGCGAAGACCTCGACGGCCTCTATGCCAACATCTGCAAGGCGATCAACACCCCCGGCCCGGTGGCGGTGGTGAACAAGCGGGCGATGGCGGTGGGCATTGAGGGCATCGAGGGCAGCACCCACGGGCACGATGTGATCTCGGTGAAGGCGGCGATCGCCTACCTCACCGCCAAGGGCCACACCGCAGCTGTAGAAATCCTCGAAGGCATCCAGGCGCCCAAGAACACCTACGAGTTCATGGGCTCCAGCAAGACCGTGGGCGCGAACCGCAACATGTTTGGCGACGCCATGGTCGAAGTGCTGGGCGAGCTGGACGAAACCACCCGCAAAGAGAGCGTGCTGGTGGTCGATAGCGACCTGGAGGGCTCCTGCGGTCTGGCCCAAATTCGCAAGGCCTACCCCGAGATCTTCATCAGCGGCGGCATTATGGAGCGGGGCAACCTGTCGGCGGCGGCGGGCTTTGGCATGGCCGAGGGCAAGCAGGGCGTATTTGCCACCTTTGCTGCTTTTCTGGAGATGTGCATTTCTGAAATCACCATGGCCCGGTTGAACTACTCCAACCTGCTGTGCCACTTCTCCCACTCCGGCATCGACGATATGGCCGACAACACCTGCCACTTTGGCCTCAACAACTTCTTTGCCGACAACGGCCTTGACGACGGCTACGACACCAAGCTCTACTTCCCGGCCGACCCCAACCAGATGAAGGCCTGCGTCAAAAAGGTGTTCCACGACCCCGGTCTGCGCTTCATCTTCTCGACCCGCTCGAAGGTGCCGATGATTCTCGACGCCGATGGCAACGAGTTCTTTGGCGGCGACTACACCTTTACCCCCGGCAAAGACGAGGTGATTCGGGAGGGCAGCGCCGGTTACATCGTCACCTTTGGTGACTCGCTTTACCGCGCCCTCGATGCCGTCGAGCGCCTGAAGCAGCAGGGCATTGAAGTGGGCCTGATCAACAAGTCCACCCTCAACGTGGTGGACGAAGAGACCATGGCCAAGGTGGGCAAGGCCCCCTTTGTACTGGTGACCGAGGCCTTTAACCGCAAGACAGGCCTGGGCAGCCGCTTTGGCACCTGGCTGCTAGAGCGGGGCTACACGCCCAAGTTTGCTCACATTGGCACCCACGAAGAGGGCAGCGGTGGCCTGTGGGAGCAGTTCATTCACCAGGGTATCGACCCCGACGGCATCATGGCTAAGGTGAAGGAACTGGTGGGCTAGATCCCCTTAGATGCATCCAGATCCCAGGGTTCTTGAAGAAACCTGGGATCTTTTCTTTTGCGATAGGAAATTCTTCAGATGGCGAAGTCAGAATTGGAAAAGATGCTGGCCAATGAGCTGTACCGGGCAGCGGATCCGGAGTTGGTGGCGCTGCGGCGGCTGGCCCAGGAGCAGCTCTATCGGCTTAACCATTCGCGGCCCGAGGAAATTGAGGTGAGGGAGGCGGCGGTGAAGTCGCTCTTTCACACCATCGGCCCCAACTTCGAGATCACGCCCCCCTTCTTCTGCGACTACGGTGACCACATCCGCGCTGGCAAAAACCTCTACATCAACGCCCACTGCACCATTCTCGACTGCAACTGGGTGACCCTGGGCGACAACGTGCTGCTGGCTCCCAACGTGCAGATCTACGCGGCCTACCACCCCACTGACCCGGTAGTGCGGCTGACCGGGCTGGAGCTGGCGGCCCCCATTACCATTGGCAGCAATGTGTGGCTGGGGGGCGGTGCGATCGTCTGCCCTGGGGTGACGATTGGCGACAACACCACCATCGGCGCGGGTAGCGTGGTGACGAAGTCGATTCCTGGGGGTGTGGTGGCCGTGGGCAATCCCTGTCGGGTGATTCGAACAATTTAGCGAACAAGATCTACGAATTTATATTATTTTTTACGTTCTAGCTGACTTGAATGAACTAAAGAATAAGGCGTTTCCAGAGACAATCTAGCTAAAAAATTCGGTCATCTGGCTGAACATATGACTCTCCCAAGATTGGACTGGGAATACTAGGGCCATATATCGGTTATCGCGGAATTGAGCTATGGGAATACCTGCTGCTAAGACATGTACCTGTCAAAACGTTGCTCGATGTAACGCAGGGGAAGCAGGGCGACTGTTTCTCTGGTTCCCAGTTCCTCACACCTTAGCTAAAGTCATTCCATTCCTGAAACGAACCTCGTTTGAGTTTGAACTCATGCAGGAACGACCGGGTTTGAGCATAGACTGCAGAGCTGGGCAAGCTCAAAAAGTCGCTCGCCGCTTAGCGCAATTAGTAACTCCAAGGGAGCTAAAAGAAACTCAGGTTCTGTTTGTGCGCGGCGCAGTTCAGCCGCAGCTAGAAGATTTTAGCGACATTGCTTCCCTACAGCGATTTATTAAAGTTAGCCAATCCGATTGGCTGGTGGATATGCTGGCTAGCGATCGCTTTACCAGTCATTTTCAGCCGATTGTTTCAATTCAGGATACCGCTCAAATCTATGGCTATGAATCGCTGCTGCGGGGACTGGACGAACAGGGCAATCTGGTCATGCCGGGGGCCATCTTTGAGCTGGCGACGGACGCTGGCCTGATACCGCAACTCGACCGGGCGGCGCGGCTCAGCACGATCGCCCAGGCCCATCAGCATCACATTCGTGAGCGGATTTTTATTAACTTTACTCCGACAGCTTTGTACGATCCGGTGTCCTGCCTGCGAAGCACCGTGGAGGCGATTGACAGAGCCGGAATTTCCCACAGCCAGGTGGTATTTGAGGTTGTAGAGTCCGACAACTTTCAGGATTTAGAACACCTGAAAACGGTGCTGAACTACTACCGGGAGGCTGGCTTCGCGGTGGCCCTCGACGATTTGGGCTCAGGCTATTCTGGCCTGAATTTACTGCATCAGCTGCGGCCCGATTTCATCAAACTGGATATGGAGCTAATTCGAGATGTCCACCTCGACATCTACAAAGCGTCCATCACCGAAAAACTGCTGGAGATCGCGCAAAAGCTTAATATCCAGACCGTTGCGGAAGGGATTGAATGCGTTGAAGAACTGCACTGGCTCCAGCAGCGAGGGGCTGACTTTGCCCAGGGCTACCTGATCGCTAAGCCCAGCGCCGTGCCAACCAGAACCCCTCCCCGGTTTGCCGCCAAGGCGGTGCCCCTCGACCTGCAACCCTGGCAACCAGAGGCTCCGCAGGTCCAGCACCAGAGCGATTCTGAGCGCATTGTTGCCGCTGTCACCCAGCGGATTCGGCAGTCGCTGGACCTCAACGAGATTCTACAAACGACAGCGGATGAAGTGCGGCAGCTGTTCGAGGTCGATCGCGTCGTGATCTATCGGTTTGAATCGGACTGGAGCGGGCTAGTGGCGGTAGAGTCTCTGGCGGCCGGAAGCCCGTCAATTCTCGGCTTTCACGTGATGGACACCTGCTTTAAGACCACCCATGCGGCCTACTACCAGCAGGGCAATACCCGAGCAATCGAAAATATCGAAACCGCCGGGCTCAGCCCCTGCCATGTAGACCTCCTGAAGAGCTTAAACATACGGGCCAACTTAGTCGTGCCTATTTTGCACCAGGAGCAGCTCTGGGGCCTGCTGATCGCCCACCAGTGCAGCTATGCCCGGCAGTGGCAGCAGTCGGAGGTAAACCTGTTCTATCAGCTGGCCAGCCAGGCGGCGATCGCCATTCAGCAGTCGGAGCTTTACCACCAGCTGCAAACGGCGAATCAGGAGCTGCAGCGGCTGGCCTCGGTAGACGGGTTGACCCAGGTGGCCAATCGTCGCTGCTTCGACGCTCGGCTCAGCGCCGAGTGGCAGCGCCTGGCCCAGGAACAAGCGCCCCTGTCGCTGATTCTGTGTGATTTTGACTGCTTCAAGCTCTACAACGACAGCAATGGCCACTTGGCCGGAGACGATGCCCTGCGGCAGGTGGCCATTGCCATTGCCCAAACCTGTAGGGGCCCCTCAGACCTGGTGGCCCGCTATGGGGGCGAAGAGTTTGCGGTGGTTCTGCCCGAGACCACCGCCGAGGAGGCGATCGCCGTGGCCAACGCCATCCAGGCCAGTATCGCGGCCCTGGGGATGCCCCACTTTCAAGCCCCTGCCCACCGGGTTACCCTCAGCTTTGGGGTCGCCACGGTGGTGCCCTCCGAGGAATTGTCCTTTGAAACCCTGATTGACCTGGCGGATCGGGGCCTTTACCAGGCCAAAGCCGAGGGCAAAAACCGGGTAGTGCAAATGACCGCTGGACCGCTGACTGAAACCGCTCCCCGCCCAGCGGTCAGGGTTCCTGGTAGCTGATCACCCGAACTGTGGCCGCTGTGGGCTCCTGGCTAAAGATCAGAACGGTTTCAGCGTCGGAGTGAGCGGGAATGAAGTCAAAGGTGGTGGTGGCGATTTCTTCGGTGCTGCCTGCCCCCAGACTGCCTTCCACGGTGACCTCGGCGGCGGTGGCGTCGCCGTCGTTTTTGATGGTCACGGGCAGGTAGTAGAGGCCGTTGGCGGTTCTGACGGCACCGGGTTCCACCGTAAAGACGGCGGGCTTGAGCGAGGGATGGAGCCACAGGGAAGCGACCGTGGCGACGACCCCCGACAGTAGCGTCAGGGAAATGGCGAGGGAAAACCGCTCGGCCCGGTTGCGGATGGGCTGCTCAGACATAGGACCTCGGGAACTATACAGCTAGGCGGCCCGCCGCGCCGCCAATGGTAGCGGGCAGACCCAAAACAATGACGTAGCTCACCCACTGGTTCATTGGGTCGCCGATGCGGAGGACCTGAAACACCCACAGCATCAGCATCGAGATCGCCAGGGAGATCAGGTAGGCGGCCAGGGTCTCGCTGATTGGGCTCTGGAAAAAGCCGGGCTGCGATCGCCGCCGTCGCTGCCCGCCAAAGTTGGCCTGGAACACGATGATGTAGGACAGCAGCAGCGAACTGGCCAAAATCAAGAACAGCCGCATGGGGGATAGCGCACTGGCAATCATCGGAATTTCGTCGGTGGGGGCGATCGAGGCTCCGACCACGATCGCCCCCAGTAGCGCCGCCCCTGCATCGGACAGGGTATTTCGCCAGGCCTGCTGGTGCCAGCGGTGGTTTTCGGCTGGCCCGCGATCGCCTCGAGCAGCCGAGTCGGGTTCGTCGCCATTGGTCTTGAGCAGCAGGTTGTTGGCAATGCCAACCCCGATCGCAAAGGGCAGGCACAGGGTAATCACGCGACCCAGAATGGCATCTACGCCGGTTTCCAGGCGAAGAATGCCCAGCAAAGTCAGGCTGAGGGTGGCGGTCAGCAGGGCGATCGCCAGTCCTTCGGCACTTTCGGCCAAAATTTGGGTGCGGCTGCGGGGCTGCTCGGCCCGAAAGCCCCCTTTGATATTCAGCAGCACCAGGGCCAGGTAGGCCATCCCCAGAATCAGCATCATGCGCGGCGGCGAGGTGAAGTTACCCTTCCACCACACCTCCATGGTGTAGAGAAAGGGCGCCCCAAACAAAAAAGCCCCCGCAATGCCGCGGGTGACGTCGTTAAGTTCGGTCTGCCACTCCTGGGCTTTGGGCTGTGCCATTCCGTACCTGGATCAGATCCTCTAGTGTAGCGAGTTCTGACCCGGCCTTTGCACCCCGGCTAGGCTTAGTCAATCTGATAAGGACGGGATCCGCCGCTTAGGGTTCACGGTTCACGGTGTACGGTTCGAGGCCAGCCGTTAGCCGTACACCGTGAACCGTAACAAACTCCTAGAGGTGCTTGAGGCCGATCCGCAGGGCTTCTACCCGCGATCGCTCCGGCATCGAGGCCTGCGCCCCCGGCACCATCACCGAGGCGGCGGCGACGGCACTGGCAAACTGCACCGCCTCCTCCAGGGACATCCCCTCGGCCAGGGCCACGGCCAGCCCGCCATTGAAGGCATCCCCCGCCGCCACGGTGTCAACGGCTTTCACGGGCAGAGCTGGCTGATGAAATGTACACTGGCGATCGGCCACCACCACCCCGCGATCGCCCAGCTTGACGATCGCCACCGACACCCCGCGCTGCACCAGCCGATTGGCAGCGGCCTGGGCAGTGGCCACATCGTTGACCACCAGCCCCGTGAGCTGGCTGGCCTCAGTCTGGTTGGGGGTGAGAATATCCACCGCTTTAAAGCACTCGGGGGGCAGATCGTCCGGAGCCGGAGCCGGGTCGAGAATGACGGTTGCGCCCCTGGCCCTGGCGGCTTTGGCAGCAGCTACCACCGCCCCCAGCGGCACCTCCAGCTGAAGCAGTAGGGTGTCCCCCGGCAACAGCTGCGCGGCGAGGCGACTGACATCCTTCTCGCCCACTTTGCCATTGGCCCCCGGCACCACCACAATGGTGTTCTGACCAGAGTCGTCCACGGCGATCGCCGCCACCCCCGTCGGCACGCCCGCCGCTGCCGCCACTCCACTGGCATCGACCCCCGCCCCCTGCAACTCCTGGAGCAGCTGTCGGCCAAAGGCATCGTCCCCCACCCGACCCACCATCGCCGTGGCGGCCCCCAGCCGCGCCGCCGCTACCGCCTGGTTTGCGCCCTTGCCGCCGGGCAGGGTGGCAAAGTCGGTGCCCAACACCGTTTCCCCCGGCTGGGGCAGGCGCGGCGCGCGGCAGACCAAATCCATATTCAGGCTGCCGAAGACGTGGATGGTTTTCTGCATAGACGACACAAATAACTTAGGCAATTAAAATAGCTCGTCCCCATCGCCCCCGTCGCCACTGGCCCTGCCGTAGGGCGACGGGGGGCGATCGCTGCTCCAGGCCCACCAGGGAGTACCGCACTCGCCGCAGTGGTAAAACTCCTGCCACTTGCGCCGATGGTCGGCCCCGTAAACGGGCGATCGCCGGTTGATCCAGACCGCTTTGGCCTGGCGGCTCTCGGCCCCGCACTGGGGGCAGCAAAACTGGGTGGCGTGGGTGGCCGACTCGGCCCAATCGGGCGGAATAGGGGAAAAAGCTTCCATAGGGTAGGGCGGTGGGTCACATCCATTATGGGGCAGTCTGGAAGGATAGGTTTGGGGATTGGGTTTTGGGTTTCGGGGTCGCGGTATTTGACCTGGCACCTATCACCTGGCACCTCGCACCTATTACCTGACACCCATCACCTATTCCCGGTCCCCTTGCCCTGAGTTAAGTTCTAGAACAGCACGATTCGCAGGGGGCGTTCTTCGGCATAATCGGTGGCAGGCTCGCACACTTTGGGCCAAAAGGAGCATGGATACGCGATGGCACTGCGTTTGATTTCGCTGCTAGGTATTTTTGGTCTTTGCTTTATCGCCTGGTTGGGGTCAGAGGATCGGCGGCAGGTGCCCTGGCGATTGATCCAGTGGGGCATCGGTATTCAGCTGTTGGTGGGAGTGCTGATTTTTTTGCTGCCCGTTACCCGCGAGGTGGTGGTATGGCTCAGCTCCATTCTCAACGCTCTAATTGACGCCTCCGATGCGGGGGCGCGTTTTTTGTTTGGCCCCATTTTTGTCCCCAACTTTAACCAAAGCGTTGGCCCGGCCGGGGCGGGACGCTGGATTGCCCGAGCGCTGACGCCTGCATTTACCGCCGTACCCGGCGATCGCCTGGGGGCCGACAACCTCAACCTGGGCTATATCTTTGCCTTTCGCTCGCTGCCCCAGGTAGTGTTTTTTGCCTCGATTTTTGCCCTGCTGTACAACCTCGGGGTGGTGCAGCCCATTGTGCGGGTGTTTGCCCGCTTCTTTCGCTGGGCCATGAACATTAGCGGGGCCGAGGCCCTGGCGGGGGCGGCGAATATTTTTGTCGGCATCGAGTCTGCGATCGCCATTAAGCCCTTTCTGGAGCGCATGACCCGCAGCGAGCTGTGCGCCATTCTGGCCTCCATGTTTGGCTCCATTGCCTCCACGGTGCTGGGCCTCTACGCCGGGTACCTGCGGCCCATTTTCCCGTCGATCGCCGGGCACCTGATGTCAGCCTCGGTGCTGACCATTCCCGCCGCCTTTGTGCTGGCCAAAATTTTGGTGCCCGAGCAGGCAGTACCCCTCACCCTGGGCAAGGTGCCCGCTGTCGAGATGGCAGACGAGGAGCGCAAAAGCCCGATGGATAGCCTCATCCTCGGTGCCCTCGACGGAGTCAAAATGTCCGTGGGCATTGTCGCTGCCCTGATCGCCATTCTGGGCCTGATTGCCCTGCTCGACTTGATCTTTGCCAACCTCGCCAACCTCGCCACCAGCGACATAGCCCTGTGGCGGGCGATCGGCCAGGTGTTCAGCGTCATTACCCTACAAAACATTATGGGGGCACTGTTCTTACCCCTTACCTTTCTGACCGGAGTTTCCCTCGACTGGCCCGAACTGTGGCTGTCGTCTCAGCTGATTGGGCGGCGACTGCTGGAAACGGCGATTCCGCCCTACATCGGTCTGGCCAACGCGGCGGCGGCGGGTACCCTCAGCGATCGCGCCCTGGTGATCGTTAGCTACGTACTCTGCGGCTTTGCCCACCTGCCCTCGGTGGGGATCTTTGTCGGCGGATTGACGGGCATTGTGCCCTCGCGCCGCAAAGACATTAGCGAGGTGGCCTGGAAAGCGCTGTGGGCTGGCACCCTCGCCACCCTGATGACGGGCTGCGTAGCGGGAATCTTTTTCTACGAAGGCGCTGCGGTGCTGGGACGCTAGGGCAGCATCCTCGGTTGGCAACCGAAAGACCAGCCCAGTAGCGTTAACCGCTGCCCCGTACCTCACCAACGGTTCTGAATAACAACCCCGGGTCGGGGAATCCGTTGGCAAGCCTACAGGGAAGCTACCTTGCCTACTCCCCGCCAGAGGTATCTGGCGCCGGCGGATTGACAGCGGGTGGAGGACTGGGTGGGGTTGGAGCCACTGGCGCAGGAGGTGGAGCCGGGGCCACTGGCGCAGGAGGTGGAGCCACTGGCGCAGGGGGCGGGGCCGCTGGTGCCGGGGCCGCTGGTGCCGGGGCACTGGGCGCAGGTGAGGCTGGCGCTGGCGGGGCAGGCTCGGCGACGGGCTGGGGCGCAGGCGTGGGCTCCTCGGCTGCCGCTGGCGCTGCGGGTGAAGGCTCCGACTCCGCTGGCGCGGATTCTGATGGCGCTGGTGGCGTCGGGGTAGCCGCTGGCGCAGGGGCATCAGCGGCAGGCATTGACTCAGCGGTTTGGGGGCTGGGCTCGGCCGCTGCGGGCGTGGGGGTCGCTTCTGGCGGTAGCTCCACGGCCTGGCGCTCGCCCCGGCGACGGGCATCGCGGTTACGGCGCGAGCCCTCAATGGTGAGGTCGTACTCGATGGGTACGCTGGCTCCGCCTGCAATGGGCTGGAACCGGGAGTTACGGGCCGCCTGAATAGCGGCCTGGTCGATCGCCGGGTTGCCGCTGGAGCGGGTCAGGGTAACGCTGCGAACGGTGCCGTCGGGGTTGATATCGACGCTCACCATCGGCTGACCCTCGGCTCCGGCGGCCAGGGCGCTTTCGGGATAGCTGGGCCGCACGCAGTTTTGGCAGGCAACGGTGCGCGAGCCCTGGCCCTGGCCACTGCCCTGGGAGGTTGAGGGAGCCGCTGCGACCCCAGGGCTGTCACCCGTTGGGGCATCGGGGAGGTTGCCCGTGCCCGTAGTGGCGGAGTTGGTAGCGGTGGTGGCGGCCTCGTTCTGGGCCTCACGTAGGCGTTGCAACAGGTCGCGCAGACGCTCGGACTGGGGTTCCGCTGGGGTTGCCTCAGGTTCAGTGGCGATCGCCTCCTCCACCGCCTCAGGGGGCTCCTCAGCCACCGCTTCAGTCTCTTCCTCCACCGCCTCGGCCTCCTCCTGCACCGGCTCAGCCAGGTCCGACTCGGCTAGGGTTTCAGGTTCGGGGGTGTCCGGTGTCACCGCTTCCACGGGCGGGGCTGGAGTGGGCGGCGTGGGCGTAGGCGGGGCCACCACCGCAGCGGGGCGGGGCGGGGCGCTGGCGGTGGCTGGAGCCGGGTTGTTGGTCTCGGTACTGAGTTCGGTGGGCTGCTCCGGCTCGGGCAGCGTCTCGGGCTCCTCAGGAATGGCTTCAGTAATAATTAGCTCGATGGGCGCCAACTCGTCGGTGGCCGCCTGCCAAAAATTGAACTGACTCAGGCCGAGGGCCACGACATGGACGCCCACCGACCCCAACAGCCCCCAGAGCAAAATTCGGCGAAGCTTTTGCTGCTCGTGCTGGTGCTGTTGACTACAGATGTCACAGAGACTCATAGAAACTTGCCCAAGATAACAGCGGGAACCTGTCTAGTCATATTACACAATTGGCAAAAGTTTTCATTTGAGCTGCGCCAAAAGATTCAGACCACCCCCAGGGGATGGTGAGCGTGTAGCAACCTGTCAAAACTAAAGATATCAAGCCAAAAGGGCAGGGGTTATGAACTGCAGTTCACAGTCAACTGTAACCCCCGAACCCTCAATTCCCAACTGACTAATCAGCACAATACTTGACAACGAGTCGCAAATCGAGGTGAATCTACTATTAGTACTTTTTTGCAATAGAGTTTATGGGTACCATTTTTGCGGCGGGCGGCATCGTGATGTGGCCACTGCTGGGGTTTTCAATCCTGGCGATCGCCCTGATTGTCGAGCGTTCGATCTTCTGGTTTCGCATCAACCGCCGCCAGCGCCCAGTGATGCAAGACATTCTGCGCACCTACCGGCAGGCACCGGTGGATGTGTACCCCAAGCTGCGCCAGAACGTGAACCTGCCCACCGCCCGCATTTTTCTAGAAGCCCTGGAAATCGACGGGGCCAGCCCCAAGCAGTTTCACCTCGCCCTGGCCAGCGCCATGCAGGCCGAACTGCCCCACCTGCGCCGCTTTAGCACTGTCTTTGCCACCATCATCAGCGTCGCCCCCCTGCTGGGCCTGCTGGGCACCATCCTCGGCCTGATCCGCTCTTTCGCCGCCCTACAGCTGGGCGACCTGAACACCAACACCGGAGCCGTGACCGGCGGCATCAGCGAAGCCCTGGTGTCTACCGCAGCGGGCCTGGTGGTAGCGATCGGCACGCTGATCTTTGCCAACCTGTTTCGCGGCCTCTACAAACGCCAGGTAGCGCTGATTCAAGAGTACGGCGGGCAGTTAGAGATTCTGTACGAAACCCACCACGGGCGGCAGAACCAGCTCAAGGAAGAGTCGTTGGTGAGGTAGGTGGGTAGGTGGGTAGGCGGGTAGTCGGGTTGGTGGGTAGGCGGGTGGATGGGTGAGGGGGATTTTTCTATCTCAGCGGTTTCCGCCTCATCCACGCTCCCACTCCTCCACCCTTCCACTCGCCCACCCTCCCACTCCCCTACCCATACACCCTCCCACTCGCCCACCCTCTCCCTCCCCACCCCCTACCCTCCCACTCCCCCCATGCCCTACCTCCCCGAAGAACCCGAAGCCGACTTTGAACTCAATATCGTGCCAATGATCGATGTGATTTTTGCGATTTTGACGTTCTTTATTATTTCCAGCCTGTTTCTCACCCGCTCGGAGTCCCTGCCGGTGAACCTGCCCCAGGCGGCCAGTGCCGAACTTCAGCAGCGAACGCGAATTACTGTGACCGTGGAGGAATCGGGGGAGATTGCCCTGAACCGAGAGGCGATCGCCCTGGAAGACCTCCAAACTGGCGTGCGCAACCTGATGCGGAATACCCAAGAGTCGGTGGTGGTGATCAACGCCGATGAAGCGGTCAGCCACGGCCGGGTGGTGGCGGTGATGGACGAACTGCGGGCGATCGAAGGAGCGACCTTGGGGATTGCGACAAGGCGGGAATAGGGGTGGATGGGTAGGTGAGTGGATGGGTGGATGGGTAGGTGGGTAGGTGGGTAGGTGGGTAGGTGGGTAGGTGGGTAGGTGGGTAGGTGGGTAAGATTTTTCTGTGTCAGCGGTTTTGGCCCCATCCACTCGCCCACTCGCTCACTCGCCCACTCGCTCACCCTCCCACTCGCCCACCCTCCCAGCGCATTTAATCCGTCTAGCGGGCAAAAAACTCCGGCTTAGAGCCCTTTGGGTAACGTTCAGCCGCTAGGCTGGGGGCTAGTTTTTTGCCAGATGGTTTAGCTATGGGTAGATCTGGGCAGGGGTATCGAAAGCTGTTGGCCACCTACCTCAGGCCCCAGGGGGGACGGGTAGTGGGGTTGAGCATCACCCTACTGATGGGCATTGGGTTGCAGTTGCTCAACCCACAGATATTGCGATATTTCATTGACACGGCGGTGGCTGGGGGAGCACCGCGATCGCTGGTGTTGGCAGCAGGGGCGTTCGTTGCAATCGCTTTTGTCCAGCAGGGGTTTGCGATCGCCACCACCTACTTCAGTGAAACCATCGCCTGGCGTGCCACCAACACCCTACGCCTGGATCTGACCCGCCACGCCCTGGGCCTTGACCTGGCCTTTCACAAAGCCCACACTCCCGGGGAACTGGTGGAGCGGGTCGATGGCGATGTGGATGCTCTGTCGCGGTTTTTCTCGCAGTTTGTATTGCAGGTACTGGGCAACGGCCTGTTAGTCCTGGGGGTGCTAACAATTTTGTGGTTCGAAGACTGGCGGGCCGGACTGAGTCTGAGCCTGTTTACCCTGGTAGCCTTTGGGGTGCTGGGCGGCCTCCAATCCCTGGCGGTTGGCCCCTGGCGCACCTACCGCCAGATCAGCGCCGAATTCTACGGCTTTGTGGCCGAGCACCTCAGCGGCCTGGAAGACATCCGTGCCAATGGGGCCGTCGGCTATGTGATGGACAGGTTCTACAAACTGCTGCGCCGCTGGCTGCGAGCCTTTCACCAGGCCCGCTTCACCAGCACCCTGCTGTGGGGCAGCACCGTGGGGCTGTTTACCCTGGGCAACGCGATCGCCCTGGCCATCGGTGCCTACCTCTGGAGCCAGGCTGCCATCACCATCGGTACCGTCTACCTGCTCTTTTACTACGCCACCCTGCTGCAAGACCCCATCGAACGCATCCGCGAAGAACTAGAGCAGCTCCAGCAGGCCCAGGCCAGCATCCAACGGATTCAGGATTTACTGGGCCACCAGCCTCGGGTGAGCCCAGGCGGCCAAGGGATTTTACCGACGGGAGCCCTATCGGTGAAGTTTGAGGGGGTGTGGTTTGGGTACGGGGAGTGGGAGAGTGGGAGGGTGGGAGGGTGGGAGAGTGGGAGGGTGGATGAGGCGGAAACCGCTGAAATAGAAAAATCCCCCTCACCCACCAACCCGCCTACCCTCCCACCTATCCACCCATCCACCCATCCACCCATCCACCCACCTACCCGCCAACCCGTCAACCCACCTACCCTCCACAACCTCACTCTCCACCTCTCCCCTGGGCAAACCCTTGGTCTACTGGGCCGCACGGGCAGCGGCAAAAGTACCCTGGCGCGGTTGCTGCTGCGGCTGTACGACATTCAGCGGGGGCAGATTTACCTGGGGGGCGTGGATATTGCCCAGGTGTCGCTGCGGGAACTGCCGCACCAGGTGGGGTTTGTCACCCAGGATGTGCAGCTGTTTCAGACCAATGTGCGGAATAACCTGACGTTTTTTGATGGGCACATCTCGGATGAAGCGATTCTGCAAACCCTGGATGACCTGGGCCTGATGCCCTGGCTAGAGGGGCTGCCAGCGGGCCTGGATACGGAGCTGGGGGCAGATAGCGGCGGGCTGTCGGCGGGGCAGGCACAACTGCTGGCCTTTGCACGGGTGTTTCTCAAAGATCCGGGGCTGGTGGTGCTAGATGAAGCCTCGTCGCGGTTGGACTCACTGACGGAGCAGTTGATCGAGCGGGCAGTGGATCGACTTTTGGTGAACCGCACCGGGATTATCATCGCCCACCGACTCAAAACCGTGGAGCGGGCCGACCAGATCCTGATTTTGGAGCAGGGGCAGGTGGCGGAGTACGGCGATCGCACCACTCTCTTAACCGATCCCAACTCACAGTTTTCGCGCTTGCTCAAGGTTGGAGCGATGCCCGATTAACTCTCAAACGATGCCAATGCTGCATCCTGGCTCAGCAAGGATAGCGGGACGGCCTGCTCTAACTGTGGCGTGGCTGCTTGCCAGAATCAAGCCAATAAATGAGAATAAGTCTTATTTGATGGCTACAATTCCTGAATTCCTTTGGGCAGACTCCTTTCATCCCCATGACTATCTTGCTTTCAGAAAAAGACCAACCGGCGTCGTTGTCGGCCAATGCTTACTTGTCAGCATCCAGCAACTACGAGCTGGTGATTCAAGCGCCCCAGTCAACCAGTCGGGGTTACAAGCGATCGCTCAACCTGCGCCATGGCCTGAATTTTCTGATCCGCGACTACTGGCTGAAAGATACGCTGGTCGAAGAAAAACTGCCGGAAGCACCTGGGCGAACTCTCGAGTTTGGCTTCAACCTGCACATTGCCCCAGACGCTGAGCACCCCCCAGAACCGACTAGCCAAAGTAGTTTTCTCGAATTCAACGAAACCCGCACCCAGAGACTTTTTCAGACCTGGTCGGGGCAGCGGCGGGTGTTAAAAATTGACCTACATTTGTTAACCTATGCGGGCTGCTTGACCTTTAGTGATGATCAATTAGTGCTGATACCGGCAGAACTCCAGGCCGCGATCGCCCTCAATGAAGACGACTGGCATCAGCCGGTCGGGTCAATTTCTCCGACGATTCAGCTGGTGCTTCAGCAAATTCTCAATTGCCCCTACACTGGCTCGATTCAGCAGGTGTATCTGGAGGGAAAAGCTCTTGAGCTAATCGCCCTGCAAACCGCCCAGTGGCTAGAGTCCGGCCCCGCTAGAGCGACCCAGCGGCTGAAGCCGTCAGATATTGACCGCATCCACCAGGCCAGAGATCTGATTACCCAACGCATGGATGATCCTCCGTCACTGCTGGAACTGGCTCGGGCGGTAGGTCTCAATGACTGCACCCTAAAGCGCGGCTTTCGCCAGGTGTTTGGCACCACGGTGTTTGGCTATCTGCGGCAGCAGCGACTGATTAAAGCCCGGCAATTGCTGCAAGACACCGAGATGAGCGTGGCCGAGGTCACCTGCCAGGTGGGCTATAGCCATGCCGGGCATTTTGCCGCTGCCTTTAAGCGAGAGTTTGGCATTAGCCCCAAGGCGTTCAAAAATTCCGTGCTGTGACTAAACTGTTCCGTGCCGAGGCAGACGCGATCGCACCCTTCGTCCTAGAGTTCCTATACCTAGATGAAATCTATTCGCATCTAGTGCAGTGAACGCTTAAATGGTGGTGTGACGGCAATGACTCAGCAGCGGATGGGATGGGGTTTACTAACTGGCGTAGTGGGGGCGATTGCAATTCTGGCTCAACCGCTGATAGCCCAGGCGAGCATTGAGAATGTAGATGAGTGGATGACTGGGCAAGTGGATGAGTCGGAACAACCCATGCTCCCATCCACCCAGCTACCTAGCCACCCAGCTACCCGTCCACCCATCCACCCTGCAACCACCGTAGACGAGTGGATGACCCAAATCGCTCAGGCCACGGTGCAAATTACCGGGGTGCGGCTGGAGAACACTGAGGCGGGCTTGCAGGTGGTGTTGGAAACGGCGGCGGGGGAGCTGGCGGCACCTACCACGCGCGCGATCGGTAACGCCCTGATTGCTGAGTTTCCTAACGCGGTGCTGGCTCTGCCCGAGGGCGGCGAGTTTTTCCAGGCCAACCCCGCCGAGGGCATTGCCCTGGTGACGGCGACAAACTTATCCGATAACACGGTGCAGGTGGCCATCACCGGAGCAGATGCTGCCCCCACCGCAGCGGTGAGTGCTGGGGCTGAAGGATTTATCTTAAGCCTAGTGCCGGGTATCGCCACCGCCGCTGCCGAGGATGAAGCAATTCAGGTGATGGTGACGGGAGCACAAGACGAAGGCTATAACCCTTCGCAGGCCAGCACTGCGACTCGCACTGATACGCCTCTGAGGGATGTTCCAGCTTCTGTTTCCGTGATTCCTCGCCAGGTGCTTGAAGATCAGGGGGCGGTGCGGCTCGACGAAGCCCTGCGCAATGTCAGCGGGGTCACCTTTAGCAACTCCATAGGCAATCGCGCCCAAAACTTCCTCATTCGCGGGTTCGGGGCTACGCAGTTTAGGAATGGGCTGAGGGAAGATGCGGGTGGCGGTGGCACATTTAACACTCGAACTGCCCAAGAGACCGCCAATATTGAGCGCATTGAGGTACTCCGAGGCCCTGCTTCGGTTTTATTTGGCCAGGGTGAACCCGGCGGTATCATCAATCTGGTCTCTAAAGCGCCCCTTGATACGCCATTTTATGAGGTGAGCTTTAGGGGGGGAAGTTTTGACTTCTACCGACCGACGCTAGATTTTTCCGGCCCACTCACTGCCGATGGCGCAGTAGCCTACCGGTTAAATGTAGCCTACGAAAATGCGGGCAGCTTTCGAGACTTTGTTGACTCCAGACGCTACTTTATTGCGCCAACAATCGCCTGGACGATTAGCCCCACCACATCGCTGAACCTGGAGGTTTCGTATTTGCAGGATAGGCGCTCGCCTGATATTGGGTTAATCGTGCTGAATGGAGACAATCGCCCCGCAGACCTACCCTTTAGTCGCACCTTGGCTGACCCCAATAACTCCACCCAGCTCTACGATGAAACTCGGGCCACCCTTGTTTTTGATCATGCTTTTGCTGACAACCTGTCTATCCGCAGTGCCTTTCGCTACACCACCAGCTTTGAGTCTTTTCGAGACGGGCTATCGTTCATCAGAAACCTGCGCAATGACAACCGCACTGTTGAGTTGGGAGTTGCCTTTGGCGATCAGTTTTTCGAAACCTATACGTTTCAAAACGATTTGATTTGGGAATTTAACACCGGAACAGTGGAGCATCGGCTACTGCTGGGTTTGGAACTCTCTAACAACAATGTGCGATTCAGCTCCCAAGCACCTGACAATCAACAAAATATTACTGGCGGTCTGCTGGATATTTTTAACCCAGACTATAGCGCCATTTCCTATACAGGTGGCTTTCAGGTGTTTGCAGAGGGAGATTTCCAAGACCGACGAACTTTTGGCCTCTACTTGCAAGACCAAATTACCCTGTCTGATAATTTCAAGCTTTTAGTAGGCGGTAGGTTAGACACGGTTAACTCTAATCAACTCTTCCAGGTTGACGACTTTGCTACTAGCCAGCAAGATACCGCCTTTTCTCCCCGTGCCGGTCTAGTTTACCAACCCAATGAAATGCTGGCGCTCTATGCCAGCTACTCCCGCTCCTTTGTGCCCCAGGGGGGGCGCAGCGCCACCAACACGCCGTTTGAGCCAACTCGGGGCACCCAGTACGAAGTTGGTGCCAAGGCCGACTTTTTAGAAGGTCGCCTTTCGGCCACTTTGGCGGCTTACAATATCACCCGCAGCAACCTGACCACCCCTGACCCCAACAATCCGAATTTTTCAATTCAGGTGGGGGAGCAGCGGAGTCGTGGGATTGACCTCAATGTGGTGGGCGAAATTTTGCCGGGTTGGGATGTGATTGCCTCCTATGGGTTGATTGACGCCACCATTACCCGCGACAATCGCTTTGATGTAGGCAACCGGCTGATCAATGTTCCTCAGCATTCTGCTAGTCTATGGACGACCTACACTTTGCAAACGGGAGATCTCGCCGGGTTGGGCTTTGGTGTTGGAGCCTTTTTAGTCGGTGAGCGCACCGGGGATCTGGCTAACACCTTTACGCTGCCGGGTTACACTCGTTTCGATGCCGCTGTTTACTACGAGCGCGATCGCTTCCGGGTTGGCCTAAATTTTAAGAACCTGTTTAATGCCCAATACTTTGCGGGGTCGCAGGGGCGGCTATCGGTGCTGCCTGGCGCTCCCTTTGAAGTACAGGGTACTCTCTCATGGCAGTTTTAGGAGGGCGAGGGATGCGGCAACTCGCAAAGCTTTGGCTACTGGCGGCAGTGGTGGTCATAGTGGCGATCGCCTGCCATTCCCCAACCCCATTGGGGGAACCGGTCCCTTCCTCGCCAACCGCTGCCATCGAATGTCGGGTGATGCTCCATGACGGGGGCGAAACGGAACTGTGTGGACAACCTGAAAATGTAGTTGCTCTCAGCCCACCGCTGTTGGATATTTTGCTGTCTCTGGGGGTGCAGCCAGCAGGCTACGCCGAAGTCGATCTGCTCAATAGCAAAGTTTTTGATAATCCCAGCCAGCAGATTCCCTACCTGGGCGATCGCATTACCACCCAGCCGGTAAATCTGGGCGATCGCCATTCTCCCTCCATTGAAACCCTGCTGCAGCTCAAGCCAGACTTAGTGCTGGGCGAAACCTTTTATGTGAAAAACAACTACCCTACCCTGAGCCGCATTGCCCCCACCGCGTTTTTTGACACCGGAGCCGACACGGGCTGGCAACCTGCCCTGACGGCGATCGCCCAGGGACTCAACCGCGAAGCCCAAGCGCAACAGGTGATCGCGGCCCACAATCAGCAGGTTGAAGCGGTTAAAAATCAGCTTGCACCGCTGATCGCTGGTCAAAGCATCATCGTCTTGGGGTGGCAAGGCATTGTCAACCAATCCTTTGTATTCGCTGGCGACTTCACCACAGAGCTGTTAGAAGATTTGGGCTTTCAGGTGATTTTGGGGCCGTCTGATCGCCCGGGTACCTCCATGGAAGCCGTTGCTCAAATTGATGCCGATCACATTTTGGTTATGCCCTCGGGCGAAAACACCATCGAGAATGCCCAGCGGCAGTGGCAGAATGATCCCATTCTGCAGGCGCTGCCTGCGGTACAGGCAGGCCAGCTCTACTTTATGGATTACCAACTCACCCGGATTCGCGGCCCGATCGCCGCCGAGATTTTCCTCAATCAGTTTGCTGCCCTAGTTACTCACCAACAGTCATAGCACCGCCATGAACGCTCCCTTTTGCGCCGAACAATCGCGTCAGTCTGGCCTTGATATTGCTGGCACCGCCTCTGAACACAGGCTCTACGTGGCGATCGCCTGCCCGCCCCCCTGGGAGCGCAACGATATGGCATCCAAGGGCATTCCTACCGTCCTGCGCGAGCTGAGCGAAGAAATCTACGACGACTACGATCGCTACCAAACCCGCTTCCTGCTGATTCACAACGACCAGCTCAGCCAAGAAAACCTCACCCGTGTGCTGGTATTTCGCAAACCCTCCGGCTTTGCCACCGCCTATGAAAAGCAAGAATTTCACCTGGGGGACATCCGCGATGTGGCACCTCTGGTGCGCCAGGTGGTGATGGGCGAACCGCTCAGCGCCACCCCAGTCGATCTGCCCAGCCGCGACATTTTAGTCTGCACCCACGGCAGCCGCGATCGCTGCTGCTCCCGCTTTGGCACACCCATCTACCATCAGGCCCGCAAACTGGTGACAGAGTTGGGGTTGCAAAATATCCGCATCTGGCAGGCCAGCCACATCGGCGGCCACCGCATGGCCCCCACCGCCATCGACTTCCCCACCGCCCGCTACTACGGCTACCTGGATGAAACTTCTCTGCGGTCAGTGCTTACCCACAGCGGCGACATTCGCAGCCTAGAGACCATCTATCGCGGCTGGGGTCTGCTACCCTGGGCCGCCCAGGTGCTGGAAAAGCAACTGCTGCTCACCCACGGCTGGGACTGGCTGACCTACTCAGCGGCTGCCCAAGTGCTAGAGCACGACGCAGACGAAACCTTTAACCGGGTTGAAATCACCTACTGCCCCCAATCAGGCCAGCAGCAAACCGTTCAGGCCGACATTGTGGCCGATACAGCTCGCACCGTCTACCTGAATGGGTCCTGTGCCAGCGATAAGACGTCGGCTATTATGCCGTACCGAGTCAAGAATGTGGTGCGGTGCCGGGGGGAGATGGCGGGTAGTAGGTAACAGGTATCAGGTTCCGCCTTACACCTGTTACCCAACACCTGACACCGAACACCCAATACCTATTTTCCGATTTTATTGAGAACTATTGCCAATTAAGGGTAAGATTGTCCAATCCTCTCCGACATCTAAATCCTTAGATGGTGGTTGCCCAGGGCTGCCCAATAGGATTGCATCGCAACCGTTGGGTAGCTCTATTTTGTTATTCTCGGCTCACTGTTATGACCCTATCTTTGTCCCAGGCTGACTACGCCGATTGGCTAGATGAGATCGACTACCGCACCACAACAGACGGTGCTACCGAAGTGAGGGCCTATCCCACCGCCCTGGGGCAGGGTCAACAGCGCTATGTGCCCCTGCGAGAAGGCATCGATCTCCGCATCGAAGAGGTTTGCCTGAAGGACGATTTGGCGGTGATGCAATGCGATCGCGCCCATCCCCTGGAGTTCACCTTTGAGCAAAGCCAGGGCGGCGGCAGCAGCAGCCAGCACTATAACTTTTTTGGCAGCGGGTTGGCCCCGGCTGGAGTCTGGCGGGTTCCTGTCCAGCGGCGGATCATCAGCGTCAATGTACACATTGAGCCCTTCGTGTTTCAGCACTGGATCGGCGATGACAGCACCGATTGCCACGTTTTGGACTTTTTACGACCTAGCGATCAACTCTACTTCGAGCGTTCTGGCACCCCGACGGCGGCCATGCAGGTAGCGGTGCAGGCGATGCTTGGCTGTCCCTTTCAAGGGCTGACCCAGCGCCTCTACCTGGAAAGTAAGGTGTGGGAGCTCATGGCGCTACTGATCGAAGATCTGCGCACCACACCCAGCCAAAGCAGCGTGCCTGCCCTCAAACCCGACGACGTAGAGCGCATCCACTACGCCAGCAAAATCCTGCGCCGCCAGCTCACCCAGCCCCCCTCGCTGATTGAGCTGGCGCGAGCGGTGGGCATCAACGACCACAAGCTGAAGGTGGGCTTCCGCCAGGTGTTTGGCACCACCGTGTTTGGCTACCTGCACGAGCACCGCATGGAGCGATCGCGCCAGCTGCTCGAATCCGGCGATCTCAGCGTCACCGCCGCTGCCGAGGCGGTGGGCTTTGCCAGCCGGGGCCATTTCGCCGCCGCCTTTCGCCGCAAGTATGGCGTGAATCCGGGGGTGTATGCGCGGGGGATGAGGGCGTAGGGGTGGATGGGTGGGCGGGTGGATGGGTTGGTGGGTGGATGGGTTGGTGGGTGGATGGGTTGGTGGGTGGATGGGTTGGTGGGTATCAAGATCCCCTCCTGGGAGGGGCAGGGGTGGGTTATCCGGGTGTTGGGTACCGGGTTTTGACCTGACACCTGGCACCTAGCATCCTGCTGCTGTCTCAAGCATTCGGCAGATTATCTGGGTCGAGGCCGAGGGAGCGCAAATAATCGGCCAGTCGCTCCGCCCGCTGCTGTTCCTGCTCCGCCCGCCGCTGCTCCTGCTCAGCTCGCCGCTGCTCCTGCTCCGCCCGCCGCTGCTCCTGCTCAGCCCGCCGCTGTTCCTGCTCAGCCCGCCGCTGTTCCTGCTCAGCTCGCTCGGCGGGGGTCAAGTAGCGATCGCCCCGCTGGTCAAACCAACCCAGGGCTTCCCGGTCCATCGGGTCAAACGGGAGCACACAACGCCCAATCCCTAACCCGATCTCCGGCATCCAACAGGGTTCGCCCATTTGCAATTGGTAGGTGCCCTCCACCAGCTTGTAGACCTCAAAGGGTAAATGGCGATCGCGCTGCCAGAAGCTGGGATTGTAAACCACGTAGTACAGCACCCCCAGGCGGGCGTAGATATCTAGCTTGGTGTCGTACTCGCCGCCGGGGGTTTGTGACACCATTTCCAGGGCTAAAATCGGTGGTGTGTAATTTTCTTCCCAGGTGACGTAGCTGCTGCGCGACTTGCCCCCCTTGCGACGTTCAACCCCCAAGCTCAAAAAGCCGTCGGGCACCACCGGTACCCGTGGGTTGACCCCGGTGGTATGGTAAACGCCCATATCCACGGCAAAAAACCAGTCCTGGCGGTCTTTCCACAGGTATTCCAACACGAAGAGCAAGACATTGGGCAGCCAGTTTTGATCTTCGTTATCCACGGGCGTATCGTCAGAACAGGGGAGTTCGTCGCTAGTCGGAAGTTGGGTGAGGTCAATGTCGAACATGGTCACCACCTGGGGCTCTGCCAGCGTTTTGCGTAGCCCCATTGTAGCGCCGGGGCAAGCCGACCCAAAAACTCCCAGATCTGATCGCAAAAACTCCGCCTAGGGATCATCCTTCGCTTTAGCGGCTCTCGCCGACCTGTATCTTACTGAGAAGTATTCCTGATTGCCCCGCAGCGATAGGCAATTAGGGCAGTGTTCTCAATGATTTAGCAGGTGGTGTGATGGGCGTTCGATTGCAGGGGTTCGTGCTGCTGGCGGCATCGCTAGCACTGGTACCAGTGGCGGCGCAGGCCGAAACGGGGTTGTCTTTAGGGAACATGGCCCCGCCCAGTGGTCAGGCAGCAGACCTGGCCCAGGCGGTGAGGCAAATTACCGGGGTGCGGGTAGAGCCCGACGGTGAGGGACTGCGGCTGGTGCTGGAGGCTGACGGAGCACTGGGGGAACCGACCACATCGGTGGTGGGCAATGCCCTGGTGGCCGAGATTCCCAATGCGGTGCTGGCCCTGCCCGGTGGGGATAACTTTGAGCAGTTTAGCCCCACCGAGGGCATTGCCCTAGTAAGCCTCGCCAACGAGCCCGGCAACCGGGTACGGGTCTCCATTACCGGCAACGATGGGCCGCCAGCGGTGAATGTAAGCGCTGGAACTGCGGGACTGGTACTGGGCATTGCGCCGGGGTTGGGTCTGGCCTCGGGCGATGACAACGCTATCCGCATTGGGGTGACAGGGGAAGGCGACGAGGGCTACGCGCCACGAAATGCCACCTCGGCCACCCGTACCGATACCCCCCTGCGCGACGTTCCGCGCACCATTCAGGTCATTCCCGAACAAGTGTTGGAGGATCAGGCCATTACTCGCGTAGGCGATGCCGTGCGCAACGTCAGCGGTGTGGTGCAGGATGGCGGCTTTGGCAGCACCACCGACCAGCTCAATATTCGCGGCTTTTTTACTAGCGGCATTTTTATCGATGGGTTTAGGGGCGATGGCTCGGGGTTTGCCGAAACCGCCAATGTGGAGCGCATTGAGGTGCTGCGGGGGCCAGCATCGGTTTTGTTTGGCAACACAGAGCCCGGCGGGATTATTAACCTCGTTACCAAGCAGCCCCTCGACGAGCCGTTCTATGGTCTAGAACTCCAGGCGGGCAGCTACGGGTTTATTCGCCCCACGATCGATTTGACTGGGCCGATCACTAGCGATCGCACCATCCTCTACCGCTTTAATGGGGCCTACGAACGCGCCAATGGCTTCCGGGCCTTCGACCAAACTATCAACCGCTATTTTGCTGCGCCGTCGTTGGCCTTTAGCCTGGGCGATGCCACAACGTTGAATCTAGACTTTACCTACCGCAACGACGAACGCCCCTTTGACCGAGGTTTTTTGGCCATCGGACGGGGTATTGTAGACACCCCACTGAGCCGCATTTTTGGGGAACCTGACGATGTCAGCCGAGTGGAGGAATACGGGGCTGGATACCGCCTGGAGCACGAGTTTAGCGACAGTTGGGAGGTGCGCAACCAGTTTCGGATGCTATCTACCGATAGCTTTGACTATCGGGCCGAGCCTGTACGGCTGAACGAGGCTACGGGAATTTTAACCCGCAACTTCCGCTCTAACGACGACATTGGTGAGGTCTATTCACTGCAAACCGATGTGCTGGGCAACTTTTCGACCGGCTCGGTTGAGCACGACCTGCTGATTGGGCTAGATCTGCGGCGGCAGACCTCCGGTGGCACCCAACGACGACTGCCGGGCGGATTGACGCCCAGCCTCGATATTTTTAATCCGGTCTACAACGTCGTTGAGCGGCCTCCCCTCAGCGCCCTCACCAATGAGGTGCGGAATAACAGCGATCGCACCAATGCCCTCGGCCTTTTTGTGCAGGATCAGATCCAGATTCTCGACAACCTGATCGTGGTTGCGGGGGGGCGGTTTGATGTGGTTTCGCAATACAGCCGCAACAACCGCACCGGTACTGACTCTGGCCAGGATGTGACAGCATTTACCCCCACGGTTGGCGTGGTCTATCAGCCGATCGAGCCGGTTTCAATCTATGCCAACTATGCGCGATCGTTTCAACCCAACTTTGGCACCAGTGTCGATGGTAACTTTCTACCTCCAGAGCGCGGCACTCAGTACGAGGTGGGTGTTCAGGCCGCTATCCGCGATCGCCTCATCGCCTCGCTGGCGCTCTACAGCATCACCAAAACCAACCTGGCCACCACCGATCCCGTCAACCCAGATTTCAGCATCCCCATTGCTGCGCAACGCAGCGGCGGCATGGATCTGAATGTCGCGGGCGAAATTCTCCCCGGTTGGAATGTCATCGCCTCCTATGGCTACATTGATTCCGCCTACACCGAGGAGTATTTTGGCCTACCTCCAGGCAGCCGGGTGCAAAATGTGCCCAGGCATACGGCCAGCCTGTGGAGCACCTACGAAATTCAAAGCGGCAATTTGCAGGGGCTAGGCTTTGGGGCCGGGGTGTTTTATACCGGCGATCGCGCCGGAGATTTTGAAGACACCTTCGATTTGCCCAGCTTCGTGCGCACTGACGCGGCGGTGTTTTACCGGCGCAATAACTGGCGGGCTGCTATTAATGTGCAAAACCTGTTTGACGTGCGCTACTTCAAAGCTAATAACTTTGGCCGGGTTGCCATTGAACCCGGCGCACCCCTGACGGTTGTTGGGTCGCTGTCGATTGATTTTTAGGATTTTGAGTGTTAGCGAATGCCCATGGATGGTGACAGAATGACTCGACAACTTTTCTGTGGCAGCCTAGGAAAGCGGAGATGGCGATGGCTTGTCTTAGGGTTGTTGATATGTCTTGCTGTCGTCATCCTGGGCAGTGCCTGCACACCCAATGCCTCTACTCAAAGGGACGGTGCCCTCGCCAGCGCCGACTGTCGAGTCATTCGCCATGCTAGGGGTGAAACCTGTGTGCCCAACGACCCGCAGCGTATCGTAGTTTTAGGTGGTTTAGAGGATGCGCTGAGCTTAGGTATTAAGCCAATTGGCAGTGACGAATTAAATGCTGAAGGCATTCACCTGAGCGGTATGCTCGACGGCATTGAGGATGTGGGCGGCAACGATGCCCCCAACCTTGAGAAAATTTTGGCGCTAAAGCCAGACTTCATAATTGGCGGAGATTATGTCTCAGCTAACTATGGTGCCTTATCTAAAATCGCCCCCACAGTCTTGATTGCCTACGGGCATAGTGGTCAGTGGAAAGAGTTTTTCATGGGCTACGCAGAAGCTTTTGATAAGACCGCAGCAGCCCAGCAGGTCATGGACGATTATTACGCCCGCGCAGAAGACTTTAAGACCCAGATGGGAGACCGCGCGGCTGAATTAGAGGTGTCGATCGTGCGGGTATACCCAACCCATGTGAACCTGTACCTCAAAGATTCATTTTGTGGCACGGTGGTTGCTGATGCTGGTCTGTCTCGACCCCCATCTCAAGATTTAACCGCATCGGAGGCCAATGCGTTATTTGGCAATAGCATTCAGTACACTATCAGTCGCGAAAAACTATCCGATGCTGATGGTGATGCTATTTTTATCTGGACTTATGGGTATCAAGATGGCATTGCCCAGCAGGCCCAGACTGAGAAAGGTAGGCTTATGGGTGATCCGCTGTGGTCTACCTTAAATGCGGTTCAGAATGGGCAGGTTCATGAAGTTCCTTCCTATTGGATTGGCAGCGGCCCGATCGCCGCCAATGCTATTCTCGATGACCTGTTTAACTATTTGGTGGAGGACTCGTAGCCATGCCAGACCAGTTAATTGTCTGCAAAAGCTGCGGCTTTTCGGTGGATGAAGAAAAGCGCGATGGCGAAACGGGCGGGGGGCACCTGCTAAAGCAGTTGGAAACCCTGTACGAGCAGTGGCCCCGCCAAGCTGAGCTGACCATTGAGACCACTGGCTGCCTCTGCATTTGTGAACAGCCCTGCGCGATCGCCTACGTGGGTACCGGCAAACCCACCTACCTCTTCACCGACCTCGACCCCACCACCTGCGCCGCCGACCTGCTCACCGCCGCTGAGCTCTATCTCGATTGCGACGATGGTATGGTGCCCTGCTTCAAGCTGCCCGATGCGCTGCAAGCTCACAGAACGGCGCGAATTCCGCCTGCGTGTTGAGTGGGTTTGGTGGGGGCCAATGGTTTCTCCTGGCCGCCGTTGTCGACAATCGCGTGTCAGTTTCGAGCGTATTCCCAGGGGTTGGGAGTGAAATGTTTCCCCAGGATGGATGGATTTTCGTTGTCGAAGCAGCTTAGGGGAGATCTGCGATCGCACTCAATGTATGGCGGATGGGGGATGCAGCGATCGCTGTTGCTGCTTACGCTAACCAATAGGTGCTCCCCGGAGCCGACGTAAAAGAAGTGGTCTTATGGCTGAGAATCAACAAAATAACCCCGACAACGCTCAATCTGCTGAGGGGGAAACTTTCGACCCCCGTGACCTGGTAAATAAAGGCGGCTACGACAAAGACCCCCGAGAAATTATTGCGAATCCTGCTGTCACCCCTGAAATGCTTGGCGATCGCCGCGACGAAGACGGCGTAGGCATGGGGCAAGACGATAACCAAGACTCTGAATAGTTTTATTGCGGGATTCAAGGTTAAGGTCGATGAAGGCTAGGTAGTGCATTGGCGCTGCCTAGCCCAATTTTTTTCCCTGAAACTGTATTTTTGCGCCTTTGGCTGCTGTCCCGTCTTCAGGGCGATCGCGCCCATTGAGTAAAATCTTTCTGGAATGGTTGGGTTGACGAAGGAAAGCCAGCTACAGGAAATATGCGATCGCGTGTCTATGACTGCCAGTCAATCGGCTCCTCAAAAATTTCTGCTTCCGAGAAGGGACAAGATTGGGGAAGTTGTTTGATGTTGAGAGGTGTTTCTCTATCTACCAGGTTTAACCCAGATCGATAGCCCTTGAGAGTTGCTTCAGCCAAATAGGGCCTCAAGCTGGGGTTTTCTGCCAGGTGCTCCTGAATGCGCTCCCGCTGTTCTCGGATGGTGGCAGCCCAGCTTTTAGATCGGGCCTCTGGCTGATAGCGCCATTTGAGCAGATGCCCTAGCAACACTCCTAGCCGGTTACGCAACCCTTGCCGTTCTTGCCGACCCAGCGACTCTATCTCCTCGATCAGGTTGTCAATATCCAGTTCCCCCAGTTGACCTGAGCGCAATAGCTCGACTTGACGCTGAGCCCAGGCGTAAAAATCTTGCTCATAGAGCGTGGTGGTTTGCATGGGCGTGACCGTAACGATAAAGCCTGTTCTGCCATTATAGAAACTCCGCCAAGCAGCCAAAAAACTCCGTCTGGGGCTCTTTTGGGGAGTGGGAGGGTGGGAGAGTGGATGGGTAGATGGGTGGGGGGGTGGATGGGTGGATGGGTGGATGGGTGGGAGGGTGGATGGGTAGGAGAGTGGGTGAGTGGGTTATTGGATTGTCCAGGGGGAAGCGGTTTTGATCATGTTGACGAGTTGCCCTAAGACTTGGTCGTAGTTGCGATAGAGGTCTCTACCGGCTTCAGAAGCTAAATATTGTCATCTAACCGCAAACTCTAACCAAATTTGGGTTTCTGTCGCTTCAGCCTGGCAGTCACTGATTTTTGCCACAAAAGCAGCTTGGTATCGCCGTTTTCGCCAGGCTTCTCCCAAATTTGCACACACTGATCGAGACGACCTGCGAATCTGGTCAATCAAGCAATATCTCTCCTCAACCGGAAATCGCTTAGATACCTCAAAAATCTCCATAGCTGTGGCAAAAGCCACCTGATAAACCTCCAAATCCCGATAACTCCTAACCAATTGCCTAGCCATCCTTCTACCCTTTCCTTACCATCTCTCTCCAAATAATTCCCATCCACCCCCTACCCATCCACCCATCCACCCCCTACCCATCCACCCATCCACCCCCTACCCATCCACCCATCCACCCCCATGCCCCCCATCCACCACCTACTCTGGCAACTCATCCGCTACGCCCAGCGGCTCTACTGGGTCGATACCCTGCTGTGGCTGTTCATTCTAGGTCTGCCGGCGGTGCCGGGGCTGATCATTCGCGAGTTTTTTGATACTCTCACTGGCGAATCGCGCTTTGATAGCTCGCCCTGGGTGTGGATTGGGCTACTGCTGGCGGTGGGGCTGGCGCGGGTGGTGGCGATTTTTGTGGGGCGCATTACCAAAACCCAGCATCGGTTTTTAATCAGCGGGCTGGTGCGCCATAACTTGCTCTACGAATTACTCAAGCGGCCTGGGGCGGAACTAGCGACCGGGGGGGTGGGGCAGCATAACGCCTCGCCGGGGGAAATTCTCAGCTACTTCCGCGACGATGCGGCCCAGATTGAGGATGTGGTGGTGGGCACCAATGAAATCTTCGGGGCCGGAGTGTTTGCCATGGGCTCCGTGGCGCTGCTGCTGATCGTCAACCCAACCATGACCCTACTCGTGTTTTTGCCGTTGTGCGCGATCGCCCTCCTCGCCCACCAGGCCGAACACCGCCTTAAACGCTACCGTCGCGCCAGCCGCCAGGCCACCCAGCGGGTCACCGGACTGATTGGCGAACTGTTTACGGCGGTGCAGGCGGTCAAAGTCGCCGGGGCAGAAGCCCAAATGCTGGCGGAACTGCGGGAACGGTGCGATCGCCGCCGCGATCTGATGGTGCGTGACCAGGTGTTCACCGCCATCCTCAACTCCGCCTTTGAAAACGTCGTCAGCCTCGGCACCGGGTTAATTTTGCTGGTTGCCGCCCAGAGCCTCGGTGCCCAGGGCAGCCTCACCGTGGGCGACTTTGCCCTGTTCGTCTACTACCTCTCCTTCGTTACCTACTTCCTCGCGTTTCTCGGCGGCTTTATGGCCGTCACTAAGCAGAGCGAAGTTTCCTTTGAGCGGATGGGGGGATTGGTGGGGGAGTGGGAGGGTGGGAGGGTGGGAGAGTGGGAGAGTGGGAGGGTGGGAGAGTGGGAGGGTGAGAGCGTTGATGGGGCCACAACCGCCGAAGGAGACCAATCCCATCCACCCATTCATCCATCTACCCGCCCACCCGCCTACCCGCCTACCCATCTACCCATCCACCCATTCACCCATCCACCCGCCTACCCCCTCACCCATCCCCACCCCCTCTACCTCAAACCCCTCCTTGGCCCAGAACCAACCTTACCGGCGATCGCCTCCGACTCCCCGCCCGCCCCCCTCCACGAGCTACGGGTGGAGGGGTTGACCTACCGCTATGCTGGTGGGGGCGGTATCAGTGACATTAGCTTTACCCTCACCCCAGGTAGCCTGACGGTGATTACGGGCCAGGTGGGGGCGGGGAAAACTACTCTGTTGCGGGTACTGCTAGGGCTATTGCCCCGGCAGGCTGGGGCGCTTTACTGGAATGGTCAGCCCATTGCCGATCCGGCGAATTTTTTGGTGCCGCCTCGGGCTGCCTATACGCCGCAGATTCCCCAACTCTTCAGTGCCTCGCTGCGGGACAATCTGCTGCTGGGGTTGGGGGACACAGTTGGCCCAGAGCAGCTTGAGCGGGCGATTGCCGCCGCCGTCTTCGACCAGGATCTGGCCACCCTGCCCGAGGGTCTCGATACCCGAGTGGGCACGCGCGGCTTTCGCCTCTCTGGCGGGCAAAAGCAGCGGGCCGCGGCGGCCCGCATGCTGCTGCGTCAGCCCGCCCTGCTGGTGTTCGATGACCTCAGCAGCGCCCTGGATGTGGAAACCGAGCAGCGGCTGTGGGAGGGGTTGTTTGGGGGTGGGAGAGTGGGAGGGTGGGAGGGTGGGAGGGTAGGAGAGTGGGAGAGTGGGAGGGTGGGAGGGTGGGAGGGTAGGAGAGTGGGAGGGTGGGAGAGTGGGAGAGTTGAGGGGGCGAAAACCGCTGAAATAGAAAAATCCCATCCACCCATCCACCCACCAACCCGCCTACCCACCAACCCGCCTACCCACCAACCCGCCTACCCACCAACCCATCCACCCACCTGCCTCGTCGTCTCCCACCGCCCTGCCGTCCTGCAGCGAGCCGATCAGGTTCTGTATCTCGACAATGGGCAGCTACACGTCCAGTAGATAGGACTTTTTGGCTATAGAGAGGGCGATCGCCCAGCAGGGGTATGCCCATAATTAAAACCCTCTGAGGCTTTGCTCTAGGGCAGCGACAGGATATCTTTTATAAGAATAAGTTGCATTAGGGTTTCTGGCCTGTGTCGGCGATCGCCCCATCTAAACATTCCGCTCCACCAGCGCTGCTGCTAACCATTGGGCTAGGGGTAGCCGGGCTGGTGCTGCTGATCTGTCTGCTGGTCAGCATTTTGCTGGGGGCGGCAGACATTGCCCCTGGCACCGTATGGCAGTCTATTTTTCAGTTCGATGGTTCCACCGAGCATTTGATCATTCGCACGGTGCGGCTACCCCGCGCCATTCTGGCGGTGGTGGTGGGGGCGGCCCTGGCGGTGGCAGGAGCCATTACCCAGGGGCTCACCCGTAACCCCCTGGCGGCCCCCGATATTTTAGGCATCAATGTGGGGGCGGCCCTGGCGATGGTGCTGGCGGTGTTTTTGCGGGGGGGCGGCGGCAGCTATGTGGGCTTTGCCTTTGCCGGGGCGGCGATCGCCGCTGTCACCGTCTACTGGCTGGGCTCCCTGGGTCGCAGCGGCCTGACGCCCCTGAAGCTGGTAATCGCTGGGGCGGCGCTCTCCTACCTGCTCAGCTCCCTGACCACGGGCATTCTCATCCTCAGCCAGCGCACCCTGGATGAGATCCGCTTCTGGCTGGCGGGGTCCCTGGCGGGGCAAGATATCGCCTCCATTCTGCCGGTGCTGCCCTACATTGCCGTAGGCCTGGTAGCCTCTTTGGCCCTGGGACGCCAGTTAACCCTGATGAGCCTGGGGGAAGATGTAGCCCAGGGTTTGGGCCTGCAAACGGCCTGGGTAAAGGTGGGATCTGCGATCGCCGTGGTTTTGCTGGCCGGTAGCGCCGTCGCCCTGGCCGGACCCATCGGCTTTGTGGGCCTGGTGGTACCCCACGTCGTCCGCTTTGCCGTCGGCGTCGACTACCGCTGGATTTTGCCCTACTCAATCATTTTTGGCGGCATTTTGCTCTCGGTCGCCGACACCGCCGCCCGCCTGGTGATCCGCCCCCAGGAGCTACCGGTGGGGATTATGACGGCAGTCATCGGGGCACCGTTCTTCATTTATTTGGCCAGGTCGAAGATTAAGCGGTGAACGGTGGACGGGTGGGAGAGTGGGAGAGTGGGAGAGTGGGAGAGTGGGAGGGTGGATGGGTGGGAGGGTGGATGAGTTAACAGGTTCATAACCGCCGAAAGAGATCAATCTCACTCATTCACCTACCTACCCATCCCTTCACCCACCTACTCATCCCTTCACCCACCTACTCATCCCTTCACCCGCCTACTCATCCCTTCACCCACCTACTCATCCCTTCACCCGCCTACCCGCCTACCCGCCTACTCGCCTACTCGCCCACTCACCTATCCCCCTACCCATCCACCCATCTACTCATCCACCCCCCTACCCGCCCACCCCATGACCCCCAAACCCTGGCTCTCCCTCCGTCCTCGCCAACTCCCCCTCTCCTTCCGGGTCGATCGCCGGGTGCCTGGGGTGCTGGCAGCGCTGGCGGCGATCGCCCTCCTTTCCCTGATCTTCAACGTCAGCCAGGGAGAATATCCGGTGCCGCCGCTGGAGGTGGTTAAAACCATTCTGGGATTTCCGGCCAGCCCCGACTATGCCTTTGTGGTGAATACCCTGCGCCTACCTCGGGCGCTGGTGGCGCTGGTGGTGGGCATGGGTCTGGCGGTGGCGGGGACAATTTTGCAGGGGCTGACCCGCAATCCCCTGGCGGCACCGGAGATCATCGGCATTAACTCGGGGGCGAGTCTGGTGGCGGTGGCGATGATTGTGTTGTTTCCGGGGTTGCCAGTGGGGTGGCTGCCAGCGGCGGCGTTTTTGGGTGGTCTGGGGGCGGCGATCGCCATTTACCTGCTGGCCTGGAATGGGGGGAGTTCGCCGGTTCGCCTGATTCTGGTGGGCATTGGCCTGACGTCGCTCACCGGGGCCTTCACCAGCCTGATGATCACCTTTGGCAATATCTATAGCGTCAGCCAGGCGCTGGTGTGGCTGACGGGCAGTGTCTACGGACGCAGTTGGGAGCACCTGTGGCCGCTGCTGCCCTGGCTGTTGTTTTTTCTGCCGCTGACAATGGTGCTGGCGCGGGATCTGGATACTTTGAATTTGGGTGATAACCTGGCCCAGGGGTTGGGGAGCCGGGTGGAATGGACCCGCAGCCTACTGTTGCTCTGCACCGTGGCCCTGGCTGGGGCTTCGGTGGCGACCGCTGGCACCATCGGCTTTGTGGGGCTGATGGCTCCGCACCTGGGGCGACAGCTGGTGGGGCCATCCCACGCGGGCCTGGTGCCGGTGGCGGCGTTGACAGGGGCCTGCATTGTGGAGCTGGCGGACCTGGTGGGGCGACTGGCCTTTGCCCCCATCGAGCTGCCCTGCGGGGTGATTACAGCGGTGATTGGCGCGCCCTACTTTCTGTGGCTGCTGTACCGCGATGGTCGATGATCGGCCCAAGGGGCCATCGCAACCGCTGAGGTTTAGAACCCTGGGTTTTGCCAAAACCCAGGGTTCTGCCTTCGACTAACCCTTCACTCAGGCTCAGCCTTCTTAACAAAAAAGAACAATTCTCATTTAGTAACAGGACGCATGCCACCATGGCAACGTTGGTCAGCCATAGAACACCCATTTCGAGCCGTTCAGCCGATGTGCTTCAGCTGACGGAGGCCGATTGGTCGGTGCTGGGGGAACAGGCCCAGCGGCAGGGGGAGGCGCTCTATCAACCGCTGGCCCTGGGGGCTCAGCACAATCTGCCCACGGTTTTGGGCCAGGGGGGCGATCGCGTCATTTCCCTGCGCCATGGACTGACGCTCTACATTCGCCATGCCACGCTACGGCGACCCTTACACTTTGAGCGGTGCCACGGTTCTGACTTTCCGCTGACGGCCACCTTTTACCTGTCGGGCTCTTCTAGGGTGAGAACCAGGGCTGAGGCAGGGGTAACACCCGACTACACAGAAATTGCGGGCTGCAACTATCTCTACCACCTGCCCAATTTAACTGAGGTCGAGGAATGGCCCTCAGATGAGGTCATTCGTGGGCTGATGATTTGCGCGCCCATCGACTATTTTGGTCCATCCGACCCAGACGAAACCCTGAGCCCACCGCTTGCTCGCCTTTTGCAAGGGGACAGGTCTCAGCGATTTCACCAGCCGCTGGGGCAGACGACAGCCGCCATGAATCAGGTGTTGCAGCAGATTTTGCAGGCCCCCTACACCGGCCTGACGCAGCAGCTCTATTTGGAAAGCAAGGCGCTCGAACTGCTGAGCCTACAATTTTCGCAATGGTCAGACGACGCAGCATCGCAACAACGAACTCGGTCTCTGTCGGCTGACGAACGGGACCAACTCCATGCCGCGAAGGAACTGCTGGTGCAAGACCTCAGCGAATTGCCCCTGTTGGGGGCGATCGCCCAGCAGGTGGGGCTCAGCGAATACCGTTTGAAGCGGGGCTTTCAGCACCTGTTTGGCACCACGCCCTTCGGCTACTGGCAGCGCCATCGCCTGCAGCTGGCCCAAACCCTGCTGCGGGAGTCGCACCTGTCGATCGCCGGGGTGGCCGCCCGCGTCGGCTACTGCAACCCCGAGGCGTTTAGCACCGCCTTTCGCCGCCAGTTTGGCATTAGCCCCAAGGCCTACCAGCTGGGGAAACAGCCGTGAGGGCCTAGACTAAATTCTTTACACCCCCAGCTTGTCGGTTGGGTGGCGCGCTAGCAGAACCCAACCAGGCTGATTACCGTTGGGTTACGCTCCGCTTCACCCAACCTGCGGGAACCCTAATTTACAGCTTTGTCGCTGCACTAGGCCACTGGATTGCAAAGTTCTCCCGATCGCAAAGAAAAATCTTCGGTTCACAAAGAAAATTTAGCCCTACCCTCTCTATCATCCCTCTATTGAGAGTTGTTCCTGTTTATTGTGGGAGTCAAGATGGGCAAGATGTGGATGATGTGGCTGGGTCGCTCGGCTTGGGTGGCGATGGGGCTGGGGTTATGGACAGGCTCAGCGGCTATGGCTCAAGACACGGCAGCGTTGGAGGCCGGGATTGCCCCTGGTCAAGCGCTACCCCTGAGCGAAGTCGAGCGACCGGCAACCACCGTGGCGGACTGGCTGGCCCAAACCCCGGTGGTGCAGATTACCGGGGTGCAGATCGACGAGCGGGATGGCACCCTGGAACTGACCCTGCAAGCCACGGGGGAACTGGCCCGCCCGACGACGGCAATCGCAGGCAACGCCCTGATTGCCGACATTCCCAACGTGGTGCTGGCTCTGCCCGAGGGGGGTGAGTTTACCGCCACCGCCCCGATCCCAGGGATTGCCCTGGTCACCCTCAGCCCCCTGGGCGACAACCAGGTGCGCGTAGCCATCACCGGCACCGATGCTCCCCCGGTGGCCCAGGTCAGCGTCGGTGCCGCCAGCTTAATTTTCAGCGCCAGGCCGGGCGACCCAGCCGCTGGGGCACCCACGGACGACACGATTCAAATCGCGGTCACGGGGGAACAGGCCGACAGCGGCTACGTTGTGCCCAATGCCAGCACCGCCACCCGCACCGACACCCCCCTGCTGGAGGTGCCCCAGGCGATTCAGGTGATTCCCCGGCAGGTGCTGGAAGACCAGCAGATTACTCGCGTGGACGACGCCCTGCGCAACGTCAGCAGTGTTTCGGGTCGTCTGGGGCCGTTTGGAAACAGCACCAACCTGACCATTCGGGGATTTACCAGCGACAGTTTCACCGCTGGGCCCATTTTGCGCGATGGCTACCGGGTGAATAACAACCTGGGTAGCCAGGACATTGCCAATGTTGAGCGCATTGAAGTCATCAAAGGGCCGTCTTCGGTGCTGTTTGGCCAGGCTGACCCTGGGGGGCTGGTTAACCTGGTAACCGTGCGCCCCCTGGCCAACCCGGCCTATGGCTTTGGCCTGCAGCTGGGCAGCTATGGGTTCGTTCGCCCTACCCTCGACCTGACTGGGCCAATCACCGCCGATGCTGCCCTACGCTATCGCCTCACCGCCGCCTACCAGCGGGAGGATGGGTTTCGGGACTTCAACACCGATGCGAATCGATTCTTTCTGGCGCCAGTGCTGAGTTGGGAGATTGGCGAGGGCACCAGCCTGACGGTGCTGATGGAATACACCGACGAAGAAGTGCCCTTTGATTTGGGATTGCCCGCCTTTGGGACGGCGATCGCCAATGTGCCGCGCAGCCGCATTCTCGGTGAACCCGACGACTTCTTAAGGAACCGTGCCCTCAACATCGGCTACGACTTAACCCACCAGTTCAACGACAGCTGGACTTTAAACCAGGGCTTTCGCTACGTCGGCCAGGACTACAACGTGCTGACGGCGCTGCCCTTCGTGGTGAATGAAACGACCGGAGACATCACCCGCTTTTTCGCCGATCGCGCCTACCACTCCGACGACTACACCCTTCAGGCCAATGTCGTGGGTGAGTTCACGACGGGTTCTGTGGAACACCGGCTGCTGGCCGGAGCCGACCTCAACCTCAATCGATTCGATGAGCGATACACCCGGCTCAATCTGGCTAACCCGCTCCCCCTGAATATTTTTAATCCGGTGTATGGCGCCCCCCGGCCCAATTTTGAGTCGTTGCCCCCGTTGCCTCCGTTTGACACAGAGCACGATCGCATCGGCGTATTTCTACAGGACCAAATCTCCTTCACTGACAATTTGATTCTGGTAGCCAGCCTGCGCTACGACAGCGTCAACTTTCGCAACCTGAATGATGCGACCAGCAGCCGTTCCGATCAGGCCTGGAGCCCCCGGCTTGGCCTGGTCTACCAACCCGCAGACACCGTATCGCTCTACGCCAACTATTCCCAGTCCTTTACCCCCAACTCAGGGCAAACCGCCAGCGGGGTGCCGCTCGACACTCAAACCGCCAGAGGCTTTGAAGTGGGAGCCAAAGCAGAATTTCTCGACGGCAACCTGTTTGCCACCCTGGCTTACTACAACATCACTAAGCGGAACGTGGCGACCACCGACCCCAACAATCCCTTCTTTACGATCGCAGCCGGGGAGCAGCGCAGCCAGGGAATTGAATTGGATATTGCGGGGGAAATTTTACCCGGCTGGAACGTGATTGCCAGCTATGCCTATACCGATGCCAGGGTGACCCAGGACAATACCATTCCGGTCGGCAATCGGCTCTTTAATACCCCAATCCACAGCGCTAGTCTGTGGACGACCTACCAAATTCAGTCGGGTAATTTGCAGGGGTTGGGCGTTGGCCTGGGCGTTAACTATGTGGGCGATCGCTACGGCGATCTGGCCAATAGTTTCACGGTGGGCGACTATTTTCTGACCAATGCAGCCCTTTTCTACGAGCGAGATGACTGGCGGATGGGGTTAAACATCAACAACCTGTTTGATGTGAACTACATCAGCAGCACCAACAATTCTCGCAACTTCGGCAATGCTCCCGGATCCCCCCTGTCGATTGTGGGGTCAGTGTCGGTGTCGTTTTAGACGTAACATGCTACGCCCCCACGGGGTGCCTGGTTATGAATCGGGGTTTACCAAATCAAATCTTGTATGAGACTTATCGCAGCGATCAAACCATTCTCATTGGCGGTGTTTACGGCTGCATGTGCCGTGGCCTGTCAAGGGATTGCCGACATACCAGGGGCTGAGCGTCCGGCTGGTCAACCCTCCGCCCCATCGGCAGACTGCCGCACCGTTGTCCACAGCCTGGGGGAGACCGAAATATGTGGGCAGCCCCAGCGGGTGGTGGTGCTGGGGCCGTACCTGCTGGAGCAGGTGCTGGCGCTGGGGGCACAGCCCGCCGGGTACGGCGACCACATGGTTCTGCACCAGGGCGACTACACCGACCCGGCCCGGCAAATTCCCTACCTGGGGGACCGGGTGACCACCCAGCCGGTCAATGTGGGGCTGGCCTACCAGCCCTCGATGGAGGCGATTTTGGGCGTCCAGCCCGATTTGATTTTGAGCCCCGACTACAATGCCGGGCAATACGCCACCCTCTCAGGAATTGCCCCAACCCTGGTGTTTGACATGACCGGCGGTCAAACCCATCTGCAGGAAATTGGCCAGGCGCTGAACCAGGGCGATCGCGCCCAAAGCTTGATCGCCGCCACAGAAAACCGCGTTAAAGCGGCCCAGGCGGAGTTTGCCGCCGTCGTGGCTGAGCATCCCAACGTGCTGATGCTGACCTCTGGAGAGGGCCAGACCTTTAACCTGATCAGCCACAGCAACAGCTTTTGCGGCGCGTTGGTAAACGATCTGGGGTTTCAATTGATCTACCCCTCAGGCCTTCAGGAGGCCGAGCTGCGCACCCCGGCAGCGGTGTCGCTGGAGGCGTTACCCGAACTCAACGGGGCAGATTCGATTATTCTGCTGGGCTTCAACTGGGATAGCCCGATGCAGTCAACGGCGGGCGCTGAGTTTACCAACCACCAGCTCAATCGCCTCAAGCAGGACTGGGCAAACAATGCGATCGCCCAGTCCCTCAATGCCACCCAAGCCGGACGCGTCTATTTCATCCCCGCCTACCTGTGCCTGGGCTTCCCCGGCCCCATCGGCACCGAGCTGTACCTGAACGAGCTTAAAACCCAGCTTCTCGCCCCCTCAGAACCGCACAATCCATGACTATTTCATCGTTGGCCGCCGACTGTCAGCTTTGCTCAGTGATCTCCAAATCCAATGGTGAAGACCCGATTGGTAGCGCCAAGTTCGCCGACGGCTGGCTGGTGATGGAGCTGCCCCTCCCCTGGACAGAAGACCGCTTCCACAGCGACCCGCTCTTGCAGCCGATTCACGATTTATTTCACGCCCTCTACGACCAGGGCATACAGGTCGCCCCAATGGCGATCGCCCCCGACCGCGAGTATTCCGTTCCTAACCTGTCCCATGTTTTCTACTATCGCCGCCCCAACAACGCCTTTGCCCAGTTTGAAAAACAGACCTTCTTGCTGCCTCCAGCTCAAATCATTGGCTTGATTAACGCCCTGCTGAGCCAGCCTGAAAACTTGCATCGTTTCTTGGCCTACCAACAGCCCACGGACAGCATTCGCGACCTGATGGTCTGTACTCACGGCAATATCGATATCGCCTGTGCCCGCCTTGGGCAACCCATCTATCGGCAGCTCAGGGAAACCTATGTGGGAGAGTGGGCGGGTGGGAGAGTGGATGGGTGGGAGAGTGGGAGAGTGGATGATTCCAAAACCGCTGAAATAGAAAAACCCCGCCAACCCACCTACCCATCCACCCATCTACCCATCCACCCATCTACCCATCCACCCACCTACCCATCCACTCCTCTTCGCGTCTGGCGCTGTTCCCACTTTGGCGGCCACCAGTTTGCCCCGACGCTAATTGACTTCCCCACCGGGCAGGTCTGGGGACACCTTGAACCTCAAATCCTGGCGGGGCTGATTAACCGAGACTGTCCTGTGACCGAGCTCCGTCCGTTTTATCGAGGCTGGTCGGGATTAAACCAGTACGCCCAGATCGTGGAGCGCGAGATCTGGATGCAGCGGGGCTGGGATTGGCTGCACTACCGCAAAGTGGCCCAGGTGCTGGCCCAAGACCCTGACCATGAGCCGTGGGATGCCGATTGGGCCGAGGTGCGGTTGGAATTTGTGCCCCCCGATGGGCAGAAAGCAGGAGCCTACGAGGCCAGAGTTGAGGTCTGGGGTTCTGTAATGACGGCTCACAATTCTGGTGCAGAGCCTGTCTCAGTGAAGCAATATCGGGTCAGCCGTTTGGTGCAGGTCGCTTAGGTTCTGGGCCAGCCATGCGAACATTCATCACTCTCTGGCTGGGGCAGTTGGCCTCGTCTATCGGTAGCGCCATGACCTACTTTGCCCTCACCCTGTGGGTGTGGGAACGCACCCAATCGGCCACGGCGATCGCCCTGATTCTGGTGTTCTACCAGCTGCCGCAGCTGGCGATCGCGCTGGTGTCAGGGCTGCTGGTCGATCGCGTCTCCCGCAAGCGCCTGCTAATTTTCAGCGACATTGGCTCAGCGGTTTGCACTATCTCGGTGGGCATTCTGGCCGCCCTGCACCTGCTCCAGGTCTGGCATATCTACGCGATCGCGGCCATCATTGGCTGCTTTGGCAATGTGCAGTCCCTCACCTACGCCACCCTGATTCCGCTGATCGTGCCTCCGGCCCATCATAGCCGCGCCAGCAGCCTGGCGGCGATGATCGACTTTGGGGCGGCCATTCTCGCTCCGGCCCTGGCGGGGTTGCTCTACCCCACCGTCGGCCTGCTGGGAATTACGGCGGTAGATATGACCAGCTTTGCGATCGCCCTGGTGACGCTGCTGTTGGTGCCCATCCCCGCCGCCCAGAACCCAGAGGAACCGCCCCCTACCGAGAAAGCCACCCTCTGGCACCGGGTCACCTTTGGCTTTCGCTACATTGCGGCCCAGCCCAGCCTGGTGGCCATGGTGGTGGCCCTGTCGGCTTTCACCTTTCTCCACCAGATCGGTGAAGCCCTGTACCAGCCCATGATTTTGGCCAGAACCGGCGGCGACGCCCAGGTGCTGGGGCTGGTGGTGGCGACCTCGGGGCTGGGGGGCGTGGTGGGGGCGATCGCCTTTAGCCTCTGGAATGGCTTTCAGCGGCGGGAAGTCGGTATCCTCGTTGGATTTATGGGTACCGGGCTGAGCAAACTGCTGCTGGGTCTGGGGTCATTCCCCAGCCTGTGGGCGGTGGCGCGGTTTGGCAGCTCGTTCCACAACCCGCTGATTTTGAGTTCGTATATGGCGGTGTGGTACGCCAGGGTGCCCCCGGAGCGCCAGGGGCGGGTGCTGGCCGCCGACTACCTGATCGGCACCGTGGCGATGCTGCTGGCAAATCTGGCCGCCGGACCACTGGCCGATGGGGTGTTTGAACCCTGGATGCTGGGTTCGAGCAATCGCCTGTCGGTAATTTTTGGCGCCGGCCCCGGCAGCGGCATGGCGCTGCTTCAGGTCGTGCTGGCCCTCGGTATACTGACTCTCGGCCTCGGGAGGCTGGGCTGGGAGCGGATTAAGAATCCGTAGAACTTGGGCGAATGCATCCGAAACTGATGGATAACAGTACACTTGTTCGACAATGTGAGCTAGTGCGTCATGATCCACATCATTCGCCAGAAGTCTGAACCTAAGCAGATGCGTCAGATGCTAGAAGCACTGGGAATTTACATTAAACTGGCGGTAGATGTTGAGCGCCGCATCCTGGCTGGAGAAGGCGAATTGCACATTGCACTCAGACTGTGAGCTAATTTTGCTAGACGATGGAAGCCAACAGCGCTATGTGTGGGGGGCAGATTGGTATCCACTGAATCAGACGGTGGGTTATGAGGCGCTGATCAACATTCGCCCTAGCGCCAATAACCGTTCGATGACGATTCAAGATTCTGGTTTGCGGGATGATATCCGTCAGCTAGTGCAGTCTCTATTGGGCGACGTTCAATGGCCATAAACTGGGACATTCTCAAGGCGCAGTACCTCCAGGCGAACCAGGCGACTCAGCTCGACAGTTTGGCGTTGAATTTGACGCGCATTCAGCTGCTGGCCCGTAGCGGCACCGATGAGTCAGTGGCCCAGCACCTGGTCAGGGAAAGTCAGTTTTTCATCGAATGGGCAGTACTCGGCGTTAATCTGGAAACCGACATCGCGTTTGCCAGTGATTTAGTTGACTTGCAACGGTTGCTGAGCCGGTGGAAGCTGGGCTGGGCTAAGTTGTGGGCCAATGAGCCTAAACGCCAGGAAATGGCGTCGTTGGCTCAGCAGTGGTGCGATCGCCTTGGGCGGGTCACATGACCATCGCATCCACGGACAGGGGGAGTTGTTGGCCAGTTGAGGGCGATCGCGACACATCCACGACTTCAGACTATAGAACAAACCTAAACATCAGTAGGCCGCAGTTTATCCATCTTCAGCCGGTCTAAATAGCGATCTTCAATCACCTTGGAAGAATTGCCTACCCACCGGGCAATGGTGGTAGACGAGTGACCCGCTAAAGCCTGGAGGGTAATGAACGTATCTCGGCAGTTGTAAGGGGTCATCGTGGCCCCCTCCTTTTCGTTCAATCCCAATGCAGTCGTCACGGTTGACCAGGCTCGTTGGTGGAAGTTTTTCTCGCTGATGATGCCACCTTTGGGGGCACAAAACACTAAATTCTCTGGCAGGCATTCATCGGGCTTAATCGATTGCAATAGTTGCTGCAAACGCCCTGGGCAGGTAAACCAGCGTCTGACACTCGTTTTGGTTTCTTCGCGGCGTTCCTTCTTGCCAGACACTTCTACAATGCTTTCGTGGAAATGCACTTTGCTGCAATCCTCCGCCACGCTGCCCCAGCGCAAGCCAATCGCCTCGCAAGGGCGGCAACCGGTCCAAAACAGGAATTTCACAAAGGGAGCGTAGTGCTGATACGTCATGCCTTTGCCCTGATGAGCTTCAAAGGCTTCGATAATGCGATGGCCCTCTGGGCCGGTCTTTGACCATCGCGCTCCCCACGGAATAGGCCACAGGTGGCAGCGGCTTGGTTGGATCCAAAGCAAGATACATGCCCTGAAAAGGGTTACTCGCCACCAGCTTATGCTGGATGCCCCAGTTACAGGCGGCTGACAGCTGCATTAAGGTGCGTCGGGCCTGGGATTGGGTGGTAGCTTTGAGCAATTCTTGCCGGAACTTGAGCGGGTTTACCAACCCATCTGTCTTACACCGGCCGATGTGGGCGGTAACAGGATTGTAGGTGCCGTTGATCGTCTTGGGAGAAGCGTTAGGCGTCAGGTACTCCACGTAGCGCTCCCAGAGCGCCAGCAGTTTAGACCCTAACTTGGCCACCTTGCCAAGCGATCCAGACGTGGGCTCATGGCTACGAATCTTGTACTTCTGGTAGGTCGGGTCAAACTCACCGTACTCGATGTCTCGCTGCACCTCAAAGGCTTTGTCCTGGGCCGTCTTTCGATTGAGCGGCGTATTGGACAGGCCCAGCGATACAAAATGGCGCTTCTCCCCATGGGTGAAGACCAGCTGTAAGCGATTGTTGGAGCTACGGATGGTGACGGGGCCTGACTTGGCTTTCCGATGCCTGCGTGTGGTGGTCGAAGTCATGGCACTTCCCCACGGGGAATCGAGGATTGAGCGCATTGTAATTTATCTCAATCTTTATCTCAATCTGGGTGTTAAACCTGCCTAATTACCCCTAAAAATGCCCAACGCAATTCGAACCCTGGTAGAACCGAGAGCCTCGAAACCTTTGTCAAGTGGGCGAAACGCCTGTTTTTACCGAAAGCCGATGGCGGGATTTGAACCCGCGACCGCTCGATTACGAATCGAACAAGAACTGCCTTTTTGCAAGAGTTTTAGAGGCGTAAAATTAACTTAAACCCAGCTTACACCCAAACGGAGTTTTTCCCTGTTTATTAGTTAATGTTGTTACTGCCATCAGGTACTGCTGGCTCCCATAAACGCCCAAAACCTTTTCCAGGGTAAGGTTATAGACGATCACTCCTGAGACTCTTTTACAAGCAATCCTACTTTTCTAGGAAAGCAAGCGTGGAGTGAGAAGTGAAGTGACCCCCGATTTTCGGACACAAGGCTAAGAGCAGTATCCTTGTTCCACAGGAGGGGGCAACTATGAGCGCAAACCGACGACAGTACACAGCTGAATGGACGACCAGCGGTACTCACCCCGGATAGAACGACTGAAGATAACCCATCTGCCACTTCCGCTCCCATCCAAATCGGAGCGCATTGATCTAATTGGACCTGGTAGAACAGCTTGGAGGCCGACGAGCCTAGATCAGCGGCTAACTGAACCATAGGGGGGATAACTGCAGAAAGTTTCATTGTGAAACCTAGAACGCTACTCCTTCACCATAGGGCTATCTAACCTCAAAGGATTCAAAAGGTTAATTAAATTTACTTTTAAGCCAGAAATGCTCGAAAAATGGTTATACAATGTTAGCTAGATCAGGTCATGTTCTCAGTGCTACGCCCCCTCTGAGGGGCTTCGCGGAAAGGCTACACAGTACGCCAGGGTTTTGGCAAAAACCGGGCAACGGCCCTCCCCCCAGGGTTTCTACCGTTTTTGAAGACGCTGCCGCTCTCGCCTCAGGGTGGCGTCATATTTTTAACCCAGCTTCTCCATGCTTTCCACGAGCAACCTCTCCGCCGCTCAAGCGGAGACCTACTACACCCACGAGGACTATTACTCGGCAGAAGAAGCGGCTCATCCGACAAAGTGGGTGGGGAAAGGGGCTGCGTCGTTGGGGTTGGCTGGGATTGTCAATCAGCAGGAATTCAGCCAGATGCTTTCTGGGCAGGCTCCGGACGGGCGATCGCTGATGGGGAAGGTGGTCGATCCAGAAAAGCGGCGGGCGGCAACAGACTTTACCTTTAGTGCCCCCAAGAGCGTCAGCATCGCAGCCCTGGTGCAGCAGGATGAGCGGGTGTTGGCGGTCCATCATCAGGCGGTCGCGAAGGCGCTGTCGGTGTTGGAAGAGCGCTATGCCCAAACTCGAATTTCGACAGAAGCAGGGAGAACCAAGGTGACGACAGGGAATATCGCCGCAGCGGTGTTCACTCATTCCACCAGCCGGGAGGCGGAGCCGCAGTTGCATAGCCATTGTGTGGTGATGAATGCGACGCAGCTGGAGGATGGGCGGTGGTTTAGTTTGAGCAATGAGGGGGCGATCGCCAACCAAAAGCTCCTCGGCCAGATCTACCAGAATGAACTGGCCGTCGCGCTGAGGCAGCAGGGCTACCAGATTGAGCCGAAGGCTCAAGAGAAGGGAGTCCAAATTAGCATGGCAGAAGTCGGACAAGCTTGGCAGAACGGCTATGCCGAACGATTAATGAGAACCATAAAAGAGGAGGAAGTTGATCTATCGGAATATCGAAACTTTACAGAGGCGTATCAACAGATCGAACACTTCTTGGAGGATGTGTATATGAAGAAAAGAATCCATTCCTCTCTAAGTTATCTAACACCTGAAGAATACGAACAAAAATGGAATGAACAACAAAAGAAAAAGCATGATATAAAAGAGTAGATCTCTTAATTCCCTTGATCTACTGTCCGAATCTAAGGGTTCACTTCAGCGGCATTCGCTGCGATTGCCCCATTTGGAGCGCCTGAATCGCTCGCACCTGCGCCACCGTCCCTCGGGCATACTGCTCCGCAGTCTGAAGTGACATACCCTGAACATCCTGTTGAAAACGAGAGTATGGCCCCTGAAGCAGCAGCGCCGCAACTCCATCACCTGATTCCCCAGCCCCCAGCGCTGCTGCCGTCACCTTCTGGTCGAGCTGAATCGCTGACAGGTCACTGCTCACATAGTCGCGATAGAGGTCTGGGTAGCTCTGAATTTTCCCTGTTACCGAGCAGGCATACTCCAGGTAGCGCTGCTGCTGAAGGCTGTCCACGGTCGTCTGGGCGTACTGGAGCAGTTTGGGCAACGCCGCTTTTTTCTCCTCGTCAGATAATCCCAAAATCTGCTGTTGGGTAAATGGCCCTTGGGCCAAGAGCTGGATGACCTGTCGCGGTGACTTGCCGGTCTGTAGCGCGGCTCTAGCTACTTCCTGATCTAATACCTGCGCTGGTACCAAATTATCGCTATAGCGGGTGTAGAGGCTCTCGTAGTCCTTGGCATCCTTGAGCGAAGCCTTGGCCAGCGCCAGGTATTGCTGACGCATCAATCGTCCTTTCTCCGTCTCTGGCTCCTTCGGCAACTGTGGTAACTGTGGCAAGGTCATAGGGCGTCCGTGAACTCGTCGAGCAAGTCAGCCGCCAGAGCTGAAACGGTCACAGGCTGTACTAGTGCAGTGTCTTGCCTCTGCTGGTAGTTTCTCCTCATCAAACGTGCCTACCACTTCGGTGCTCCTGGATCGAGCCATCCCCAAATCAAATTCCTCGTGCAGGTGTTGAATTTGAGCTTCCATCTGCCAGATCGATTGCTGCGCCAGGTCGCGTAACTCAGCCTCCGAGTAATTGCCGGAGTGACGGTAGGCGAAGGGCAACCAGAAAGCATGGGTGGCGGTGGCCGCTTTCTCTTTGCCGTTGTAAGTATCGTGGATCAGCCAAGAGTAGGTGATGCCATTGGGTGAGGTGCGATCGGGCTCAAAGATGAAGCGCACTCTCGGCTTATTTTTGGAAGAGCTGTCGGAGGATGACGCAGAAGGCCTTCTGGGCATGGTGAACATCCTACTCGTTGTACTGACAACAGTCTCGACTGAAGCACCCCTGAGGAAAATTGTAGCCTGATACAGCGGAAACAATGCTGGTGTTTCAGAGCCCCCACCAAAATACTTACAGGTAGGGCTGATTTGCTGCTGAAGCTACTGAGAGACACTGTAGACATTGCTGCTGACGGTTGCAATGATCGAAGACCGGCTCTGTGGCTATCGCCCAATCCTCTGATCACAAAATAGGGCAGCATAAATGCGATCGATAGCTCGACTTGCAGACGAACCGTCTACCGCTCCAAAGATGTCCAACAATGCCCAAACACGCCTAAAAGCTGGGGTTTTGGCACATTGTTGAGATAAAGATTGAGATAAAAACTGATTTATAGATTTTTCTAAGTGCTGAAACTATTTATTTATAAAGCTTTTAAAAATATGACCGCTCGATTCGTAATCGAGCGGTCGCGGGTTCAAATCCCGCCATCGGCTTTCCCCGTCCCGTAAGGGTTCTAGCGGTTCCTAGGGGTCACTAGAAGGTTCAATCAGGGTAGGCAGTGTGACCAAGCTGTGACCAATACCCTATCAAATAGCACTACGGAATAGCAACCCAGCATTGCTAGAAACAGTTGCTATACGGCGATTACGGCCATCGTAGACAGCCCCTAACAGTCCACTTCACAGGTTTCGCTCCCTGTGGGCTGTGTCTAATGCGCCCCTACCCCGTTCAGAACCGTCTAGAGCCATGCCGGAGCGCTTCTGTAGTGGGTATTAGCTGAGAACGGGTAGAAGGGGCTACGAGACATCCCAGGACAAGCCACACGCTGATGTGACAGCACACTGTGACACTGCGATCGCCAGTAGCCCAGTTAGCCCGCAAGGATGACACCAGTAGCTCACCTGGTAGCTGCATTGCGCGTGGGTAAGTCTCATTAGCAAAACGTGATTCTGAGCAATTTGCCTAAACGAATCTTCAAAAGCATTGACACGAAAGGGATTGAGGATTGCTTTATTAATAGATAATCAAATTTTCAATTAATAGCAAATTGCAAATAAATGGCGAGTTCTCATTAGAAACCAAAACATTCTATTTTTTAATAACAAGTCTATAACCCTTGCCCTATAAGGTTTTTCCCTTTAGCTACTCTGCAATAAGCATATCTACTCTGCAATAGCGCCCCACTCTGCAATGACTCACCTGACAACACTCAAAATGAGTAAATATGCTCAATCACGCTGAGAGGCATCTAGAAGCCTCTAGAAGCCCTATCGTTATTCTCAAGATGCCATCACAGCAGAGAATCGCTACACAGGGCTAGACGGTCATTCTGAGAGGGGTAGGGCTGACTTTTGAGGCGATCGCAATTTAGCTACTCAGAAAAACGCTCAAGCCTTGATTTTTCAGCGTCTATACTTTCTCCCCGGAATCACAGTTCTACTAAAAAGCTTTACTAAAAAGTTTTAGTAAAACCAGGATTCCCGAGAGAAAGTATAAACCTACGAAAAATCAAGGCTTTCAGCGACTCAGAAGCACCATTTTTGAGGGTGCTTTTTTACTAAAAAAATAAGCCCTAGGAATGAACCTAAGGCTTGCTATGTCACGTAAACAAAACTGAACAGCAAAGCTACATAACTAATGGCGCATTCTTGATTTGTCTATACCAAGGCATTGTTTTGCCTTCATAGGTAAAATCAACAGAACTAAGAATCCTATCAACTATAAACTTAGCTGCTTTATCTACATCCTTTCTGTATAGCTCTAGCTTACCAATAACAGGCTTAACATAGTCACCCCTCAATCTTAACTCCCAATGTTGAGCATTGGCTATTCCATGCTTCTCTATAGGGTCATAAACAAATAACTGAATCTTTTTTGTGCTGGCTTTTGTTAAATTAACTGAATGAGGTCTAGTTTTCCTATCTTTTCCCCCTGAAATACAATTATTAAAGTTTTCAAACCCTTTGTAGCTAATCTCAGGCCATTTTTCTAAGCCTGTTTCATATAAAACAGCTTGCAATCCTTCTATAGGCCACACTGGCTTATTAAGCTGAAACTTCAAATCTAACTGAGATACAGAACAGCCTCTACTTAACCAAGATAAAAGCTCTAGCTGCTCTCTTAAGCTTAATTTTCTAAGGTATTCACCAACAACTTTACAAACTAGCTTGCCATTAAGATTGCTTTTGCCGCCTTCTACATAGTTATTCCACATAAGCACTATACCTGTGCTTTCTTCTATAGCAGCATACTGAAACAATCCCTCACTAGGTAACTCTTTCCAGGTATCGCCGTCAGTTACTATAAAGATGTTTCCCTTGAGTGCATCTAGCCTATTAGCTGTTGTTGAGACGTGAATCCTGTCGATTGCACAATTTGAGATAGTCATGCTATGTTTAGTCATCTGAAAAAACCTATAAAAAACAACCTCTGGAACCATTCGCCTTGGCTTCAGAGGTTATTTTTTTTGCCTTTGAAATGTCAATAAGTACGCTTATCAGTACGGGTTTTCAGGTAGTACCAAAACTCAGCTTGATCGCTATGTGCCACTGACAAATTTCAAGGCTAAAAATCGTCTAGGTAACAATAGACGACTTTTACTAAACGTACTATTCAGCTCTAACCCTTACCCCACAACCTTTTAACTTCTCTCAGTTTTCTTTTTTGTATTACCACTTCTACCCATGTGACAGTTACATTTCTTAACCACAAAAATCGTACATCTGCACTACTTATTCTCATAATAAGACTTACTAGACTCACAAACGTGCTACACCGTGTTACACAAAGTGCCGTAAAGGCTAAGCCCTTTCATGGTCAACAAAATCTGTCTGATCCTGAGTCTCATTGCATTTCGAGTGAGACTAAGAGCATATGTACTGGCCACCCCGTTAGCATAAAAAATAGGAAATGCCCATACGACACCTCCTATTAACTCAATTATTCTCAATAGCAACTGACGATAACTACTGTTAAGCAGCTATAACTCCCTTTTCAGCTATCCTATCAATCGTGTCTTTTGCTATCTCATCCAGTGCCATTTCATTTACTGAAACGCCATAGTGTTGCCTTACTCTAATACCTACCCTGACATGTCCTTTAAGCCTTCCGGGTTCGTCGTATAAGCATATATGCTTCCTAGTGTAGAATTTTGTTCTACCTAGTGACTCATCCATTTGCTCATCCCATTCACGATTAAGGTAATCGTAAACATATCCTCCAATATTGAATGGGAGTTTAGATATCAGTCCTCCTATTGAGTGACCTATTAACTCAAGAGTCCTGATTCTAAATGCTGCTAGGTGTGTCATAATTGCAACTAATTAAATAAACTTCATAGGTGATTAGGCAATAACAGACTTAATCACCTATTTCCTTTAGATCATATAAATAGCACTTTTTATCACCGATTATCTAATAGTTATCATTGACTCATATAAATTCCTAAAATGAGATGCCTGAGTCTAGCAATAAGGTGCAATAAACAAAGGTATTAAGAATAGGCAAAAAAAATGGGGATAGAATTAACTACCCCCATTAGTTATTAAGCGGTTAGGTCAATATCAGGTAGGTTAGGCCGATTAATCATATGGCCATATTGCTTCATTACCATTGTGGTATCGCTATGCCCCATTAAGTAGGCTATCCCAGTTAACGGGATACCTTGCTCAATAGCCATCGATGCCACGGTGTGTCTACCTGCATAGGGAACCCGGTATTCAATCCCTAGTCCATTGAGAACTACAGGCCAGATGCGGCGCGTGAAGTTCTTTTGGTTGACGGGTTCACCCTGGGGGCCTAAGAATACGTACTCATCTGGTTTTTTCCCGGCCAGTATTCTACTAAAAATTTCTAGTAGAAAATCTGGCAGTGGGAGAACCCTAACAGAACCCGTCTTAGTAGACTTCTGGATTCTGGCAGAGTCATAGGCCGATTTAGGGCTTAGAGATTCGCTAATCTCTACCGTTCCATTAGCTAGGTTAAAGTGCTTTGCTTTAAGCCCTACAATCTCGCCCATCCTACAGCCAGTAGCGAATAGGAATAGGACAAGATAGTAATAGTTCTCGCATTGTGAATGACTACCTTGGGCGTAGACATAAAATGCTTTGAACTGAGAGCATATAGCTTGCATCTCATCCAGTGTGAACGGTTTGCGCTTTGGGTCTTTTTGCTTTGTACCCTTCACTAGCTTTAGCTCCTTAACATCTTTATCTATTTGAGTGTTAGCCCATTGAATAAAGGTGTTAAGAATCTTGCAATAGCGATTGTGGGTAGTAGTGCTCCAGTTTTGAGCACTTACAGCAGCTTGCAAGTTATTCCAATTGGGAGCAGCCCGCTTAATAAAACGGTAAACCCCTTCATAGTCATTCCCTTGCAACTCCTTCAACCCTTGCCAATAGGCATACATCCCAATTAACTGCTTATCCCTAGCTTCGCCTATTGTTCCCTCGGTTTTCTTATCGCCTAAGTACTTAATAAGCGTTCTATCAAATTCGTTAGCAAAAATGTCTAACTCTATTCGGCTGGCTAGGGCTAAAGCGTGTCTATGGTTTTGCAGGTTGTTAACCAAGTCTAATGCTGGCCTAAACCTATGCCCATTAAAGCGAAAGTCTAAGTAAAGTTTGCCGCTCCTATCGACTACTTTGACAGACCCGTATTTAGCTTTCTTAGTCATGTTTGTTAGTCCTGAATAGCAACTGTGTCCAAACTGTGTCTAATAAGCGCCACGCAATAGCGTCTATCGCTTGTCAGTATTGAGTTTTCGAGGTGCGTCACAGCTTGGGACTAGATTCGTAATCGAGCGGTCGCGGGTTCAAATCCCGCCATCGGCTTAAATGCTAGAATGCTTGATTTATAAGGGTTTCAGGGTGAATTAGCCTCCTAAGGGTGACCTGATCTGTTCGAGTTTTGGGTGTAAACATATCCTTGACTTAGGCAGCTTTGGGTGTAAATTGGGTTTAAGAGCAGGTGTACTGTTATGCATTCGCCCGAAACGCCAAAAACGCCTTCTGGCAAGGCTTCCAAAGGAACTGTGAAGGTCATTGCGTCCCATGACCGTTTGCAACTGCGATTTCGTTATGGCGGTGAGCGTCATTATCTTTCAGTGGGGCTCCCCGATACTCCCACAGGCCGAATGGTAGCCCAGCAGAGGGCCAGCCAAATTCAGCTAGACATCCTCTCCGGCAACTTTGATACCACCCTGGCAAAGTATAAGACTGCGCCCGCTGAACCGGTGAAGGCTCAGCCGACAGCCCCATCTCTTCCTGAGCTGTGGGAGAAATTCTGTGAGGTCAAGGAGCCCGTGGTTGCTCCCGGTACTTGGCGAAATGGGTACTGCGTCAACACCTCTCACCTAAGGCGATGTCCCCACAAGCAGCTCAAGGATGCTCAGAAGATTTTTGACTGGGCTATGACCCACCTCAATCCTGATCCCGCAAAACGGTTTATTCAGGCGCTGTCATCCTGCTGTCGCTGGGCCAAGCGCAATGACCTGATCGATCAAAATCCCTTTGAAGGGCTTTCCGGAGACATCAAGATTCTTAAAACGTCGGATGACAGGACAGATATCGACCCATTTACCCGTGAAGAACGTCAAGCCATTATCAGTGGCTTTGAAAACAATCAGTACTACGCTTACTACACGCCCCTGGTGCGGTTCTTGTTCTGCACCGGGTGTCGCCCTTCAGAAGCAGCGGGTCTCCAATGGAAGCACATCACCCCTGATGACATTATTTTTGACCAGGCCGTGGTGGATTCTGTACGGGGGCGAGTGCTGAAGGATGGGCTCAAAACGCAACTGAAGCGGAAGTTTCCTATCAATACACAGCTTCGGCAGCTCTTGACCGCTCACCGACCGTCCCAAGTGAAGCGAAGCGACTTAGTCTTTCCGTCATCCGAGGGACAGTTTATGAATTTTCATAATTTTCGCAATCGTGGGTGGTCAGCCGTCCTGGAGGAACTCAGTATTCGCTACCGAAAGCCTTACCAGGCAAGACATACATTCATCACCCATTGCCTGGAGGAAGGAATCAGTGTGTCGCAAGTCGCCAAATGGGTCGGCAACTCTCCAGAAATCATCATGAAGCACTATGCGGGTACCCTGGCACGGTTCCAGGTACCCAAGATTTGACGAGAGTACCTTGTGATGAGCAGTTAAGACCTGGCTAACCGACTGAGCTGTTGGTTTGGGTGTAAGTAAACCAGGCCGTTACACCCAAACCAACGCCAGATAAGCCCCATTATCCCTGGATATAGGTAGAGGAACTGCTTAAGAATCGGGCGGTCATATTTTTGAAGGCTTTATCAATAAACAGTTTTAACACCTGAGCAAATTTAGAAATCAGTCTTTATCTCAATAATTTACCAGAACCCTAGCTTTTAGGCATGTTTGGGTATTGTTAGACATCTTTGAAGCGGTAGACGGTTCGTCCTCAAGTCGAGCTATCGATCGCATATTTCCTGGCTCATTCTGGTGATCAGTGGCCTAGATGATAGCAACCTCTAGCAGCGACAACTATAGTGTCTCCCGGCAGCTTCAGCAGTAAATCAGCCCTGCTTGGAGAGGTTTTGGTGGGGTCTCTAAAATGCCAGCATTGTTTCCGCTATGCCAGGCTACCATCTCCTGAGGTGTGCTTCAGTCGAGACGGTTATCAGTGCAGTGAGTAGGACGTCTACCATGCCCAGACGTCCTTCTACGTCATCCTCCGCCGGCTCTTCCAAAAACAGCCCAGAGTGCGCTCTATCTTTGAGCCCGAGCGCACCTCGCCCAAGGCACAATCTACTTGTAGCTAATCCACAACACTTACAACGATAAAGAGAATAACCGTCACCGGGACCGACACCTTCTTGTCTGCCATTTGCTTACCAGTATTCTGACAATTACTCCGAGACCGAGTTGTACGGCCTAGCGCATCGCGAACGCACACGCCATCTCCAACTTTTTCCAAAACACCATCCTCTATTAAGTCAATTAAGTCTAGTTCCAACTTATTTTGTGTCAGCTTTCTTGGGCAACGGCCTTCTGCCATTCAACGATGAGGCAATCAGCAGATTGCGCACCCAGTTATTGTGATAGCGCCCATGGTTTTGCTCGAACGGGCGATCGCCGCCTACCGGGCAGCACTCCAGTACCGCACCGCCCCCGCCGCCCCCGCCGGCTGTGCCGCCACTGCCAACAACCTGGGCACCGCCTACTGGGACCTGGCCCAGCAGGTAGAAGCCTCCGGTAAACGGCAGCCCCTTGTTGCCAAAGACGAGGCCGATCCTGCCGACAGCGAGGGCCAAGCCTCCGAAAAGCAGGAGGACCGCCGCCTGAACGCCCTGCAGCAGGCCGCAGTGGCGCGGGCGGTATCGCTGTAGCCGCTTGAGGGCCAACCCTCCCGCAAATAGGCCGACTCCGCCCGCCGCCAGGCCGCCGCCAATTGCAACCTGGGGCGACACCCATTCGGTTAGTTCGGGAGGCAGGTAGGCCAGCACCGGGTTGACCGCTGGCGGACTGCTGGGGTCAAACTTCTGGACAATTTGGTTGACGCCGATCAGCGTGCCCTGGCCAATATTGCCCTGCCTGAACTGGGGCAGCATGGCGTCGTCTACGATGGCCTGGGCGACCCGGTCGTAGCTGCGATCGTAGCCCATGCCCAGCTCGATGCGGACCTGGCGATCGCCGGGGGCCACCAGCAGCAAAATGCCGTCGTTGCGTCCGGCATCGCCAATCCCCCAGGTATTGAACAGGTTGGTGGCAAAGGGTTCGAGGGCGGCATCGCCCGTGCCGTAGTCGTAGATCGAGTTTACCGTCAGCAGCACCGCGTGGACTCCAGTGCGACGGCGAAACTGGTCTAGCTGAGCCCTGGCCAAGCTCTTTTCGCCGTCGCTGAGCACCTGGCCATAGTCGTTGACATAGGCATCTAAAAAAGCAGGATAAGCCGCCTGGGCTGGACCCGCGAGCGCAAGCAGCAACAGGGCGATCGCGCTCACTAGCCCCAGTAGCCAATAGCGCGATCGCCCTGGCCCCACTCTCCAAAGCGATCGGTCAGTGACAGACTTGATCCACATACCAGGATACTCAGCGAACGACTGGTTCAAGCATTCCCCAGCCAGCGCAGTCTGCCTCCCGGCTCGGTTCCTTTCCGCTGGGGATGGGGCTATGGTGGAGATAGATGCCCGCTGTCTCCCATGCTGCAAATCACGCCCCGCACCGCTATTCCCCTCAGCGAAATCGAGCTGAGCGCCGTTCGCTCCCAGGGGGCGGGGGGCCAAAACGTGAACAAGGTGGCCACCGCCATTCACCTGCGCTTTGACATTCGGCAATGCCCTCAAACGCCAGACCATGCTTCCTCAGGTAGAGGGCTTTATCCGCCATTTCTGCGGTTTCGCTCATGTACGGCATCACAAAATCCGGACGCAGTTGATAGGCCTCCTTCGTCCTCGGCAGCAAAATCCGTCGGGTCTTAATCTGCTGGCGGGAGGACTCGACCCATCCGTGAAAGCGATAACCGGCCTCAATGCCTTCGGGGAACAGTTCAGGGTGAGCCGCAATCTGCTCGTCGAGATACTGACGAAAGGCCTCCCGATCTTCCACCAAAGTGGCGTAGTCGAGGTCGTCTGCAATGGGGAGACAAATCGTTTTATCGCCTGCGGTTCCACGCTTCCGTCGTTGCTTGGCCATCGGGTTGGCCTCCTGAGCGCTTTCCCTCTATTTTACTCGACACAAACTCGGGGGGAACTAGAATTAAGTCATTGCTGAAGAGATGAGGATGGAAAAAGGGACACGACTTGACCGAAAAACAGGACATAGCTGACATAGAGCTACCTATAGCGGTTCTTGCTGGTGTGAGGTACCTATAGAAGCCTGCAATGCTTATCCAGCAAGGCTCCTTCTGTACTTCATCCGCTCAGGAACCACTATAGGATCCATGGATTGACATCAATCTAGAATCTAATCCAATTTAAATGCAATTGATATCACCTTGAAATGAAAATGTTTTGCAAATGTGTTAATCTTTAGGGAATTGATTTTGCAACACTCCAGGGGCTGAATCGCAGATCCCCACTGTTGCCAGTTGGGGTAAGGGCTTGGTTGAAATTCCAAGATTAGGAGAATAGTCATGTTGAACCAGTTGGATAGTGCTGGGGCTGTGCCACCAGTCGTCTCGGCCAGGCCATTGCAGGGGCTTTCTCTGGAGCAGTTGCAGCAGTGGTCCATGACTGACGTTACTTCCCTAGGGCGGCGCAGCTATCTGCCCGCCCGCCGCGATCGCCTCTGGTTGCTCAAGGCGGGCACTGTGCGCACGATCACCTACCAAGAAGACGGCACGGCGATCGCCCTAGGCCTGTGGAGCACTGGCGACATCGTCGGCCAGTCTCTCTCCAATGCCGACCCCTACTTGGTTGAGGCGCTGACCCCCGTGGAGGCTGTCTCCATCGCCCTCAGCGACTGGCAGCCGCCCGTAGACGTGATCACCAGCTACTTGAAGCACACCGAGGCGTTGATGGTGGTGCGCACTCACCGCCGGGCCGAAGCTGCTCTGCTGGGTCTGTTGCAATGGTTGGCCAATCGCTTTGGCCTCCAAATCGATCGCGGCTGCCTGATCGACCTCAAAATCACCCACCAAGATATGGCCGACTTTAGTGGCCTTAGTCGGGTGACAGTGACCCGCTTACTGCGCCAGTTTGAGGAACAGGGGCTGATCTACCGGCGATCGCGCCAGCTGATCTTGGCGGAGACGAGTGACCACTGGCATTACGAGATTTAGGAGTGAGGAGTGGGGGGTAGGGAGTGGGGAGTGCCTGAGTAAAGCGTTAACCCCTGTAATCAACGAGCAAACTTACCTCCAACCCCCTACCCCCCACCCTTTACCCCTCTACCCCTCACCCCCCTTCTCCTTCAATCCCAACTGCACCACCAGCGTTACCACCGCAATTAGCGACAGCAGCAGCGATGCGCCAAAGGCGGCAACGGTGTCGTATTCACCGTAGACCCGCTGGACGTGCAGGGTAAGGGTATTGGTCTGGCGAATCACCTTGCCAGACACCACCGAAACCGCGCCGAATTCGCCGATCGCCCGGGCGGTACACAAAATCACGCCATACATCACCGCCCATCGGATGCTGGGCAGCGTCACCCGCCAGAACGCCTGCCAGGAATTTGCTCCCAGGGTGTAGGCCGCTTCTTCGGCGTCGTGGCCCAGTTCTTGCAGGGCGGGCAGCACCTCACGCACCACAAAGGGAAACGTAATACACAGCGTCACCAGTACCATGCTGGGCCAGGCAAAGACAATGCGGATGCCCTGACTGCGAAAAAACGGCCCCAGAATGCCAATGGTGGGGCTATAGGTGAGCATCACCACCATGCCAACCACCACAGGCGAAATGGCGATGGGCAGGTCGATCAGCCCCAAAACCAGCAGGCGACCCGGAAACCGGTGGCGGGCCAGCAGCCAGGCGGTCAGCACCCCAAACACCGTGTTGAGCGGCACCACCCAGAGGGTAATCAGTCCCGTCATCCAAATGGCGTGGCGAGCCTCAGAGGTGGTGATCCCCCCCACAAAGGCACCCCACCCCGCAGCAAAGGCTTGCAGAACGATGTTGAGCAACGGAAACACCACCAGCAACACCAGAAAACTCAGCCCCAGGGCAATCAAAAACCACTTGCCGTAGGGAGACGCTGGGCGGCGGCTGGACGGCGGAGACAGTTGCCCCACTGAGCCAGAAGGCAAGGGCGGGGGATGGCCGCCGCTGGTCTGTTCGAGGTCTTTAATCTCGCGCTCAATCGTCATAACGCTGGCTCCAGGCTTGCAGCATGTTGATCAGTAGCAGCACCGCCAGGGAAAGCAGCATCATCAAAAACGACACTGCCGCCGCGCCGCCGTAGTCGTACTCCTCCAGCCGCTGATAGATGTAGACCGGGGCGGTCAGGGTGGCAAATGGAATATTGCCCGACAGCAGCACCACTGCGCCGTATTCCCCCACCGATCGCGAAAAGGCCAGTACAAACCCGGTCAGCAGGGCTGGCAGCAGCAGCGGCAAAATCACCCGCCAGAAAGTCTGGCGCGGGGTCGCCCCCAGGGTGACGGCGGCCTCTTCTACCTCTGGCCCTAGGGCCATCAGCACGGGCTGAATGGCCCGCACCACAAAGGGCAGCGAGACAAACACCATGGCCAAAATCACCCCAAACTGGGAGTAGGCCAGCTGCACCGGGGCAATGCCCATCCAGCCGAAGACCTGGGCCAGGGGGGTGCCGGGGTCAAAGAACCGCCCAATGGGGCCACCGGGGGCGTACAGAAATGCCAGGGTGACCCCGGCCACCGCATTGGGCATGGCAAAGGGCAGATCGACAATGGCGTTGGCCACCTGCCGCCCCGGAAACTCGTAGCGCACCAAAATCCAGGCCAGCACTAGCCCCGCCACGGTGTTGATGCTGGCCGCCAGCCCAGCACTCCAAAAGGTGAGCCGGTAGGCGGCCAGGGCGGCGGGGGTGGTGACCATGCGCCAGAAGTCGGCGGGGGCCAGGGTGGTGACCCGAAACAGCAGGGCGGCGAGGGGCAGCAGGATCAGGGCGCTGGCATAGGCGATCGCCAGCCCCACAGACACCCGTGACCCGGTGCGCCGCCCCCAACCGGTAGATTTTCCCACTACCGCTGCACCTTGGCCTGGGCCTGCTCAAACAGTGCCCCGTCGGCAAACAGCAGACTGTTGACCTCCTTCCAGCCGCCAAAGTCGGCGGGCGTGTAGAAGGTATCGACGGGTTGGTACTGATCGGCGTGGGCGTCAAAGGCGGCCTGGTCGATGGGCCGATAGCCCGCCTTGGCGTAGATCTCCTGGGCCAGGGGGGTAAACAGAAATTCTGTGAACGCTTCGGCCACTTCGCGGGTGCCTCGGGCATCTACTACGGAGTCGATCACCGTGACCGGAAAATCGACCTGCACATTGCTGCGGGGAATTACGTAGGGGGTGTCTTCTCCCTGGGCCTGGTTGGTGTAGAGAATTTCGTTCTCAAAGTTCACCATCACATCGCCAATGCCCTGGTTGACGAAGGCATCGGTGGCCTCCCGACCGCCGCTTTCCAGCACCCGAATGTTGCGCACCAACCCATCCAGGTAGGCTTCAGCTGCGCCCTCGCCATTGGCCTTTAGGGTAGACCCAAAGCCCCCCAGCACTCCCCAGCGGGCGTTGCCTGAGGTTTTGGGGTTGATGGCCACAATTCCGACCCCGTCACGGGCCAGGTCGCTCCAGTCCTGAATGTTCTTGGGATTATCGGGGCGCACCACCAGGGCCATCACGGTGGTGGCGGGGGAGGCGTTGTTGGGCAGGCGGGTAGCCCAATCCTCCGACACCAGGCCCGCATCCACCAGACTGGTGACGTTGGTTTCCAGGTTTTGGGCCAACACATCGGCCTCAAACCCCTCGATAATGGCCCGCGACTGCTGCCCCGACGGCCCGTAGGACTCCTTAAACGTCACCGTCTGGCCCGTCCGCTCCTTCCAGTAGTCCTGAAACTCAGGGATCAGCTGATCGAAAACCGGCTTAGCTACGGCATAGGACGACAGGGTGATTTCTACGGGCGGCAGGTCGCTAGCGACAGCTTCTTCAGTGGTTTGAGCCGCCTGATCGGGGCCGGTGGTTGCGCAGCTCGCCAGCAGAGTAGTCGCCAAGCCAAGGCCAGCCCAGCCTAAAAAAGCGCGTCGTTTCTGGGAGAGAAATGGGTTTGTCATGGGTTTTCTCGTTGCTTATGGGCAGTAATAATCTGGGTTCGGGAGCAGCATGCTCCCCTTGACCGCGGATGAGCTATTCCCTCCTGGGGGAGACAGCTAAGTCCTGAACCCTGGAAAGTGGAGACAAAACACTGACGAAGCGCAGCGTAGGGGTAGTATACGTGAAATAGAAACTTGCCTGAAATAATTTTCACTTAACTTTGACTTCATTCTGAACGTTAAAGTATTACCGCTTAACTAACGCCCACTGCCGACGAAAGGCCATGACCTGTTCGTTCAAATTCTCCATATCGATCAAAAAACCATCGTGGCCGTGGAGTGAATAGAGCCAGTTGAGCTGGGCCTGGGGGATCAGTTCGGCCAACTCTTGCTGCTCGGCGGGGGGATACAGAATATCGGAGTCGATCGCCACTACCAGGGTGGGGTGGGGGATGCGTTGCAGGGCCGATTGGTAGCGCTGGTGGGGGTCTGGGCCTGGTTGGCCGCCCCCGACCTCGTGGCGATCCATGGCGTGGGTGAGGGTGATGTAGGTGTTGGCGTCAAAGCGATCGACCAGCTTTTGGCCGTGGCGGTGGAGGTAGTGGGTGATGGCGTAGGGGGTGGGGAGTGAGGGGTGGGTTGGGGCGGAAGGGGGGGTTGGGGCGGAAGGGGGGGTGGGGCGGGGGGTTGGGTTGGGGCGGAAGGGGGGGTGGGGCGGAAGGGTGGGTTGGGGCGCACTGCTGTGCGCCCGTACTGGGCGATGGGGGTTGGCGGCCAAAGCGGTGGTGGAAGCTGGCCCAGGAGCGGTAGGTGCTCATGGCGATCATGCGGGCGACGGCGAGGCCCTGAACGGGGGGATCATCTGGGGTGTAGTGGCCGCCCTGCCAGCGGGGGTCGGTGTAGATGGCCTGGCGCTGGGCTTCGCTGAGGCCAATGCACCAGGGGGAATGGCGACCGGGGGCGGCGATGACGGCAAGGCTTTCCACCCGGTCTGGGTATTGCACCCCCCACTCCAATACCTGCATGCCGCCGAGGGAGCCGCCGATCACCAGGCGAAGAGACTTGACGCCCAGCCCTTCCAGCAGCTTGGCCTGGACATGCACCATGTCGCGCACGGTGATGGCGGGAAAGGTGGGGCCGTAGGGCCGACCCGTTTCAGGATTCAGGCTGGTGGGGCCAGTGGTGCCATAGCAACTGCCGAGGATATTGCTGCACACCACAAAATCCTGGGTGGGGTCGAGGGTTTTACCTGGCCCCAGCAGCGGCTGCCACCAGTCATCCACATCGGCATGGCCAGTGAGGGCGTGGCAGACCAGAACGGCATTGTCGGCGCGATCGCTCAACTGCCCCCAGGTGCGATAGGCCACCTGCACCTGGGGAAGGCTACCGCCCAACTCCAGTTCCAGCGGCGCGGGGAGGTGGTAGAGCTGAGTGTGGGGGGAGACGAGGTGGAGGTAGGTCATGGGGGTAGGGGTTGAGGGTAGGGGTCGGGGCGCAAGTTCATCGACCACGTGAAACTCGCCAGCCACCTGGCCAACGTCGGCGACGCCAAAACTTTGGTCATTCACCCCGCCAGCACCACCCACCAGCAGCTCAGCGAAAGCGAACAGCGCTCCGCTGGCGTCTCCCCCGACCTGGTGCATCCATGTAAAGAAAAAAACGGTCTGCAACCTCAGGGAGTTGCAGACCGGCTGCGATGGAGCACCTAAACGTTGGGATCGCGGCCCGTGGCGACGGGCAGGTCGGGCTGGGCGGAGTACTCAGTCCAGGAGCCCTCGTAGAGCCGCACGTTAGAGTAGCCCAGCACGTGCTTCAGCACCACGTATTGCAGCGAGGCGGGCTAGGGTACCATTGACCGTAGCCTCGCAATCTGCGTGCTAGATTTGCGGGGTCAGCTGTTCGTAGGTGGTGCAAACACCTGCGGAAAGAGGACGTGTTCATTCGCAACGGCCACATCCCTGGTGCGAAGAACATTCCCTGGCCCACCTTCACCATTGGTGAAGACAACTTCCACCAGCTCAAGGCCCTGGATGAGATCCGTGCCCTGCTGGCCCGCCGCCAGGTTGGCCGCAACGACGAGATCATCGTCACCTGCAGCACTGGGCGCGAAGCCTCGCTGCAATACGTGGTGCTGAAGCACGTGCTGGGCTACTCTAACGTGCGGCTCTACGAGGGCTCCTGGACTGAGTACTCCGCCCAGCCCGACCTGCCCGTCGCCACGGGCCGCGATCCCAACGTTTAGGTGCTCCATCGCAGCCGGTCTGCAACTCCCTGAGGTTGCAGACCGTTTTTTTCTTTACATGGATAGACACATGGGTTTGCCCCTACCCCCTACCCCTCACCCCCTACCCCTCACCTCACCCTGAATGACCCAGCCATCGACCGCTACCGATACCGCCCTGAATAGCAGTCCTGCCGATGCTGCCCCCCGCAAAAAGTCTGGGTCTCGCACCCGCGATCACCTGGCCAACGAGCGCACCTACCTGGCCTGGATGCGCACAGGGGTGGCGCTGATTGGCTTTGGGGTGCTGATCGCCCGCCTGCGCTACCTGGTTTCGCCGGATGTGCCAGGCACCGGGCAGGGCTGGTTGGTGGGTCTGGCCCTCTGCTGCATCGGCCTGATCACGGTGATGCTCTCCACCTGGCACTATTTCTCGGTGCTCGATGCGATTGAGACCGACACCTACGAACCCAACCGCCGCTGGGTGATTTTGTTTAGCCTGATCGTGACGCTGCTGGGGGCCGGGGTGCTGTACGTGCTGTTTTACAAAGTTTCCAGCCCTTGCAGCAGCAAAAACGCGTTGAAGGGGCTGAGGGCGGGACCAAAGTCGCGCAGCCCCTCCACCCGCGCCCGAATGATGAAGGCGATGTTGCCAAAGGGGCCGTCGGGGCCAAAGGTATCGGAGAAATTCAGGCCGTGGTAGCCGGGGGCGGGTTCGGTGAATAGCGGAAACTTGCCGTTGCGCCAGTCGAACTTGCCCGAATCTACGATCACGCCGCCGATGGAGGTGCCGTGGCCGCCGATCCACTTCGTTGCGCTCTGCACCACAATGTCGGCTCCGTGGTCGATGGGGCGCACCAGGTAGCCCGCCGCTCCAAAGGTGTTGTCTACTACCAGGGGGATGCCGTTTTCGTGGGCCACATGGGCCAGGGCGGCGAAGTCAGGCACGTTGAACTGGGGGTTGCCGATGCTCTCGACGTAGAGGGCTTTGGTGTTCTTATCGATCGCCTGGCGGAAGGTTTCGGCATCGTCGCCCTCCACCAGTTTCACCCCAATGCCCAGGCGGGGTAGCGACACCTTGAACTGGTTGTAGGTGCCGCCGTAGAGGTAGCTGGTGGCCACAATGTTGTCCCCCGCCTGGGCCAGAGTGCTGAGGGCGAGAAACTGGGCCGCCTGACCGCTGGCGGTAGCCAGGGCCGCCGCGCCCCCCTCCAGAGCCGCGATGCGCTTTTCAAACACATCGGTGGTGGGGTTCATGATCCGGGTGTAGATGTTGCCAAACTCTTGCAGGGCAAACAGCCGCGCCCCGTGGTCGGCGTCGTCAAAAGTGTAGGAGGTGGTCTGGTAAATGGGCACAGCGCGGGCGTTGGTGCCGGGGGCGGGTTCCTGGCCAGCGTGGATCTGTAGCGTTTCGTAGCGGTGGGTCATGGGGGGTGGGGGGTAGGGGGTAAGGGGGTGAATGGGTAGGGGGTAAGGGGTGAATGGGTAGGGGGTGGGGGTAGGGGGTAAGGGGGTGGATGGGTAGGGGCAGACCGATGTGTCTGCCCAGGGTGTTTGCCGTGGGAATTTTGGATTTTGGAGGAACCTTGCCTGCTGTCCCCTCCTAGGAGGGGTAGGGGTGGGTTCAACCCAGGCAACTAATCGACTTACTTGCGGTAAGCCATAGGCTCGTTGCCGAGACTGGCCCACCCCGCCCTGCGGGCACCCCTCCCAAGAGGGGATGTTCGGGCCTAGCTTGCTGCGCCAGCGAGTTCTTTATTTAAAGCAGACAGATCCGCGACCTGGTTGGGCGGTAGGTCGTGGAACAGCACCGTGCTGAGGTAGCGTTCGCCGTTGCTGGGCTGCACGGCGACGATCAGCTTGCCTGCGTTCTCGGGGCGCTGACCAACCCGGATGGCGGCAGCCAGGGCGGCCCCGGCGGAAATGCCGGAGAGAATGCCTTCTTCGCGGGCCAGGCGGCGGCTGTAGTGGACGGCGGTGTCGCTGTCGATCTGGATCACTTCGTCGATTAGATCGACCTTCAGCACTTCGGGTACAAAGCCTGCGCCGATGCCCTGGATTTTGTGGGGGCCGGGAGCACCGCCCGAGAGCACGTGGCTTTCAACGGGTTCGACGGCGATCGCCCTAAACCCCGGCTTGCGCTGCTTCAGCACCTCGGCCACGCCGGTAATGGTGCCGCCCGTGCCAACTCCGGCGATCAAAATATCGATCGCCCCCTCGGTATCGGCCCACAGTTCCTCGGCGGTGGTTTCGCGGTGAACCTTGGGATTGGCCGGGTTGCGAAACTGCTGGGGCATAAAGGCATTGGGCAAAAACTCCGCGATTTCTGCCGCCCGCCGAATCGCTCCGCCCATGCCCTGGCTGCCGGGGGTGAGTTCGAGCTGGGCACCGTAGGCTTGCAGCATGGCCCGCCGCTCCAGGCTCATGGTGTCGGGCATGGTGAGGATGAGGCGGTAGCCCTTGGCCGCCGCCACCAGGGCGAGGGCGATGCCGGTGTTACCCGACGTCGGTTCAACCAGAATGGTGGTCTCTGGGTCGATCAGGCCCGCCTCTTCTGCCGCCTGGATCATGCTGGCCCCGATGCGGTCTTTGACCGACGAGGCGGGGTTGAAACTTTCGAGTTTAAAAGCGATTTCAGCCACCGCTCCCTCCGACTGGGGTACGCGATTGAGCCGCACAATGGGGGTATGGCCGATGAGTTGGGTGATGTCATCTGCAATGGGCATAACAGATCTCCTTGTATGAGACGTGGGGAAAGAGACGAAGACTGGAGCTGTAGACCAGACAATGCAACAAGCTTGAATTGCATTTAGCATGCAAAAACATTTCAAATAATGTCAACTAAACATCAACAAAGTTTGAGCTTCAAGCTGCCCCTGCTGCCCCATACCAGTTCACGCTCAGCTTTTCAGTGCTTCCCGGAGATACCTCACTGCCACAGCCGCAACCGCCACAGGCTCAGGCGGGTCTTAGTCGTGTTATGCAAGTAAATCAGGACAAGGCTAGTCAGGAGAACCGGCGCTAAAAGCGCAACGACGGTGTAGCCGCGACCGTAGCTCCAGCGGTTGCGGAGCGGACGGGTAAGCGGGCGAATAATCGAGGGGTTGGCAGAGTAGGCGCGAGTGGTTTCAGGGGCATCAATAGAGAAAGAAGTCATGGGGGAGAGAGAGTAGAGAGAACAACGGAAAACTTATTTAGTAGTGCCAGCTATCGCCGTTGGCGTGGCCTTTACCCTGAATGGTGATGGGGTATTTTTGCAGCTGCTGGAGCCAGCACTGTACGGCATTCAGCGGGCCAGAGAGTTCGATCTCCAGGGCGGTGGACTGGGCCAGGCTGCTGACGGAGAAGGTGGTGGGCTGGCCGTTTTGAGCAATGGCCCGCACGACTACCCGACAGCTTTCGGCCAGGTCTTCGAGCAGCGATTTCACAGACACCTGAGGGGAGCCGTAGATTCTGAGCCGGAGCTGGGTCTGGGGAGTTGTCATGGTGGCTAAACCAGTGGAAACAACAGGAAAATTTCAAATCAAGGGAGGAGAGGGAGCTAGTCCCGCCTTGAATAGAACGAGAAGCGACTTGGGCGCGATCGCACCTCTGAGCACTCTGGCAGTGATTCAGTATCAGAGCCCTTGGCTGGCCGGGAGGGCGATCGCCCCAATCGCACCGCAATGGGCCGCTTGGCCTGCTTAACGCCGCTGAGGACGATCAGCATGGCCACCGTTCCGACCACGGCCAACTGCCACAGGCCAAAGCCAACGGCGGTGCCCAGGGCGGCGGTGGCCCAGATAGTGGCGGCGGAGGTCAACCCTTTCACCTTGCCCCGGTTGGACTGCTGCAAAATCAGCCCCGCCCCAATGAAGCCCACCCCCGTGGCGATGCCCTGAATCGTGCGGCTCAGGGCATTGACCGAAGAGTAGTCCTGGGGAATCTGGAGCGGCAGCAGGATAAACAGCGTCGCCCCCAGGCTGATCACCATATGGGTGCGCACACCAGCAGAGCGGTTGTTGCCCGTCCACTGGCGCTCAAAGCCAATCAGCCCGCCAAGAGCAACAGACAAAGCGACCCGAAAGATCAGATTAAGCCAGTCGTTGGCTTCGATGTAGCCCGCATGAATTGCCAAAGGAATGGTTCTCGCTGTGCATATACCGAAAAGCCGATAGGCTTACCGGGGATTAAATCAAGATTCGACCACTATTGCACAGGGTCAAAAATTTTTCAATTGGATTGCAAACAATTTTTGTTTTGTGTAGGATGCGGATGCACTAAAGTTTTACTCTGAGTGAACCCTTGTTTCTGTTGTCCGTCGAGGTGGTGTAGATGGTGACTAATGGCCAGGCGGCCTATGGACCACTGCGAGTGCTGATTTTGGGCGGTGACGGCTTCTGTGGCTGGCCCACGGCCCTGCACCTGTCGGCCCTGGGCCATGAGGTGGTGATTCTCGACAACCTCTCTCGCCGCAACATCGATAACGAGCTGGAGGTGAGTTCCCTCACCCCGATTGCGCCTCTGGGGGTGCGGCTGGCCGCCTGGAAAGAGCATTTGGGGCGCGAGATTCCCTTCTACCGCATCGATATCGCCCAGGATTACGACCAGCTTCTGAGCCTGATTCAGCAGTACCGCCCCGATGCGGTGGTGCACTTTGCCGAGCAGCGGGCCGCTCCCTACTCCATGAAATCGCCCCGCCACAAGCGCTACACCGTTGACAACAACCTCAACGCCACCCACAACCTGCTCTGCGCCATCGTCGAGTCGGGGCTGGATATTCATGTGGCCCACCTCGGCACCATGGGGGTCTACGGCTACGGCACCGCTGGCATGAAGATCCCGGAGGGCTATCTGGATGTGGAAATTCCTACGGAAACCGGCGAGCGGGTGGCCCAGCGCATCCTCTACCCGGCCAATCCGGGCAGCATCTACCACATGACCAAGACCCAGGATCAGCTGTTCTTCTTCTACTACAACAAGAACGACGGCGTGCGCGTCACCGACCTGCACCAGGGCGTGGTGTGGGGCACCAACACCCGCGAAACCAGCCTGGACGAGCGGCTGATCAACCGCTTTGACTACGACGGCGACTACGGCACGGTGCTGAATCGCTTTCTGATGCAGGCGGCGATCGGCTACCCCCTCACCGTCCACGGCACCGGCGGCCAGACCCGCGCCTTTATCCACATCCAAGACACCGTCCGCTGCATTCAGCTGGCCCTGGAAAACCCACCCCAGGCGGGCGAACCGGTGAAAATCTTTAACCAGATGACCGAGACCCACCGCGTGCGCGACTTGGCCAAGCTGGTCAGCGACCTCACCGGAGCCGAAATCGCCCACCTCGACAACCCCCGCAAAGAGGCCGCCGAAAACGATCTCTTTGTTGAAAACCGCTGCTTCCTCGACCTGGGCCTGGAACCCACCACCCTCAGCAAAGGGCTGCTGCTGGAGGTGACGGAGATTGCAGAGAAGTACGCGGGGAGGTGCGATCGCACCAAGATTCCCTGCACGTCGAAGTGGGTGAAGGGGGTGGGGGTGGGGAGTAGGGGGTAGGGGGTCACCCCCTTACCCCCTACCCCCACCCCCATGACCCACCGCTACGAAACGCTACAGATCCACGCTGGCCAGGAACCCGCCCCGGCACACGCCCGCGCTGTGCCCATTTACCAGACCACCTCCTACACTTTTGACGACGCCGACCACGGGGCGCGGCTGTTTGCCCTGCAAGAGTTTGGCAACATCTACACCCGGATCATGAACCCCACCACCGATGTGTTTGAAAAGCGCATCGCGGCTCTGGAGGGGGGCGCGGCGGCCCTGGCTACCGCCAGCGGTCAGGCGGCCCAGTTTCTCGCCCTCAGCACTCTGGCCCAGGCGGGGGACAACATTGTGGCCACCAGCTACCTCTACGGCGGCACCTACAACCAGTTCAAGGTGTCGCTACCCCGCCTGGGCATTGGGGTGAAACTGGTGGAGGGCGACGATGCCGAAACCTTCCGCCAGGCGATCGATAAGAACACCAAAGCCCTCTACGTCGAGAGCATCGGCAACCCCCAGTTCAACGTGCCTGACTTCGCCGCCCTGGCCCATGTGGCCCACGAAAACGGCATCCCCCTGGTAGTAGACAACACCTTTGGAGCGGCGGGCTACCTGGTGCGCCCCATCGACCACGGAGCCGACATTGTGGTGCAGAGCGCAACGAAGTGGATCGGCGGCCACGGCACCTCCATCGGCGGCGTGATCGTAGATTCGGGCAAGTTCGACTGGCGCAACGGCAAGTTTCCGCTATTCACCGAACCCGCCCCCGGCTACCACGGCCTGAATTTCTCCGATACCTTTGGCCCCGACGGCCCCTTTGGCAACATCGCCTTCATCATTCGGGCGCGGGTGGAGGGGCTGCGCGACTTTGGTCCCGCCCTCAGCCCCTTCAACGCGTTTTTGCTGCTGCAAGGGCTGGAAACTTTGTCCCTGCGGGTGGAGCGCCACGCCAGCAATGCCCTGGCCCTGGCCCACTGGTTGAAGGAGCAACCCCAGGTGGCCTGGGTCAACTACCTGGGCCTGCCCGAGCATCCCTACCACGATCGCGCCACCAAGTACCTGCACAACGGCTTCGGCGGCGTGCTCAACTTCGGCATCCAGGGCGGCCTGGAGGCGGGGCGCAAGTTCATCGACCACGTGAAACTCGCCAGCCACCTGGCCAACGTCGGCGACGCCAAAACTTTGGTCATTCACCCCGCCAGCACCACCCACCAGCAGCTCAGCGAAAGCGAACAGCGCTCCGCTGGCGTCTCCCCCGACCTGGTGCGGGTGTCGGTAGGCATTGAGCACATTGACGATATTAAGGAGGACTTTGCTCAGTCGTTTGCGGCGCTGTGATGGGTGGGGAGTGGGGAGTGGGGGGTGGGGAGTGGGGAGTGGGGAGTGGGGAGTGGGGAGTGGGGAGTGGGGAGTGGGGAGTGAGGAATTGTTCAAGTGAAACTCAAATCCCTGCAACCAACAACTTAACTAACCCCCTACCCCTCACCCCCTACCCCTCACCCATCCACCCCTCACTCCCCACCCCTCACCCATCCACCCCTCACCCCCCACCCCCCACCCCTCACTCCCTACCCCCAACACCATGTCCCAAACCCTCGAAGCCGTCCTCACCGCCAACGCTGCCTACGCCGCCGACTTTGGCGACAAAGGCAGCTTGCCCATGCCCCCTGGTCGGCGCTTTGCGGTGCTGACCTGTATGGATGCCCGCCTCGACCCGGCTAAGTTTGCCGGGCTGAGCGAGGGCGATGCCCACGTCATCCGCAATGCCGGGGGGCGGGCCAGCGATGACGCCATTCGCTCCCTGGTGATTTCCTACAAATTGCTGGGCACCCGCGAGTGGTTCGTCATTCACCACAGCGACTGCGGCATGGAAACCTTTACCGATGCCGTGATTCGCGGGCTGTTGGCCAGCAGCCTGGAAACCGCCAAAGTCGACGCCGACGGCTGGCATGACGTGGGCCAGGGGCCAGGCTCTGATGAAGGCGACTTCATTAGCTGGCTGACCATCGCCGACCAGGCCAAAAGCGTGGCCGAAGATGTGGCCCGCATCCGCAACCACCCGCTGGTGCCAGGGGATATCCCCATTTACGGCTATATCTACGACGTGAAGAGCGGCCAGCTGGTGGAGGTGCCGGAGGCGACGGCGGTGGGGAGTGGGGGGTAGGGGTAGGGGTAGGGGGTGTAAGGCGACAGGGTCGAGGCTTACGTTTTCTCCCCACTCCCCACTCCCCACCCCTCACTCCCCACTCCCTACCCATCCACCTCTCGTTGAAAACAGTTCCATAGACACAAACAAGGAGTCTCGTGACAATGCTTAAGCAACTGCGGAGCTGGAAGATTCAGCTCGTGGCCTTTTTAGTAGCGGCGATCGCCGTTGTAGCCCTACCCGGCCTAGTGCAGCCCAGCCGGGCGGCGACCACCATCGATTTCGTCACCCCCCAGTGGGTGGCGCAGCACTCCCGCGATGGCAACCTGCGCATTCTAGATGTGCGGGCCAACCCGCTGGACTACATCAACAGCCACATTCCCGGTGCGGTAAACATCGCCGAAAACACCTTTCGGGGTCCTAACGGGCGGCTGCCGGTGCAGTTTTGGGAGCAGCAAAAGATTGAGTCGCTGTTCCAGGAAGCCGGAGTCAACCGCAACAGCCATGTGGTGATCTACTCCGACGGCAACAACATTTTGGGCAGCACCCAGGTGGCCTACCTGCTGGAGCGGAGCAGCCACCCGGGCCGGGTTTCGGTGCTCGATGGCGGCTTTAAAGCTTACAAAGATGCCGGACTGCCCACCACCAAGGAGTTTCCCCAGTACGATCGCGGCAACTTCAGCCTGCAAGACAACAGCGGTATCCGCGTCTCGCTCGATCAGGTGCGATCGATTGTGCGTGACCGCAGCGCCCGCGTCACCTTCATCGACCCCCGCCCGCCCGCCCTGTTCGCTGGAGAAGAGGACGTGTTCATTCGCAACGGCCACATCCCTGGTGCGAAGAACATTCCCTGGCCCACCTTCACCATTGGTGAAGACAACTTCCACCAGCTCAAGGCCCTGGATGAGATCCGTGCCCTGCTGGCCCGCCGCCAGGTTGGCCGCAACGACGAGATCATCGTCACCTGCAGCACTGGGCGCGAAGCCTCGCTGCAATACGTGGTGCTGAAGCACGTGCTGGGCTACTCTAACGTGCGGCTCTACGAGGGCTCCTGGACTGAGTACTCCGCCCAGCCCGACCTGCCCGTCGCCACGGGCCGCGATCCCAACGTTTAGGTGCTCCATCGCAGCCGGTCTGCAACTCCCTGAGGTTGCAGACCGTTTTTTTCTTTACATGGATAGACACATGGGTTTGCCCCTACCCCCTACCCCTCACCCCCTACCCCTCACCTCACCCTGAATGACCCAGCCATCGACCGCTACCGATACCGCCCTGAATAGCAGTCCTGCCGATGCTGCCCCCCGCAAAAAGTCTGGGTCTCGCACCCGCGATCACCTGGCCAACGAGCGCACCTACCTGGCCTGGATGCGCACAGGGGTGGCGCTGATTGGCTTTGGGGTGCTGATCGCCCGCCTGCGCTACCTGGTTTCGCCGGATGTGCCAGGCACCGGGCAGGGCTGGTTGGTGGGTCTGGCCCTCTGCTGCATCGGCCTGATCACGGTGATGCTCTCCACCTGGCACTATTTCTCGGTGCTCGATGCGATTGAGACCGACACCTACGAACCCAACCGCCGCTGGGTGATTTTGTTTAGCCTGATCGTGACGCTGCTGGGGGCCGGGGTGCTGTACGTGCTGTTTTCGGCACCCGCGACGGTGAAGGGGTTTGGGGTGATTTAGGGAGTGGATAGGTGGATGGGTGAGGGGTGAGAGCCAATGCCCAAACTTAACCAACACGTAAACCTGTAGGGTGGGTTAGGCTCAAGTTCAACATCAGCGTGGCAGCCAACCAAATAGGCCGTAACCCACCACCCGAGCCACTTAGCCAAAAAATGCTGACACCTTAATCAATGTTTTTCGGGAGCTTCCTCTTGGTCGAGATTGGATCTAAAGACACCCGCGATCGCGCCCCCTCTGCACCGACCTCAGCCCTCGGCAGTGGGGCCACGCTGGCGGCCTGGATTTTGCTGGGCCTGGTGGGTTTGGCTCTGGCCGCCAGCTTTTGGGTGGTGGTGCCAGCGGGGGAGCGGGGGGTGTGGCTGCGGTTTGGGCAGGTGCAGGAGCAAATTCTCGATGAGGGGCTGCACTTTGTGATTCCCCTGGTGGATTCGGTGGAGCTGCTGACGACTCGGGTGCAAAAGCAGGAAATTGCCACCGAAGCGGCGTCGAAGGATTTGCAGGATGTGTTTAGCGATGTGGCGCTCAACTGGCACATTTTGCCCGAAAAGGCCAACGCTGTTTTTCAGCAGATCGGGGATGAGGAGGACATTGTCCTGGCGATTCTTAACCCGGCGATTGAAGAGGTGATCAAGGCGGTGATCGCCCACTACACCGCCGAGGAGGTGATCACCCAGCGAGATCAGGTGAAGGCGGAGGTGGATGCGGGGCTGCGATCGCGCCTCGCCCCCTACAACCTGGCCATTGATGACGTGTCGCTGACCACCATTCATTTTTCCAAGCAGTTTCGCGACGCGGTGGAAGCCAAACAAATTGCTGTGCAGGAGGCAAAACAGGCCGAGTTTGTGGCCAAAAAAGCCCTGCGCCAGGCCGAAATTGAGATCAATTTAGCCCGAGGCACCGCCGAAGCCCACCAAATTTTGCAGGAAACCTTAACGCCCAGCATTCTCAAGTATGAAGCCCTGCAAAAATGGGACGGACGATTACCTTTGATCACCGGAGAGGGGACGAGTACAGTGATCGAGCTAGAGGATTTAGTGCCGGATAGGGAGTAGGAAGTGTTTGACAATTGAAAATATTCAGATTCCTATAACTAATCTATTTACAACACCCCCCCAAAACGTTCACACGTTCAACGCTCCCACGTTCGCACCTTCTCACCCCCCTACCAAAATCTCCTCAAAGGCCTTAGAAACTCGGGTGTGAAATCGCTTTTGGTGGCGCAGTAAAATCACGGGCTGGGTCATTTCGTAGGTGTGCTGAGGATTGTCGATGTCATCGACGACGGCGATCGCTTTCAGGGTGCCGAGTTTTAGCTCCGATCGCACGATCGATCGCGGCAGTGCCGCCGCACCGATACCGCCTTCCACCACCGCTTTGATCATTTCGCTGGTGGTGAGAATGAGGCTGATCTCCAGGGTGCTGGGGTCAATGCCCCAGTTCTGGAGCGATCGCTCAAACATATAGCGAGAGCCCGATCCGGGTTCGCGGGTGATCCAGCAGGTGTCGGTGAGTTCGGGGAGGGCAACCCGGTCGCGCTCAAACCAGGGGTGGCTTTGCCCCACGACGATGGCCACCACGTCCTGCCCAATCACCGATACCGCTAGGTTTTGGCTGAGGGAGGGTTTGACCTCGCCCGTGACCAATCCCAGATCGAACATTCCGGTGACGGTGCCGCTGATGATTTCTTCGGCATTGGCGATGGTGCATTTGATGGAAATACCGGGGTACTGCTGCTTATAGTGGCTGATTTTGTGGGGGAGCCAGTAGTTGCCCACTGTGAGGCTACTGCCGATCTTTAACTCTCCCCGCTGCAAATCGTTTAGTTCGCGCAATCCCTGGGCGGTTAGCTCCACCTGATCGAGAATTTTTTGGGCTTCAATTTGCAGCATTTCTCCCGCGTCGGTCAGCTCAATGTGACGACCGATACGGTGAAATAACTTGACGCCATATTCCTCCTCAAGGGTTTGGATAGAGGCACTAACCGCAGGCTGAGTGATGTAGAGAGAATCCGCTGCGCGGGTAAAGTGTAAGTGCTCGGCTACCGCCATAAAAACGCGCAGTTGCTCAATCTTCATAGCGGTGATTTTGTGATACCTGAAATGCACAAAAAGCTTGATCAATTATTGCATAAATTCTATTTATCGAATACACAAAAAAGAGTGTTTGCTCTGTTTATTGGGTGCCCTTTAAGGTGAGAGTCAGCTGGCTACGTCCACTAAGCTCTGACCTGAGGTGCAACGATGATCTCTGACCTTTGCCTGACCCTGCTACGCAGCGCCACAGCCTTTGCCGCCACCAACCTGGACGACATCGTCATTTTGATGCTGTTTTTCTCCCAGGTGGGGGTGGCCCTGCGCAAGCGCCACATCGTGACGGGGCAGTACGTCGGCTTTGCGGGTCTGGTGGCCCTCAGCCTGCCGGGGTTCTTCGGCAGCCTGCTGTTTCCCCGGCCCTGGATTGGCCTGCTGGGTGTAGTGCCCATTGTGATTGGCCTGAGCCAGCTGCTCTCGGTCGATCTCGATGAAGCGAGTGGCGAAGACAGCAGTGAGGTGCTGCTAGCACCCACCAGCGGCGGGACGAGCTGGCTATCTCCCCAGACCACCAGCGTAGCGGCCATTACGATGGCCAACGGGGGCGATAACGTCGGTGTCTACATGCCGATGTTTGCCAACTGCGACGGGCTGGGGCTGGGAATTATTCTGGCGGTGTTCTTTGGGCTGGTAGGGGTGTGGTGCCTGGTGGCCTATCAGCTCACCAAGGTCGGAGCCATTTCGGTGCTGCTGACCCGCTACGGGTCGCAGGTGGTGCCGTTTGTGCTGATGGCCCTGGGCGGGCTGATTTTGGTCGATAGTCACACCCTGGAGTATCGGGGCCTGACCGCCCTGGCGCTCACCATCATCGGCATCTGTGTCATTCATCTGCTGCGCAGTGCCGCCCGACTGTCGCAGTCGGTGGCGCTAGATCAGCCGGTGCCTGCACCTCAAAGAATAGATGGGTAGTTTCTCTGCCCTATGTCCTGGCCATTGCAAACTCTAGTCAAAGCCACAGCCGCATTTGTAGCCACCAATCTAGACGACTTTGTTCTATTAATGATGTTCTTTTCTCAGGTGCCCAGCCGATTCTCCTACCGCCAGATTTTTTGGGGTCGCTACCTGGGCTTCGCCGCCCTGGTGGCGCTCAGTCTGCCCGGTTTCTTTGGCGGATTGGTACTGCCTAAAGCCTACATTGGTCTGCTGGGTCTGGTACCCATCGCCATTGGGCTGCGGCAGTGGCTCAAGCGAGAAGCCGAGGCCGAGGTGCAGGGGGTAGCGGCCCCCGGGCTGATCAACGCTCAGATAGCGGCGATCGCAGGTCTCACCCTAGCCAACGGCGGCGACAACATCGGCATCTATGTGTCGCTGTTTGCGGGCCAAACTTGGGCCGAGCTGGGTCTGACCCTGCTGGTGTTTGCCCTGCTAATTCCCCTCTGGTATGGGTTGGCCCTGGCGGTGGTCAGCCATCCGCTGGTGCGCGACCGCATCGCCCGCATCGGCCACCGCCTGGTGCCTCCGGTGCTCATTGCCCTGGGCCTCTACATTCTGATCGATAGCGAAACCTACCGACTGCTGCGGCCCTGACCGCCCTAGATTTGTCCAGTTTATTCATCAAGGAGACTGTTTCTATGCTTCGTACCCTCAAAAATGCCTTGAGCTTTCTGCTGTTTGCGGGCGTACTGCTGGTGCTGGTCGGCGTTGCCCGCCCCGCCAACGCCGACCCGATCGCCGAAAAGAGCCCCCAGTACGCCGAGATCACCCAATCGCTGGGCGAACTGACCCAGCTCCAGGCCGACCCCAACGCCGACCTGGAGGCCGCTGGCTACAGCGCCGCCTCCCTGGCCCAAAAAATCTCTGACCTGCGCTTCCAAAAGTACATCCAAGAGACCAGCGAAGACTACGGCATCTGTAGCAACACCACCGCCGCCACCGTCGGCGTCTACGGCTACGACCCCGATCGCAAAAACGCCACCCCCGAGATCGCCTACCTGGGCGCTGGCCAAACCACCGACGACGACTGGGCCTGCACGGGCGTATTTCTGCCCGCCGATGCCACCGTTGCCGGGCTTGACCTGGGCGGGGAGGGCGCAATTGCCTCACTAGTCGATGGCACCCGCCTCACGATCAGTGAAAATTCGACCACGGGCGCGATCGAGTTCGATGCCCCCATCTACAAGGTGCTGAAAGCCGCCGATACTACTACGCCCCTACCCCAGCTCAGCCTGGGCGATGTCGCCGCCCAGGTGGCGAATGCCCCGGTTGATTAGAGAGTGGATGAGTGGATGAGTGGATGAGTGGATGAGTGGATGAGTGGATGAAGTCGAGAAGCAAACACCCCATCACCCCACCACCCCATCACCCCCTACCCATCTACCCATCCACCCCCTACCCATCTACCTCCCACTGGGAATACTAAAACTACATCCATCCATCTATAAAAAAGCAGGCCATTATGCAAACTCCCCTTCCCCATAGACGTTCAAAGCAGGCGATCGACTGGCAGCCGATCCTCGATCAGATGATTGAGGATCCGCGCCACCACACCCCCGCTTACCCCGGCGACCTGAAAGCAGCTCTGCTGCACCACGCTGGGATGAGCCACCATCCCAAGGGCGAGGCGACTTACCAACTGGCGCGGGAGATTGCGCGATTGACCACCTGCTGCGACCCAGAGATTGCCTACTGGTTTTCGCGCCTGGTGGAGCTGATGGACGACAACCCAGAATAAATGACGCGAAATGGTTCTGTGGCGCAGATCCCAGGGTTTTTGAAAAACCCTGGGATCTTGGTTTTTAGGAACGCGCCTGGCACTGAATGGCTACTCCAGCAGCACGGTTTTGGTCATGATCACCATCCACTGGTGGGGGGTGGGGGCGGGGCTGGCGGCGCTCTGGGGCACGGGGATGGGGTCGCTCCAGTCGTTGGGGTCGGCATAGCCGAAGCTATGGAGGATTTTGATGGTGCGATCGATCCCGGCGAGGCTGCCGTAGAGCATGTGGCGGACTTTTTCGGGGGTGAGGGGCCGGGTGGCGCTGTGGCTGCCGCCAGAGTTGGGCGGCAGCGGTAGGGAACCGGCCTCTGGGCTGTCGTTGGAGTCGGGGTCGAGATGGTCAAACATGGGTTCTGCTTCCTTACTTGCATTTGCAGTGAGTAAGCCCTGCCTGCAATCCCCTCCTGGGAGGGGCAGGGGTGGGTGCAACCCAGGCAGGTCACCGGCTTACTCGCGGTAAGCAGCCGGATTGTTGCTAAGGCTGGCCCGCCCCGCCCTACGGGCACCCCTCCGAGGAGGGGAAAGGGCTGAGGGAAACAGAACGCGAAAACCCTAGCCACCCACGCTTGAAGTGCAAACTGAGGGGGCTAGGGTACCATTGACCGTAGCCTCGCAATCTGCGTGCTAGATTTGCGGGGTCAGCTGTTCGTAGGTGGTGCAAACACCTGCGGACAGCGCTAACGTTTTCGAGTTCTGTGTGGTGACCGTTCTACTCAAACGGCTTAAGGAATGAGAATACTGGTACAGACGCTCCCCGTCAACCGTGGAGCCTTGATTGTAAACGAGCTGAAATTGTCATGGGCGGTGTGAAGGAGCCACCGCTGGATAAGACATCTGTGAAGGTGCTTATCCGTCAAAAATGCTGGATAAACACCCCAATTTTCCTAATTAACCCTCAAATGTGCCGGATAACACCCCAAAACCCAGGGCTTATCCAGCAAATATACTATCTAATACCTTAAGATCTGGGTGTTATCTCGTGGATTTGCCAGATAATACCGGAAGTATAGGGTCTTATCTAGCAGATCTGACACTTAATCCATAGTTATGCCGCAAGCTATAAAATGAACGACGAACTGTAGATGAACGAAACCTCTGCTTTAGACTTTAATGATTCCGCAGATGACTGTGTCCATTCGCATCCGATTCCTGCATCGGAATTGCATTCGTACCGTGTCGATAGCGATCCCCACAGCGAACAGGACATCGCGCGTTATGTCGAAATCGAGGCACAAGAAGAGGTATTGCACATCGAGAAGATAAAACAAGAAGCCGTCTTGGGTGACATCTATGAGATGTGGGATGTTACTACGGATCAAAATAGGTGGTGGGTGCTTACGAATCTGACTAACCTCTATTCGCAGGAGCATTTCCCAAGTCTCGATTACACTCTGTCGTTTCATATCGGGCTGATGATGCGGCTACGGAGCCGACCGCAGGGTGCCGATGCAGATGATCCATCCCCATTTGATGAGGTCTTTCGCCGCCAAGTACAAGCAAAACGCCAATATGAGCGTGCAGTTGAGGCTGTAGATTATCAAGCAGTGGGTATGCAACTTCGTGAGTGTCTAATTTCACTCATCGCTACTGTTCGCCGAAAAATTGAAATTGATTTGGACATCGAGCGCCCCCAAGATGCCAATGTAAAAGAGTGGAGTAACCTACTACTAGACCAAATCTGTCGGGGTAGCAGCAATCAACGCCTCCGCAAGTATCTCAAGAATACTGCTAGCCAGACGTGGGAACTTGTCAACTGGCTGACGCATGATCGCGATGCGGATAGTACAGCCGCTTCTCTTGCGTATTCATTGTGACACTCCTAAGTCAGTACAAGTTTACATGGAGTGTCAGATAAAGTCTTGACTATTACACACTATGGTTGGACATTTTGTTCAACTTTTGATGCGAGATCGAACCGACAACACAGAGGAGTGTCCAGTTTGCAAATCGCGCAATGTTCGTACACATTATGACCCGATGATCGAACCAGATGGTGATTACTACATGACTTGTGGTGAGTGCGAGTGGAACACACATCCAAATCCGGAAAGTATGTGAAGCTCATAATTGTACAGGTGTGGCATAATCGGGATAGGGAGAATCCTCACGAATCCCCCCTCCCACACCACCCATCGTGCGGCTCCGCAATGGGCGGTTCTCAACCTACCTGCTAGACGAAGTAACACCCTGGGGGTCGAGATCTTTGTCTACATCCACCGGCCCCAGGAAGATTTTTCGGATTTGCTGATGCGCTGGCGGCACACGCAGATTTTGATCGATCGCGGCTACGAGTGGCTGCTGCCCCAAAAGTACCAGCACCTGCTCAGCGACGGCACCGACAAAAGCCACCCGCTGTTTGTGGTGTTTCCCGAAACGCCAGGGCACATTCTTCAGGGGTTGCAGGGGGCGGGGCTGCCCACGGTCATTCTGCCCTTCGATGCCGAGGTAATGGAACCGGCTGAGACCCCCAGTTCCCTTGACCTGGGCGACATTCCCGAGCTAGACGACATCGACCCCAGCGCCCTAGAGTCCCCCGATGAGTAAGCGCTGGCCTCTCTTTCAGTCCCCGGTCTGGCACTGGGGACGCTGGTTTTTGCTGGGCTTTTTGGCCCTGAGAATCGGCTTTTGGCTGACGGCTTTCCCCAACCCCGACGAAGCCTACTACTGGCTGTGGGGGCAGCGTCCGGGCTTTTCCTACTACGACCATCCGCCGTTTCACGCCTGGGTGCAGGGGCTGTTTTCGGTCCTGGGCCGATCGCCTCTGGTACTGCGGCTGCCCAACGCCATCAGCAGCGGCATACTGGGGCTTACTTTCTACCGCATCTGCCGCTATCTCTACGGCGACCAGGCCCGCGATCGCCTCTGGCTGGTGGTGCTGCTGGGCCTGTCATCGCCGCTGTTTTTCTGGTACCTGGGCCTGGCCTGGCACGACCACTGGCTGGTCACCTTTGCGGTGATCAGCAGCTTTTTGTTTGTGCGCTACGTGGATGAAGCAGTAACCAATCCGGCTGGGAGCGGCAGAGACCTATACGGTGCCGCTCTATTTCTGGGCCTGGCCGGCCTGTGCAAGTACAATGCGCTCTTCGTGGGGCTGGGCTTTTTTGCCCTGGTGGTGAGCGACAAAACGCGGCGGTCGCTGCTGCGCGATCGCCGCCTCTACCTGGCCCTGGGGCTGCTCCTGCTGGTGCTCTCGCCGATCTTGATCTGGAATATCCAGCACGACTTTTTTTCCTTTCGCTTTTACCCAAAATGACCACATCGTCCACATAGCGGGTAAAGCGGTGGCCCCGGCGTTCCAACTCTTGGTCGAGGTCATCCAACAGGATGTTGGCGAGCAGCGGCGACAGGGGCGACCCTTGCGGTGTCCCCCACTCTGGGGCCTGTACTACCCCCTCGACCATGACCCCGGCTCGCAGGTATCGGCCTATCAAGGCTAGCAGGGTCTTATCCCGCACTTTGCGGGCGACTCTTGCCATTAGGACATCGTGGTTTACGGTGTCAAAGAACTTTTCCAAGTCCAAATCCACCACCACCCGATAGCCTTCCTTGACGTATGCCTTCACCTGTTTAATCGCGCCGTGGGCACTGCGGTTGGGACGACACCCAAAGCTGAACTCGGAAAACTCCGGCTCAAACAGTGGCGTCAGCACCTGTGAGATGGCTTGCTGGATCACCCGGTCTAGGACTGTTGGAACTCCCAACAGCCGCTCTCCCTTGCCCCCTGGCTTGGGGATGACGACCCGTCGCACCGGAGCAGGGCGGTAGCGTCCATCTCGTAAGGTTTGGCGAATCTCTCCCCAGTGAAGTCGGGCGTAGGCCGCAAAGTCGTCCAGCACCATCCCGTCTATGCCGGGGGCACCTTGATTGGACTTCACTTGCTTCCACGCTCGGTGCAGGTTCTCTGAGTCGAGGACTCGCTCCATCAAATTCGTCTCTAAGGCTGGCTGCATGGGTCTACGCCAGTCCGCTTCTCCCCCATTCGGGTTCATCAAAACGGCTGAGTTTGTCATGGCTCCTCCTTTCTTGGTTAAGTTCGGCCCTTCGCCCTATCTGGCCCATTACAGGCCAGCGTTTGACTACTATGACCTCGGCTGACTTCTGCCCCCTTCAACGTTTGTTGCCAATCGTTGGGCCGTCCTCAATGCCTTAGGGTTCTGTGGCTACCCGGCCGTTTCCGGCCAGACCTCAATCAGACTCCCCTAGCCTCAAGGACTGCCAAAAGGGCAGACCTCCCCAGATAAGACCGTGAACTGTCGATGCGCAACCGCGTCATTTACCGTATCCCCTGAACCAAAAGGCTTCGTTGTGTTGTGCCAACTCGCCCCAGAAACTCGGCCTTCTATGACGTTTCTGTTCGTCGGCTCGCACCTTTGCCGCTGGCTTCCTCCAGACCCTCCCTCGCGGAAACGCCCTTGCCTTTAGCTAGTGGTTGTCCATCTCTCGGCTCCTATGACTTGCGAGCATTTGGATGGCTGGTTCTCCCACAGGGGACTTTCACCCCATTAGTTCACGCCCATGCTGGGCGTACACCCCAATGCACCCGACCGTTAATAGGTTATCTAAGAGCGTTCAGGGTTGTCTGCGGCGGGTGATTGGGAACGTTAGTCTGTTCTTGCTGAAGCTTCGTTGACCTGTAAGCCAGATAAAACCCGGTTTCTGGAGATGGTAAGAGGAAGCTGTGAAGCTATAGTTGAGCCTATCCCTGACAGTATGCACGAGTGTACATACTATAATTGAGATGGTCTACCAGTGGAATAGGGATAAGGCCACGGCCAACCTGCGTAAGCATGGTATTGACTTTGCTGATGCTGTAGCCGTTTTCTCCGACGACCTAGCCCTTACCATTCCAGACGAGCGATTTGACGAAGAGCGGTTCGTCACGATCGGATTAGATGGGTTCGGTCGGGTTCTGGTAGTGGTCTACACCCTGCGAGGCGAAGCGATTCGGGTCATCTCAGCCCGCAAAGCAAGCAGGCAAGAGCGGCAGCAATACGAGGAAGGATAACTATGGAAACCGAATACGATTTTAGGCAGGGAAAGCGAGGCGCGGTTGACCCGACACCATCAGGCAAAACGCGTATCACGATCCGGCTTGATGATGACATCCTGGCGTGGTTTCGTGAGCAGGTTCATAGTGCAGGCGGGGGAAACTATCAAACCTTGATTAATGAAGCCTTGCGTCAACATATTCAGACTATTCGCCAACCCCTTGAGGAAACCCTACGAAAAGTAGTTCGTGAAGAACTTGAACGCATTGAGAGGTAAAGCTGTTGCTGAGGACAAACACCCCGCCGCAACGGACGGTAGCAAGCTTGTCGGTTAGAAAGGTATCGTAAACTCATAGCGTTGCCCGCAAAGCACCTGCGCCCATAGAGCGATCAGGCCCAAGCCATGACCCTCCAAGAATTGCAAGCCCATCTTCTCGCCCTAACCCCTGCCGAAAAAGCCGAAGCGGTGCAGCTTTTAGTACAAAGCCTCAGCAACACCTGGCCGGCATCGAAAAAGCACCTGGCATTGTCGGCGGCGATGCCTGCATTGCCGGTACCCGCATTCCCGTTTGGGATCTGGTGCAGTATCGCCGCTTAGGGGCTACCGACGCCAAAATTTTGGAAGCCTACCCCCAGCTTACAGCCATTGACTTAGCCAATGCCTGGCACTATGTCGACATCTATCGGTCTGAAATCGAGGCTGCCATCCGTGAGAACGAGGCCGCCTAAGGGTGATACGACTTTATGCTGACGAACAGTTTCCGTTTCCGGTAGCTCAACGGTTAAGAGCCTAGGGCTACGACATTCTCACCGTGCAAGAGGCCGGGCAAGCCAATCGACGCATTCCAGATGAGGAGGTTTTGCAGTTTGCAATCAGTCAAGATCGGGCCGTCATTACTCAAAATCGGCGAGACTTTATTAAACTCCACAATCAGTCTTCTGCCCATGCAGGAATTGGGCACTGGTCTGTTAAGAGGAGATACATTGAAACCCTCTCAGGCAGAGAAGTTCCTGGGTGGATAGCAAGCGACTACACAAGCCGATCGCCATGGCCGGAGTCGTCCGTTTGCCCAGTCCCCAGTGTGGCCTGACCCAGTTGTGGAGGATCCGCTGAACATCCAAGGTTCGTTGCAATCCATCACGAGTCTTAGCATAGAGGTTTTGACGCCGACGATAAGCGCTGCATCGCCGCCTCAGGGCGGCATTGTGAGCCTCGTTATGGTTGGCATGCACCTCGGCTAGCGGGCTAACCGCGGTGTAGGGATGCTCGGGTCTCACCCACACGACCCGCCTGAGACCTTGAGACCCACCCCCAACGCTGCCGCCAGTTTATAAACCGCCTGCTCATACTTTTTAGCGGACAGGCTATTCATCTCCAAGAACGCTTTAGCCGCTTCACCCACCATTACTACATCATTATCCAACTCTAACCAAGCCATGTCTTGAGGACGACCAGCGGTACTCACCCCGGATAGAACGACTGAAGATAACCCATCTGCCACTTCCGCTCCCATCCAAATCGGAGCGCATTGATCTAATTGGACCTGGTAGAACAGCTTGGAGGCCGACGAGCCTAGATCAGCGGCTAACTGAACCATAGGGGGGATAACTGCAGAAAGTTTCATTGTGAAACCTAGAACGCTACTCCTTCACCATAGGGCTATCTAACCTCAAAGGATTCAAAAGGTTAATTAAATTTACTTTTAAGCCAGAAATGCTCGAAAAATGGTTATACAATGTTAGCTAGATCAGGTCATGTTCTCAGTGCTACGCCCCCTCTGAGGGGCTTCGCGGAAAGGCTACACAGTACGCCAGGGTTTTGGCAAAAACCGGGCAACGGCCCTCCCCCCAGGGTTTCTACCGTTTTTGAAGACGCTGCCGCTCTCGCCTCAGGGTGGCGTCATATTTTTAACCCAGCTTCTCCATGCTTTCCACGAGCAACCTCTCCGCCGCTCAAGCGGAGACCTACTACACCCACGAGGACTATTACTCGGCAGAAGAAGCGGCTCATCCGACAAAGTGGGTGGGGAAAGGGGCTGCGTCGTTGGGGTTGGCTGGGATTGTCAATCAGCAGGAATTCAGCCAGATGCTTTCTGGGCAGGCTCCGGACGGGCGATCGCTGATGGGGAAGGTGGTCGATCCAGAAAAGCGGCGGGCGGCAACAGACTTTACCTTTAGTGCCCCCAAGAGCGTCAGCATCGCAGCCCTGGTGCAGCAGGATGAGCGGGTGTTGGCGGTCCATCATCAGGCGGTCGCGAAGGCGCTGTCGGTGTTGGAAGAGCGCTATGCCCAAACTCGAATTTCGACAGAAGCAGGGAGAACCAAGGTGACGACAGGGAATATCGCCGCAGCGGTGTTCACTCATTCCACCAGCCGGGAGGCGGAGCCGCAGTTGCATAGCCATTGTGTGGTGATGAATGCGACGCAGCTGGAGGATGGGCGGTGGTTTAGTTTGAGCAATGAGGGGGCGATCGCCAACCAAAAGCTCCTCGGCCAGATCTACCAGAATGAACTGGCCGTCGCGCTGAGGCAGCAGGGCTACCAGATTGAGCCGAAGGCTCAAGAGAAGGGAGTCCAAATTAGCATGGCAGAAGTCGGACAAGCTTGGCAGAACGGCTATGCCGAACGATTAATGAGAACCATAAAAGAGGAGGAAGTTGATCTATCGGAATATCGAAACTTTACAGAGGCGTATCAACAGATCGAACACTTCTTGGAGGATGTGTATATGAAGAAAAGAATCCATTCCTCTCTAAGTTATCTAACACCTGAAGAATACGAACAAAAATGGAATGAACAACAAAAGAAAAAGCATGATATAAAAGAGTAGATCTCTTAATTCCCTTGATCTACTGTCCGAATCTAAGGGTTCACTTCACCTTTCACTTTCATGGCGACTTCCAGGCCATACCGCCAGACTTTTCGGGTGCGATACCGACTGGGACACTCCCTCAGGGCCAAATAGACGCTAGCCAAGTCCCACAGTGCTTTAGCATAGCGGTGTTCTCCATCGGTAAACCAGCGAATGAACGGGCAGCGTTTGGCCCACTGCCAGGCCTGTTGGGTTCCCCGTTGAAACAGCAGTTCGTCTTTGTGCCCGGCCATCGCTGAGACCCAGTAGCGGCTCTGGCGCTCAATAAAGTGAATCGTCCACCCTTGGGCGCTACTGGGGGGGACGGTTCTCGCCCACGCGAGTGTAGACTTCATCGCCTTCCAGCGTTACCTCTCGACCACCTGGGGCCGGCGGTGACCAGGCATCCGCTTGACGGGCTAAGCGCTCTTCCCACCGCAAAATGGTAGAGTGCGACGCCCCAAACAAGCGACCGGTTGCTCTCACTCCCAGGCCTTCGCTGCGACCATTGAGGGCGGTCGCAACCACTGAACTCGGGGTGCGCAGGCGAGCCATCGGGGTGCCGGTTCGGTCGTTAAAGCACTTGCTGCAACCCTTACAGCGATAGCGCTGAAGCACAGTGCCGTCCGAAAGCGACTCTCGCCCGTTTTTCACGACTTGTTGGCTTTGGCAGTAAGGACAATCCATCATGCTGAAGTAGTTACACTACAGTCATTCTACCTATCAACGCCTAACAGACCAGTGCCCAGGAATTGTTGTGTGCTCTAAAAACTTGGATTGGGATGTCTATACTACTCAAATTCATCGTGTCTTAAGCGGCCAAGACAATATTTCTGGTCAGCTTTTGCGCGTTACTAAGTAGCTATATCACAAGCTATATCACACTGAAAACCTGACAATTTGTGCCTAAAAATAATCTGCTTGGCAACTGTCAACTGACAAAAACGCTGCAATAAAACTGTTGCTATATAAGGGTTTCAGCCTTTTCGCAGCATCCATAACCGCAATTTATCGTTTTCACAAAAAAGAGCGTTTGCTCTTAATTTCTACCCCCCGTAAATTTAGGGTGTTCTTCCTTTAGGGGTTACCCATGGATTGGATTGTACCGACCGTCATGCTCGGAGCGGCCACCGCCACCGCCACCACCTTTGACGACAACATCTACCTGACCATGTTCTTCAGCAAAACCAACCGCACCTTTCGGCCCCGCCACGTGGTCGTCGGTGAGTTCATTGGCTTTACCGGGTTGATTGCCATCAGCCTGCTGGGCTTTTTGGCCGGGCTGATGATCGACCACATGTGGATTGGCCTGCTGGGCTTCTTGCCCATCGCCATTGGTGTCAACGCCCTGCTCAGCCGCCAAACTATGGACGAAGACGAAACGGTAGACGTGTCGATCGCCAACCCCACCAACCCCCACTACCGCAAAGTGCGGCAGACCTCCCTGTGGCACACCCTGCGCGACCCCCAGACCTACAAAGTATCGGCGGTGACCCTGGCCAACGGCGGCAACAACCTGGCCATCTACATTCCCCTGTTTGCCAGCACCACCCTGCCCCGGCTCGGCATTATTCTGGCTGTATGCTATGCCGCCATCGGCCTGTGGCTGACCCTCTCCTACAGCCTGGTGCGCCAGCCCCAGTTGGCATTCATCATGGCCCGCTACGTACGCCGCGCCTTCCCCTTCGTGCTGATCTGGCTGGGGGCCAATATTCTGATCGACAGCGGCAGCCACCAGCTCTTTGCCGCCCTGGTTCCCGGCCTGTAGGCAAGCCCGCCACCCCTATTCGTAAACATCTCGACGGTGCTTGATCAGCAAGATGATGACCTCTGCCGCCTGTTCATCAATGCGGTAGACAACCCGATAGTCTCCTATTCGATAGCGGTAGCGCCCAGCCAACTCTCCCTTTAAAGCTTTGATATTTGGATGTTGGCGAGGGTTTTGCTCTAACGTCTCAAATGCTCTCGCTAACCGCTTTGCCAGCGAAGTATCAGCTGACCGATAGAACTTAGCGGCACGGTTGGTCAGCCTGACCCTATACATCGCTACGCAAAGCTCGCCAATCGACCAGCTCGTCAACCTCGGCTTCCTGTTCAGCCGCATTTAACTCAGGCGCAAATCCAGGAATGGCCAAAAGCTCTGCTGTGGCATCGCTATTTTCACGTTCCACCAGATACGACAAAAAGTCGAGTACCACCGCCAACCGCTCTTGGGACAGCTGCTCAACATAGCGATAAATCTGTTCTCGCGTATCCGAGGAATTCAACATAGGGCCACCCGACACACAGGATAGCCCCATTGTAAAACCCCTACTACCGCTTCACTCCCTACCCCCTACCCCTATGCACCTCACCATCACCCATCGCCGTACCAGCAACACCCCTGCCGACCAGACCAACGTCAAGCGCCGCTCCGATCGCATTCGTGAGCACCTGGCCAACGAGCGCACCTACCTGGCCTGGATGCGTAGCGCCATTTCCCTGATTGGCTTTGGCCTGGTGATTGTGCGCCTGCGCATGTTTCAGGTGCCGCTGGTGGCCTCGACGGGGGTGACCTGGAAACTGGGGTTGGCCTTTGCGGTGATTGGCCTGCTGACGGTGCTGCTCTCCACCCAGCACTACTACGGCGTGCGCCGCGACATCGATGCCGACACCTACGAACCCGGCGATCGCTGGGTAGCGCTCTTTAGCCTGGCCGTGCTCTTTTTGGGGGCTGGCATCATCTACTACGTCTTTACCGCCCCAATGCTGCTCACCGGAGCCATGTTTGAATAGTCAGCGGTTGTCTAAACACCGCCCGAGGTCTAGCAAGGCTGCTTAACAGAGTTAGCATTCAGCAAAAAGATCGGCTTTGATTCCATGCTAAAAATATCTGCAATTGTTTCCTGATTTACTTGAAATTTGATCAAATTTAAGGATGATGGTAGCTACCTATACTAATGGCGGCCACCTCAACCATGATTCACGATGCTCAGGGCCTTGGCGTTAGCACCGACTCTCCCCAGGCCGTAGCGGCCATTAACCAGTTCATTGACCAGGCACTCACCTACGGCTGCGAGGCCGAAACTACCATTCACCAGGCGATCGCCGCCGATGCCGACTGTGCGATCACCCACGCCTACGCCGCCGCCCACTACCTCAGTCAAGAAAACTGGGCGGGTCGGGTTAGCGCCAGACCCCACCTTAAAAAGGCCCTGACTGGGGCGGCTGAGGTCTCGCGCCGGGAGCAGCTCTACATCTACGGCATCCACGCCTGGGGGCAGGGCCAGATCGAGCGGGCGATCGCTTGCCACACCGCTCTGGTGGAGGAGTTTCCCCAAGATCTGGTGGCGGTGCAGCAGGCCCAGTACCACTATTTCTACCGGGGCGACAGCCAGGGGCTCTTGAACGTGGCGCTGGCCGCTCAGCCCACCCCTTGCCACACTCCTTTGCACGACAGCCTGTTGGCCTTTGGCCTGGAACAGTGCCACCAGTTCACCCAGGCCGAGGCCCTGGGACGGCGGGCGACGGAGCTGCGCCGCCACAACCCCTGGGCACACCACGCTGTGGCCCACGTGCTCGATGCCCAGGGCCGCCACCGGGAGGCCGTGGACTGGATGATGACCTACGCTGACACCTGGGACACCTGCAACTCGATGCTCTTTACCCACAACTGGTGGCACGTGGCCCTGAGCTATCTGGCCCTGGGTGACACGGCGGCGGTGCTCAGGCTCTACGACAGCCATGTGTGGGGCCGCGCCCGCCAGCACACCCCCAAAGACCAGGTGGGGGCAATTTCGCTGCTGCTGCGGCTGGAGCTGGCTGGGGTAGAGGTCGGGTCGCGCTGGCGATCGCTGGCCCGCCCCCTCCAACTGCGGCTGGCCGAACAGGCCCTCCCCTTCCAGGATTTGCACTACGTCTACGCCCTGGCCCGTGCGGGCCACACCGATGCCGCCCGCACCCTGATTGACAACATGGCCAGCTACGGCCACAGCCTGATTAAGCCCAATCAGCACCTCTGGCTGAAGCTGGCGGTACCTGCCGCCCAGGGACTGGTAGCCCACGCCCAGGGGGATTGGGAGCGGGCGATCGCCCACCTGCGCCCGGTGCTGCCCCACCTCTATCGCCTCGGCGGCAGCCACACCCAGCAGGCGCTGTTTCGAGCGGTCTATTGCCACGCGGTGGAGCAGCCGAGGCGGCTGGCGATGGCGTAGGGGGAGTGGGGAGTGAGGGGTGGGGAGTGGAGAGTGGGGAGTGGGGAGTGATCCCTCACAACCTTTGCAACCAACAACCAAATTCACCCCCTACCCCCTACCCCTCCACCCATTCATCAACAAAATCTATTACTTCTAAAAATAAGACTATTTGCTCTTATAAAAGCTCCTTCGTAAGATCAACTCATACGGTTAAAACCTTGGCCAGCAGCGCATTGTCGCTGTCGTATCGAACTGGTGGGGTTATCTATCGCAGAGTGACATTACGTTGGAGATAGTTATGGCCTTGGCCGGAATTGAACTTTCCCTAGACACAGTTTCCATGCTGCTGGCCTTGGTGGCCATGGAAACTGTGCTATCTGCCGACAACGCCGTGGTCTTGGCCGCTCTGGCCCAGCCCATTCACGACTCCCACCAGCGCCAGCAGGTACTCAACTGGGGTCTGGTGATCGCCTTTGCCCTGCGGGTGGGGCTGCTGTTCACCGCCACCTGGGTGGTGCACTTTTGGCAGGTTGAACTGCTGGGGGCGGGCTATCTGCTGTGGCTGGGGGGCAAGCACTTCTGGCCCCAGCTCATGGGCGACATCCCAGGCTCAGAGCCAACACCCGACCCCTCTGGCAATTCGCTGATGCGGGTGATTGGCCTGATTGCCCTGACGGATTTGGCGTTTTCTCTGGATAGCGTGACCACAGCGATCGCCCTCTCCGACCAGCTCTGGCTGGTGATCACCGGCTGCGCCATCGGCGTCATTACCCTGCGATTTCTGGCCGGGCTGTTTGTGCGCTGCTTGGAAGAGTATGTCTATCTGCAAGATGCCGCCTACCTGGCGGTGTTGGGAGTGGGCTTGCAGTTGCTCTGCAAAGTGATCCATCCGGCCATGGTACCGCCCCAGTCGGCGGTGCTGGGGGTGATTGCTGCTCTGTTTGCCTGGGGATTTTCCAAGCGGGTGGAGATGGAGGGGTAGAAGGGGTGGGGAGTAGGGGGTAGGGAAGAGGTGTATATCAAATCCGAATTCCCTACCCCCGGTACCCAAGGGGTCAACCTGTAGGGGCAAACGGTTGTTTGCCCCCGACCAATCGGGGGTAGCCAAGGCGGATTCGGTATCAGAAGGCAGAATTCAAAGTTCTCCTTCTGCCTTCTTAATTTATTGAGGTTGTTATGAAAACCAACTCTAGACGAGAGGAATGGTTTCAACGGGGATGCCGCGATCGCGATGCCGGTCTTCTGCCCCGCAGCACCGACTCCGCCTACTGGGACGGCTACCGCTCGGGTAGACCCCTGGGCCTGGATGAGGTGATCCGCTACTTTCCGACGCTGGAAGCGTTTTTGGCGTGGCGAGCGAGAGGAGTGGAGGGGTGAGGGGTAGGGGGTGAAGGGGTGGGGGGTAGGTTTAGTTGGTGGTTGCAGGGGTTGGAGTTGCATACAGACACTCCCCACTCCCCACCCCCTACCCCCTACCCCCTACTCCCCACCCCCTCACTCTTCCTCAAACCACTCCGCTCCACCGGGCAGTGTGGCCAGAACATCGTTAATTCGATTGGGTAGCGCTTTGCGGGGGGTGGTGTAGGTGAGCTGCAAGAGTTCCAGGGCGGTGGTGAGCAGCGTGGCGCGATCGATACGGGTGGCCAGTTGCTTTGGTTTGAGCTTGCCCTCAAAGGTTTCCAGGCTGGCGGGTAAGATAGCCTCTTCGAGGGCGTCTTCCAGGTAGGTGTCCCAGTCATCAGCTTTAATGTAGTGGCTGGTCTGGTTGTCTTTGAGGTTCAGCTTACTAATTTGCAAGATTGAGTCAGAAATTGACACTAGCCAGGAGTGGGTAAGGCGCTGCTCGACCTGATTTTTGATGAGATGCACCAGCAGCCGCACCAAAAACGACTCGATATTGCGCAGAATCGCTTGCTTACCCATGCCTTCTAGCTCGTCCACCAGCACCAGGGCGTCGTCGTAGCGACCTTCTAAAAGGCTATGTCTCAGCTCCACCAGTTCTTGGGTCATAGGACAGTCAGTACGCAACAATCGCCCAGTGCAAAATGCCCACCTCCACTCTAACCAAAAACCCTCACCCCCTACTCCCTACTCCCCCTATCCACCCCTATCAGGGCAGACACATTGGTCTGCGCCCTACTCCCCACCCCCTACCCCCTCACTCTCCCCATACATCGCCAACACCGGCCCATAGGTAGCCCAGTCCACCGCTGCAAACCGCAAAATCCCCGCCTGGGCAAGCTGCTGTTGCAGCGCGGCGTCGGGCTGGAGGAGGGCCTGCTGCAATGTGGAGATCACATCCTGGCCCAGCCGTTGGGAAACGGCGATGGGCGGCATGGGGGAAGGGCCGAGGCTAGTGATAATGCGGAGCTTTTGGCCAAGGGCAGGATCGTTTCGCAGGGCCTGGTCGAGGACGGTGCTGTCGATCGCCGCACAGTCGGCCTGCCCGGTGAGGATGTGTTGCAGCGATCGCACATGCCCTCCCGACTCCACCCGCTGCCGAAAGAACCCCCAGTTTTGCCCCCGCTGGCTCAGCTCGTAGCCCATCCGGCTGTAGCCGCTGTGGGAGCCGCGATCGTTGTAGGAAAATACCGTTTGGGCCAGGTCGTCCCAGGTGTACAGGGCACTATCCGCCCGCACCACCACATCCGAAAAGTACACCGGCTGCCCGCCGTAGCGAACCCCGGCCATTACCGGAGCCACCAGGGGCCGCAGCTGGTGGGGCGCGCTCTGCCCGTAGCGCATTAGGGGCAGACCGCAGATGAAGAGTAAGTCCCAGCGATCGCCTGCCAGAGCCGGATCCTCCAGCGGGTCATGCTCCCCCTGTATGACCTCCACCGAGCAGCCCAAGTGCTGACCCAGATAATCCCCAATAGCGCGATACAGCCAAAGAAGGTTAGGGGAGAGGTAGGAGACGGCGAGCATTGGGATTGGAGAGTGAGGGGTAGGAAGTGGGGGGTGAGGAGTGGGGAGTGAGGGGAGTGGGGTGTGGGGTGTGGGGTGTGGGGTGTGGGGTGCTAAAACGTTATCCCCTGTATCCAACCACCAAACCTACCCCCCACCCCCTACCCATCCACCCCCCACTCCCCACCCATCCACCTACACGCTGGGCAGCGGGAAGAACGTGCCGCTGAACATGATCCAGGCGACCAGCAGGGTCAGCAGGACGTTAAAGGTTTGCCCCACCACGTACAGCACCACTGGCGAACCGCCCCGCACCAGGCGCGCCATTTCTACAAAGTTCGATTGCAGACCAATGGCGGTAAAGGTGAGGGCAAACAGCCAGTTGCGGAACCCATTGGCCACCGACAGAATGCCGTCGGTGGCGTCCTGGCCCAGGCCGGGGATAAACACAAAGGAAAACAGCAGCGATGCGCCGACAAATCCCAGAATGAACTTGGGAAAGCGGTACCAGATCTCCAGGGCAGAGGGCTGCCGACCGGTTTCCTGGGCCTCAAACTTAGTCACCCAGATGATGGCAATGATGAAGGCCAAAAAGCCGATCAGCACGTTCTGGATCATTTTGATGATGGCGGCTACCTCGGTGGCACTTTCGCCCAGAATGGAGGCCGACGCCACCACCGCCCCAGTGGCGTCAACGGTGCCGCCGATCCAGGCTCCGGCCACAAATTCATTCAGGCCCAGCACACCGGCTAAAATCGGCATACCGACAATCATCAGGGCGGTGAAAATCAGCGACACCGAGATGGCAAAGCTGATTTCTTCGCGCTTGGCCCGCACCGCAGCCCCGGTGGCGATCGCCGCCGACACCCCGCACACCGAGGTGGTTGCCGCCACCACCGTCACCAGTTCGCGGCTAGAAATCCGCAGATAGCGGGTGCCCAGCAGGTACATGAAGTACAGCACAATCGGCGTCACAATCCAGGCGACGGCCAGCCCGTAGCTGCCCAGCACCAGAATGCGGTTAAACAACACCGTGGCCCCCAGCAGCACCAGGCCGGTTTTGATGAACAGCTCGCTCTTGAGGGCGGGGCGCAGCCACTGGGGCGTACCAATGGTGTTACTCACCACCAGGCCCACCACCAGGCCCCAGATCACCTGGTCCACGCCCCAGCCGCTCAGGGTTTCCTGGCGACCCAGCACGTAGGCCAGGGTGGTCAACAAAAACAGGGCTGGGAAGGCAACCCAGTAGCGCTTGACGCTTTCGCCAGTGGTGGCGACCGCCAATCCGGTCACCAATCCCAGCCCGATCAACAACCCGATTAACCCCGGAATGGTCTCCAGAGGAATGGCCTCAAAGGGGTTCGTTGTCCAGCGGCCAATGCCGGGGACAGAGGTCACCCAGCCAAACAGGGCGACCAAAACAAAGCCCGCCCCCAGCCAGTTGGCCCACCAGTCTTCTTGGGTGAACAGGGCCGTCCAGCCCTGCTGGTGGTAGACCGCGTCTTCATCCGGCAGTTGCTGATCCGGATAATCTCTCCAGTCCTCCTTAGGTCTAGTCATGATGATTTTTATTGTGAAACGTCAGTCGGTCATCTCTCCCAGAGACCGAGTGGCCCTGGGTTATACCAAATCCAAATCCCATACCCTCGACACCCAAGGGGGCAATCTGTAGGGGCAAACGGTTGCTTGCCCCCAGCTAATCGGGGGTAGCCAAGGCGGACTCGGTATTAGCCCCTGGCGCGATCGCCCAAGGAGCCTCAAAACAAAAGAACGGTATCCCAATCGGAATACCGCTCTTTGCCTAGCAGCCTCTCATGATTGAGAAAAAATTACAAGTGTTTTCAACTTCAATTCTACGCAGGCAGTCGAGGGTGGGTCAGTCCCGCGATGGGGTTGGCAAGTCGGCCTGGGCCGCAACCCGCAGCGGCCACCAGCGAAACATGGCCTGGTGCAGGCCCACCGCCCAGGCGATCGCCAGCAGCCAGCCCCCCACAACATCGCTGGGGAAATGCACCCCCAGGTACACCCGACTCGCGCCAATGGCCAGGGCAAACAGGCCCCCCAGCCCGATCAGCCAGGGCCGTCGGGGGCTGTCCCAGTTGATCAGCACCAGGGCCAGCACAAAGGTCATCGAGTAGGTGGCGTGGCCGCTGGGAAAGCTGAAGTCGGCATGGGGCGGAATGCCCTCCCACAGGGCGGGTCGCACCCGATGCCAGAGCAGTTTGGCGTTGAGGTTCAGCACCGCGCTGCCCCCCGTCACCAGGGTCAGATAGGCCGCCACGGGCCAGCGCCGCCGCACCAGGGCCAGGGCAATCAGCCCCCCACTGGCGGGCATCACGCCCCAGTAGGTGCCCAGGTCGGTGGCGATCGCCACGCCCCGATTCAGCGCTGGGCTGGCGTAGCGGTGCAGCCGCAGCAAAAAAGCCGCATCCCAGGCGGGCAGGGCGGGGTAGGCGGCGACCAGCAGGCCAAGGGCGATGAGGGCGATGAGGGCGGTGAGGGAGAGTAGTAGACCGTAGGGGGTGGGGGGTTGGGGGTGGGGGGTGGGCTGGGGCATGGGGTGAGGGGGATAGAGAGGGGTTTCCAAGATTTAAGCGTTCGCACGTGTGAACGTTTACACGTTGCCACGTTCACACGTTTCAATGCCCTACACAAAAAAACGCTCCCCACTCCCCACTCCCCACACCCTACGCCGAGATCCAAGCCATCATCCAGTCAGGCAGCACGGTGGTCAGGCTGGCCAACAGATCGCCCTGGAGAAAATCCGGCATCTCGATAATGTGGAACTGCACCAGTACCACGATCGCCACGGTGTAGACAGTAGACGTAATCAACCCATTGCGGAGAGAGTTCGTTTTAGAACCTTCCCCCTCTTTTTGTAGGGCGGTGACGGCCCCCTGCTGCATCAGCACAAAGCCGACCACGTTGGTCAGCCAGTAGCCCACGCCGGTCAGCGGCACCAGGGCATCGGGCCAGGGGCGGCTGACCAGGTAGCCAAAGCCCAGGGCCAGGGGCAGGTTAATGACTAAATCATTCCACCAGCAGAGGGGGGAGAGCAGGTAGCCCACCACTACCAGGGTGCCGCCCCACAGGCGACGCAGGAGGGCACCGGTTGACTTGGGCATCTCTGGTGCTGCGAGGGAGGTATCTAAGGCGGCGGGTTGGGTTTTAGGCTCAAGCACGGGCGTAGGAGTCATTTTTTTAATCAGTTAGATGGGTTAAATCGTTAGATGTTAAGGGCAGGGCTGGCTGGGCCTAGGCCCGCAGGGTGGCGATGATTCGCTTTGGATGGCTGAGCAGATCGAGGGCATCGAGAATGCTGGTGGAGACGATATCGGCGGCCACCAGGGTTTCTACCGCACCCCCTTCGGGCTGCACCAGGGCGATGCCCAGGGCGGCAGCTTTGAGCATGGGGGCATCGTTGCGGCCATTGCCAATGGCGACCACCCGATCGGTGCCCAGATCGCTCACAAAGGCCAGCTTGGTTTCGGCTTGACCTTCGGCGGGGGCAATGGTCAAGTCGAGGGGTAGGCCATCAAGCCCGGTCTTGGCCAGCCCAAAGGTATCGGCGGTAAGCACATAGATATGTAGATCATGGGAGAGCTGGGTCAGTTTTTCACCCACCTGGGGAAGGAGATGGCCATCGACGGCCAGGGTGCCGTTGTAGTCGAGCACCAGATGCGCCAAGCGTAGGTGACGGAAGCCGGGAACAGTGATCTCAATCATGGTCTTAGCAGAAGATTTAGGGCCAGGGCAATGACGGTGACGACATAGATGCGGCGCAGCCAGCGGTTGGGCAGGCGCAGCACCACCCGCCCGCCCAGAAACGCACCCAGGAACATGGCCGCCCCCAGCAGCAGCCCGAGGCCGACGTTGACCAGTCCCAGGGAGAAAAAGATCACCGTGGCAATCAGAGACGAGAAGATGTTGACCAGTTTGCTGGTGGCGATCGCCTCCACGAAGGTGTGGCCAAAGCAGCCCACGAAGGTCGCCGTCAGCAGGGTGATGTAGCCACCGCTGAACAGCCCGCCGTAGATGGCCAAAAAAAAGGTGGCCAGGTACCCGGCCACATTCCAGAGGGGAGACAGGGGCTTGGGGCTGGGCTGTAGGCCGCGATTGCCCAACCCCAGCGACACCCCCACCACCACCAGCATCGACGCCGCAATGAAGGGCGATAGGGCGCTGTCGGGCAGCCACCGCAGCAGCAGCGCCCCCAGAGCAGAACCCACCAGGGTGAGGGCAATCAGCCCAGGGGCGCGGCGCAGATCCAGCTTGCTCTGGCCCACAAAGGGGATTGTGGCCCCCACGCTCATCAGGGTGAGGGCGGCCATGTTGGTGGCGATCGCCACCTGGGGCTCTACCCCCGTCTGCATCAGCGCGGGCACCGTGATCAGCGAGGTGCTGCCGGTCACCATGCTGACCGCACTGGTGAGGAAAAAGACTCCGGTCAACACCAGCAGCACCCAAGCAGACAATTCCAGGCTGCCCATGCCCTCTACCAAACCAAGACTAACCACCGATAGCTCAACCCCTTCCCTGACGATCAGGTTATACACCTAAAATCCTACCGACTTACCGGTATATGCTGGGAAAAGTATGCCACAATTTCAATACGCTCGTAATTGTTTTTGAATCACTTCTGACGTACAAATTGTTTGTTTTCAACGGCTGTGCTGTCTTGTCTGTTCTGCCCTTCACGCCCAAAACACAATGGCGAATTCTCCCGAGTCTTACCGCCCCGCCCCTGACTGCGGGCTCGCATCTGACCGTTCCCCTGTCTCCAGCAATTCCCATTCCCCCGGGCGCTGTTGGCCTGCCCCAGACGACCCTAGGGTTACCCCGCCAGAGCGATCGCGGGCGGCCCTGTTTGCCCCCGGCTGGCTGGCCCTCGGCCTTCACCGGGTGGCCCACACCCTACACCAGCGGCAGGTTCCCCTGGTGCCGCGACTGCTGTCTCACCTGGGGCGCTTTGTCACCGGCACCGAAATCCACCCCGGTGCCCAGATTGGCGCTGGGGTGGTGATTCGCCACGGCTATGGCGTGGTGATCGGCGAGACGGCGATCGTCGGCCAGGGCAGCGTCATCCACCAGGAGGTGACCCTGGGCGGCACCGGCAAAGAGCGGGGCAAGCGCCACCCCACCCTGGGCCAGGGGGTGGTGGTGGGGCCGGGGGCCAAGGTGCTGGGCAACATCCACATCGGCGACTATGCCCGCATTGGGGCGGGGGCGATCGTCCTGCGCAGCGCCCCCAGGGCCGCCGCCGTGGTGGGGGTGCCGGGGCGCAACCTGGGGCCGATTGTCTCGGCCTCCCCCACCCCCGCCGACTGGCAGCCCGACCTGGAAGCTCAGGTGCTGCGATCGCTGTTTGTCCGGCTTCAGTCTCTAGAAGCTCAGCTAGCGACTCTGCGAACCGCAGATCCCGCTACAACCCTACCCCTGGCTCAGTCCAACGACCTGATCGAAGCGTTCTTTGACGGAGCTGGCATCTGATATGACCCTTCTCACCGCAGCCGTGGCCATTCTGTTTTTCGGCGATTTCCTCTCCACCTTCTGCTACCACATCCCCGAACACGTCTTCGGCAAGCTGCACCTCAGCACTCACCACGCCGGGCAGCAAACCTTCCGCCACTACGCCGTGCTCAGCCCCACCGCCACCGTGCTGCTCGATGGCCTCCTGGGAGCCATTCCTTATATAGTGTTGGGGCTGTTGCTGCTGCCCCTCTCGCCCTGGGGGGTGGCCCTGGGGCTGAGCCTGGGCCAGGCTCACGTGTGGTGGCGACACACCACCGCCCTCGGCTGGCAAACCCCGGCCTGGCTCCGGCAGGGGCTAGAACTCATCGGGAGCATGTCACCTTTGTAACCCAATGGCTCCATTGAGATAAGCACAACGATGGGCCAGCACCTGGGGAACATTGTCCTCATTCCACTGGGCCCCTGAGATTTTGACTCTGCGGCTGATTTGCTTGATAGCCGATTCAACCGCCCCTGAGCCAATATCCTGAGCACATTGGTGATACATTTTTTACATTGATGCGATGTTACAAAGCTTAAAAATGGAAAAAACTTCAACGGAAGTAGTTGATGGAAATGCCTGTGAAGTCGTTGCATCTAACCAAAGTAGTATTCAGGAATTAGAATACTACTCTAGAATTGGCAAGCCCAGTAGGCATGCATTGATCGTTTGCGATAGTAATACGATTCGGATTTTTCCCCTGGAAAAGGAAAAGCTAACCATTGGTCGCCATAATAGCAACGATATTGTTCTGCAGTATAAGGGGGTTTCTCGCCACCATGCCGTCATTCAGGCTATAGGTGAAACCTGCTGGATTGCCGATGGCAATGAGCAGGGAAAACCAAGTATGAATGGCCTGGCCATCAATGGTGTAGTGCGTAAGTCTCAACAGCTTCAGGATGGTGATCTAATTGTCATTTGTCGGGGTGTTTATTCACTATTTGTCAAACTTGAGGATGGCGATCGCAGTCCACTTGGTTATAAAAACTTTAAGAAGTTCCTGCTTGCCTGCATGCATCAGGAGCAATTATCTGATTTGCCTGCAAAAGTCCTATCGCAAACCATATCCCCAGAGTTCGTAGTATGCCTGGACGAAATAGGCACTATTTTATCCTTTAAAGAGGCTTTAGATATTCAAGATCTAAGCCTTTTTCGCCTATTCAAGCACAATATAGGTCGGCCTATTGACCACGTACTTGCTTCTGCTGATGAGTACAAGGTTATTAAGGCTATACAAGACATCAAAAGCATGAAGCCTGTTGATGCCCGTCAAATAGGCGACATCTTGGGCGGCTTGTTCGTAAGAAACATTTGCACTCACACGCAGGCAACAGTTTTCTAAATGAGGGCTTAACTGGCGATGGGCAGGCACCGCAAGCCGTTCCGCTTGACGAGTAGTGACGCTCAACTGGCCCAAGGTACTTTTCAACTGTCGTGTGCGTCCGGCTGCTGTGCCGCTAACCGTGCGGATAAAAAATGGCCGAGTTCTGGGCTGACATGCGCCTGAATTTGCTCACGCACGGTCATCTCAATGCCCTCTAGAGTCTGCATGTCAGCCGGATCGCTCTCCTCGTAGAGCAATTGAGCGATTGCTGCGAGATGAGTTTTGAGTTGGGTGGCTTTCTCAGGGGTCATCAGTTAGGCCTTTAGGTCAACACTTGCATCCTCACCTGTTTCAGCCGACCTTGCAAACCTGACATGCTCCCGAACTCATCGGCATCGTCACCCCCGAACAGCACTGGCTCCACCACAAAAAAACCAGCATCGCCTACGGCGACATTTTTACCTGCTTCGATGCCCCCGGTCGGCAGTGGCTGCGCTGGCTGCGCTGGCTGCGGCGCAGCCGGGAGCTGGGGGTAATTAAGGCGGCGTTGGGGATTGGGTGAAAAGGGAGAGGGGTGGGGGGTGGGGGGTGGGAAGTGATGGCGTGGAGAGATGATACCAAATCCGAATTCCATGCCCCCGATATCCAGCAGGTAAACCTGTAGGGGCAAACGGTTGTTTGCCCTAATCCAATCGGGTATGGCCAGCCAGGATTTCGTATGAGAGGTGGAGAATTCAAAATTCAAAGTTCAAAGTTGTTACCCTACCATTCCCTACCCCCTACCCCTCACCCCCTACCCCTTCGTTCTGCCATCGCAATTTATTTTCTGCCCATAAAAAATCACCTGTGTAGCGGCTGACGCTGGCTACTGCCCTCCTACAAGACGGCAACCAGGGCCAGCGCTACACAAGCGATCGTTTGACGCATTTCACTGAGAAAGAGCGGAACCGCCGTTAGGAGTCGGCAGCCCGATGGAGTGCCCTAGCTGAGGGCGTTGATCACGTAGTCAATGTAGGAATTGACTTCTACCGCAGGATCGCCGCTGAGCCCGTGGTTGGCTTTGATGTACTTCAAAGCTTCTACGTACCAGCTGGGTGATAGCTCAAAAGCGCTGTTAATTTCAGCCAGACCGGCAACCAGGTAGTCGTCAATGGGGCCAGTGCCGCCCACAATTAACCCGTAGGTGATGATCCGCAGATAGTAGCCGATGTCGCGCACGCACTTGGCTTTACCGCGATCGTCAGCAGCGTAGTTTGGCCCCTGGAGCTGGTTGGTGTAGGGAAACTTTTGGTAGACCGCGTTGGCGGCCCCTTGAGCCAGGCTATCGGCTTTGCTAGCCAGGGTTTTAGCCGCCGCCAGAGTGTTTTCAGCCTGGCGAAAGCGACCAAAGGCCACCTGAAACTCAGCGCTGCTCAAGAACCGCCCCTGGGAGTCGGCAGTGTTGATGGCTTCGGTTAAGGGTGTTTTTGACATCGGAAAGATTACCTCAAACGTAGATGAGTAAAGGGTAGTAAAGAGTGTGGAAACAGCCAAAACCTAGGCCACTGCTGCCGCGGCTCGGTCAAAATAGCTAGACAGCTCAGAAATGAGAGAGCTGCAATCGCCCTGGGTGATATTGGCGGTGTCGCTTACAACCCGAATGGAAGCTTCTTTAAGCTTCTCAATGCCAGCAGCGACCGACGCCCCAGGGGTACCCAGCGCCACGTAGGTTTCGCGCAGGCCATTCAGGGCTCGATCTTCTAGAACACTGGCATCCCCAGCAAAAATGGCGTAGGTGACGTAGCGCAGAATAATTTCTAGATCGCGCAGGCAGGCGGCAGCGCGCCGGTTGGTATAGGCATTGCCGCCGGGGGCTGTCAGCTGTGGCTGCTCGGCAAATAGATCGCGGGCAGCGCTGGCCACGATCGCCGATGAATTGCTGGTAATGCGGTTAACCGCATCAATGCGCTTGTTGCCGTCTCTGACCAGGTTGATCAACGCATCTACCTGGTCATCACTAAGGTAAGCACCCCGGCTATCAGCTTGAGAAACCACCTTAGAAAAAGCATCAAAGGCCATAACTTGGGTCTCCTAAAGACTAATGTCATTGCTATTCGGTACAGCGGTTGATGCAGGCTCATAAACACAGCTTTCTGACATCGCAGAGCGCACAAAAATCAGGCACGGGTTTAATGCCCAATCCGATCCACAAATTTAGCGAAGCCTGAGCAAAGACTGCCAGACAAAACCTACCATGTAAAACTGTGGAGTGAGCGCAGCCAATACTCGCCAGACATTTGACAAGAAAGGCTCTCCGCATCAACCTTGATTCACTTATATAGCAAATTAAGATCCCATTTTGTTACGAAAAATTTAGGAATAGCAATTGTTTTTGGAGCTACAAAAAACGTTCAAAAATTTGGCTTAATTGTTTTTGTGACAACAATTTAATTGGCCTTTAACTTCCATTTCTGAGTTTCAATGTAAGGCTTTGCAACAATTGTTTCTGCGGCAACAATTTTGCTCTGGTGCGATCGCAAGCGCCAGGCAAAACATATTCCTATATTAGGAGTCAGAATGTTAGGCAGCCCCAGTAAGCCCCAGTAAACCGATGCTACAGAGGGTGTTGTGACAAAGCCCAACGCGCCGCCCATGGACACCGGACAATGACCCATCCCACGACGCATGTCACTGCGCTAAGGCCGGTGGGCGGAGCCCACCCTACGGCAGATCGAGACTGCCACCCCCTACCCCCTACCCCTTACCCTCCCACCCCCTACCCCATCAACTTAGGACGCTAAAAGGAGCACCCATGCCCCAGACCATCCCTGTAATCAATATTGCTCCACTACTCACTGAGGCCGAGAATACGGCAGCGGTGGCCGAACAGCTGGGACAGGCCTGTCGTCAGCACGGCTTTTTTTACATCACCGGCCACGGGGTAGACGAGGGGGTGCAGCAGCGGCTTGAAACACTCAGCCGGGAATTCTTTGCCCAGCCTTTGGAGACCAAGCTCTCCATTGCCATGGCAAAAGGGGGCCGCGCCTGGCGGGGCTACTTTCCGGTGGGGGGTGAGTTGACCTCGGGCCAGCCCGACCTGAAGGAGGGCCTCTACCTGGGGGCCGAGCTGAGCGACGATCACCCCCTGGTGCGGGCGGGCACTCCCCTGCACGGACGCAACCTGTTCCCCGAAACAATCCCTGAGCTGCAACCGACGGTGCTGGACTACCTGGCGGCGATGACGGCGTTGGGCCACGCCGTGATGCGGGGCATCGCCCTCAGCCTGGGCCTGGAGGCCGACTATTTTGACCGGCGCTACACCCATGACCCGCTGATTTTGTTTCGCATTTTCAATTACCCCGCCGCCGAGGCCTCCAGCGACCAGTGGGGGGTGGGTGAGCACACCGACTATGGCCTGCTCACCATTCTTAAGCAGGATGATTTGGGGGGCTTGCAGGTGAAATCCCAGGGACAGTGGATCGAGGCACCGCCGATCGCCAATACCTTTGTCTGCAACATCGGCGACATGCTCGATCGCATCACAGGCGGCCTCTACCGCTCGACTCCCCACCGGGTAAAGAATACCTCGGCAACCAGTCGCCTCTCCTTCCCCTTTTTCTTTGACCCAAACTTTGCCGCCCGAGTGGAGCCCATTGCCTCCCTGGTGGGTGCTCAAGAGGATGACTGGCACGAGCGCTGGGACGGGGCCAGCCTGCGGCTGTTTGAGGGCACCTACGGCGACTATGTGCTGGGCAAGGTGGGGAAGGTGTTTCCGGAGTTGAGGCAGGCGGTGATTTGAGTGGGGAGTAGGGAGTGGGGAGTAGGGAGTGGGGGGTAAAAGATTAAGACATAGGGAATAGGGATAAATGAATTTAGATCTAGCTACAATTAAATCTTGTTTCGATTGTGATTCAGTCTACTAAGTGTCTGAAGGGGGCTGTGTCAGGGTGAGGGTTAATGTCTCGGGTCTGGCTGGCTGATTGGCTGGGTTGACCTGAGAGTCCATCCCTTCAGATGTCCCTGCTATCGAGATTTTCTCGCTCCTCGCTGTCATGTCTACTGCCGCTTCTGTTCTCAGTCAACCCCTTGCTCTGCCTACGGTTACGGCGGATCTGGCCTACCTCAGCCCTAGGGTAAAAAAGCCGGTTTTCTATGTAACTGAGCCGCCGCTGGGGGTGTGGCGAGACAATGCCGAATACGAAAATCACGCCCTGCCCATCCACGATGCCCGCTGTCTGCCAGAGCCGCTGTCGTTAGATCGGGAGGGGTTTCAGCTGGTGCAGCAGCCCAGTGCCGTGGCCAATTTTTACGATGACGATGAGGTGCAGCGGCGCTACTACCCTGAGGTGGAGCGGCTGTTGCGGGGGTTGACAGGAGCCCAGGCGGTGGTGGTGTTTGACCACAATCTGCGCCACAGCTTTTGGCAGCGCCAGGGGCGAACAGATCAGGGGCGCAGCGATCTGCAACCCCCGGTCGAGCGGGTACACAACGACTTCACGGCCAGTTCTGGCTTCAGCCGGGCGCGGCTGGAATTGGAGCGCCTGGGCATTTCGGCCACGGCCCTGCTGCGGCAGCGGTTTGCCATTGTCAACCTGTGGCGACCGATTGGCGCACCTGTGGTGCGATCGCCCCTGGCCCTCTGCCATGCCCAAACCATCGACCCCACCGACCTGGTGACGCGGGATCTGGTCTACCGCGATCGCGTCGGCAAGACCTACGCCGTCACCTACAACCCGGCCCATCAGTGGTTTTATTTCCCGCAGATGGAGCGGCACGAGGCCCTGGCCTTTAAGTGCTTCGATTCTTCCCTCAGCGGGGTGGCCCGATTCACCGCCCACACTGCCTTCACCGACCCCACCACCGGCCTGACGGCACCGCCGCGAGAGAGCATTGAGGTGCGGGCGCTAGTGTTTTATGGCGCTTAGGGGGCTCCTAGGGGGCGAGTTTAGAGGGTTTATCGGGGGGGCGATCGCGGCCTTTCCCCAATCCATTTCTCTTACTACTTTTCGCTGAACCGCTATGAAACGTCGATTCTTTCTCTTCACCACTGCTTCTTTTACCGCCAGCCTGTTTGCGGGCTGCGGAGACCGCACTGGGGGCGGCACTGGGGGCGGCACCCTGCGGGTAGGTGTTTCGCCAGTGCCCCACGGCGAAATTCTGGCCTACGTGCGCGATAACCTGGCCGCCAGCGAGGGGCTCACCCTGGAGGTGGTCGAATTTTCGGACTACGTGCTGCCCAATACGGCCCTCAACGACGGCCAGCTGGAGGCCAACTACTTCCAGCACGTGCCCTACATGGAGGACTTTGCCCAGCAGCGGGGGCTGGATCTGGCCTTTGTGCAGGCGGTGCACCTAGAACCGCTGGGGCTGTACTCCAATCGCCTGACGGTATTGAACGATGTGCCCGACGGTGCCCAGGTATCGGTGCCCAACGATGCCACCAACCTGGGGCGATCGCTAAAGCTGCTCCAGGACAACGGCCTGCTCACCCTCAGGGGCGGTGCCGGGGTGGGGGCCACCAAGCAAGACATCGAGGCCAACCCCAAAAACCTGCGGCTGGTGGAGCTAGAGGCAGCCCAGCTGCCCCGTGCCCTGGAGGATGTCGATATTGGCGTGGTCAATGGCAACTATGCCCTGTCCGTCGGCCTCAACCCCGCCGAGGATGCCCTGGCCCTCGAAAGCCCCCAAAACAACCCCTACGCCAACGGGCTGGTGGTGTTGGGCGGGCAGGAAAACAATCCCCAAATTCAGACCCTGGCCCGGCTGCTGACCACCCCCGAGGTGCGCCAGTTTATCGAAGAAAAGTACCAGGGGGCAGTGATTCCGGTATTTTGATCCTGCTCACCTGAAGGTAGCCCAATGATTACTATTCAAGACCTGCGCAAGGTGTACGGCTCCTTTGTGGCCCTCGACACCTTCAGTGAAGAGATACCGGCGGGGGAGATTTTTGGGGTGATTGGCCAGAGCGGAGCTGGCAAAAGCACCCTGATTCGCTGTGTCAACCGGCTGGAAACGCCCACCTCGGGCCGGGTAATTATCGATGGCCAAGAGATCACGGCCCTGGCAGGGGGCGACCTGCGGCGCGCCCGCCAGCGCATCGGCATGATCTTTCAGCACTTCAATTTGCTCAGCTCGCGCACCGCCGCCGACAACATCGCCATGCCCCTGGAGGTGATGGGCTACAGCCGCCTGCGCCGCAAAGCTCGGGTGGAAGAACTGCTGGCCCTGGTGGGGCTGGAGGGCAAGGGGGGACACTACCCGGCCCAGCTGTCGGGGGGGCAAAAGCAGCGGGTGGGCATTGCCCGCGCCCTGGCCGCCGACCCCAAGGTGCTGCTGTCGGACGAATCGACTTCGGCCCTGGACCCCCAGACTACCCAGTCGATTCTGGCGCTGCTGAAGGACCTGAACCAGAAGATTGGCCTCACCATCATGCTGATCACCCACGATATGGGGGTGGTGAAGCGCATCTGCGATCGCGTCGCGGTTTTAGAACAGGGCAGAGTGGTGGAACGGGGTCGCGTGGTCGATCTGGCCGCCCGCCCCAGCTCCCGCCTGGCGCAGGATTTCTTTCCCCGCCTGAAGCACTACCAGCCCCGACCCCACGCCCTGCTCGCCACCGTGGCCTTTCGGGGCGAGGTGGCCAATGAACCTTTTATTACCTCCCTGGCCCGCCAGTTTGATGTCGAGGTCAACATTCTCAATGGCAGCATCGAAACCATAGGTCAGCAGCCGGTGGGGCAGTTTCAGATCGAGCTGGTGGGGCCGGAGCGCTACCGCGCCCTCGACCAGCTAACCCAGCTCAACATCGCCGTCGAGGTACACCATGGACAGCCAACTGCTCAACAGTTTGTGGACAGCAACCCTTGAAACCCTCTACATGGTCAGCCTTTCGTCGCTGCTGGCAGCGGTGTTTGGCCTGCCCCTGGGGCTGTTGCTGGTGATCACCGGCCCCAAGGGCTTTTTGCCCCACCCGCTGGTCAATCAGGGGCTGGGCTGGGTGATCAACGCGGTGCGATCACTGCCCTTTATCATTCTGCTGGTGGCGATTCTGCCGCTGACGCGATGGGTTGTCGGCACCACCATCGGCAGCACCGCCGCCCTGGTGCCCCTCACGGTCTCCGCTGTGCCCTTCTTTGCCCGCGTGGCCGAAACCGCCCTGCTTGAGGTTGATCGGGGGCTGATCGAAGCCGCTGAAGCCATGGGCTGTAGTTACTGGGACATCGTCCGCAAGGTGCTGATTCCAGAGTCGCTGCCCGCCCTGGTGCTGGGCCTCACCCTGATGGTGATCAGCCTGATTGGCAACTCAGCCATGGCGGGGGTAGTCGGCGGCGGCGGGCTGGGCGATCTGGCCATTCGCTACGGCTTTCAGCGCTTTGATACGCGGGTGATGCTGTTCACCGTGGTGATTCTGATTGCCATGGTGCAGCTAATTCAGTGGTTGGGCGACACCGTAGCCAACGGGCTGCGCCGCACGGGTGGTACTGTCGCTGCCCCGAGGCGTGGTTTTGCTCGGCGGTTGTTGGGGGTAAGGGGGTAGGGGGGTGGGGAGTAAGGGGTGAGGGGTGTAGCGGCAATGGTGGGGGGGTGGTTGTTAGAATCGGGTTAAAAGGCTGGCCCACAGGGCTGTGCCTGTTTTGAGTCCTTCAGGCATTTTCCTGGCCTAGCTGTATGATTGCCGTCAACGACAACGCGCCTCGCCTCACCCCCGAGCAATATCTGGTTTGGGAAGAAACCCGGCCAGAAAAGTATGAGTATATCGACGGTGAAGTCTATGCCATGAGCGGTGGCAGTGTGAATCATGGTCGCATTGCCATTCGGCTAACCACCCTGTTTGACACCCATCTAGAGGGCAGCGACTGTATCACCGGCAACTCTGACATCAAGGTCAAGATTGCTGAAGCCCAGAACTACACCTATCCCGATGCCAGCGTTACCTGTGACGAGCGCGACAGGACAACGCCCCAGTACATCACCTACCCCTGCCTGGTCGTTGAAGTGTTGTCAGAAGGCACTGAAGCCTACGACAGGGGGGGCAAGTTCAGGCTGTATCGCCAAAACCCAGTCTTGCAAGATTATTTGCTGGTCAGCTCTACCAAAATTGAGATGGATCTCTACCACAAAACCGAAGCCGACGATTGGGTGATCATCAACTATCAACCCGGCGACACCATTGAGCTGCAAAGCATTGGTTTGAGTTTTGCGATCGAGCACGTCTATCGCGGGTTAATCCTCACCCCAGACTCCCAACCGACGATGTGAAACAGCCATCCACTCCCTACCCCTACCCAACCACCCCCTCACATTCAGATATACATGGCAAAGTAGCTCTCGAAAATCTCCGCATTGGCGGCCACGTTCTGCTCTGTTTGCTCCTGTTCTGTGGGCAGTGCCGCCGCTGGTTCCCCCTCAATGGGGGGGATGAAGTCGCCGCAGTACTCGTTGGCGGGTACGGCCTGGTTCATCTTTTTGGGGTAGCTCAGGCCCAGGTGGGCCATCAGGGTGATGAACTGGTCGCGGCTGCGGTCGCTGAAGCGGGGGTTGAGCCGCTTTTCTTCGCCGATGGTGGAGACGGTGCGGCCCTGGTAGTCGTGGGCAGGGTAGACCCAGGTGTCGTCGGGCAGAGTAAATAGCCGCTGGGTAACGGTGTCGTAGAGGGTGCCCGCATTGCCCCCTTGCAGGTCGGTGCGACCGCAGCCGCGAATCAGCAGCGCGTCGCCACTCAGCAGGTGGGTGCCGTTGACCAGGTAGGCCAGGTGGCCGCTGGTGTGGCCGGGGGTGGCGATCGCCTCAATGCGCACCGTACCCAAACTCAGAGTTTCGCCATTGGCCAGGCTGTGATCAGCGGAGCGGGCGGCGTTTTGGGGCACCAGCACCTGGCAGCCGGTCTGCTGGCGGAGTTTGCCCGCCCCGGTGATGTGGTCGGCGTGGATGTGGGTCTCCAGGCAGTAGCGCAAGGTCAGGCCCAAATCGTTGAGGATCTGGAGGTCGCGATCGCCCTTTTCCAGCACCGAATCCACCAGGGCGGCCTGGCGGGTCTGGCGATCGGCCACCAGGTAGGTGTAGCGGCTCGCAAACGGGATCGCCCATGCTCGCAAACGGTGCGATTTGGGGCTCACATTAACTGACAATGGTGAGGGTACCGGGCTCACATTATTTGACAATGGGCTCAGATCAAATTAAGATCCCATTTTGTTACGAAAAATTTAGGAATAGCAATTGTTTTTGGAGCTACAAAAAACGTTCAAAAATTTGGCTTAATTGTTTTTGTGACAACAATTTAATTGGCCTTTAACTTCCATTTCTGAGTTTCAATGTAAGGCTTTGCAACAATTGTTTCTGCGGCAACAATTTTGCTCTGGTGCGATCGCAAGCGCCAGGCAAAACATATTCCTATATTAGGAGTCAGAATGTTAGGCAGCCCCAGTAAGCCCCAGTAAACCGATGCTACAGAGGGTGTTGTGACAAAGCCCAACGCGCCGCCCATGGACACCGGACAATGACCCATCCCACGACGCATGTCACTGCGCTAAGGCCGGTGGGCGGAGCCCACCCTACGGCAGATCGAGACTGCCACCCCCTACCCCCTACCCCTTACCCTCCCACCCCCTACCCCATCAACTTAGGACGCTAAAAGGAGCACCCATGCCCCAGACCATCCCTGTAATCAATATTGCTCCACTACTCACTGAGGCCGAGAATACGGCAGCGGTGGCCGAACAGCTGGGACAGGCCTGTCGTCAGCACGGCTTTTTTTACATCACCGGCCACGGGGTAGACGAGGGGGTGCAGCAGCGGCTTGAAACACTCAGCCGGGAATTCTTTGCCCAGCCTTTGGAGACCAAGCTCTCCATTGCCATGGCAAAAGGGGGCCGCGCCTGGCGGGGCTACTTTCCGGTGGGGGGTGAGTTGACCTCGGGCCAGCCCGACCTGAAGGAGGGCCTCTACCTGGGGGCCGAGCTGAGCGACGATCACCCCCTGGTGCGGGCGGGCACTCCCCTGCACGGACGCAACCCCAGTAGCGCTTGACGCTTTCGCCAGTGGTGGCGACCGCCAATCCGGTCACCAATCCCAGCCCGATCAACAACCCGATTAACCCCGGAATGGTCTCCAGAGGAATGGCCTCAAAGGGGTTCGTTGTCCAGCGGCCAATGCCGGGGACAGAGGTCACCCAGCCAAACAGGGCGACCAAAACAAAGCCCGCCCCCAGCCAGTTGGCCCACCAGTCTTCTTGGGTGAACAGGGCCGTCCAGCCCTGCTGGTGGTAGACCGCGTCTTCATCCGGCAGTTGCTGATCCGGATAATCTCTCCAGTCCTCCTTAGGTCTAGTCATGATGATTTTTATTGTGAAACGTCAGTCGGTCATCTCTCCCAGAGACCGAGTGGCCCTGGGTTATACCAAATCCAAATCCCATACCCTCGACACCCAAGGGGGCAATCTGTAGGGGCAAACGGTTGCTTGCCCCCAGCTAATCGGGGGTAGCCAAGGCGGACTCGGTATTAGCCCCTGGCGCGATCGCCCAAGGAGCCTCAAAACAAAAGAACGGTATCCCAATCGGAATACCGCTCTTTGCCTAGCAGCCTCTCATGATTGAGAAAAAATTACAAGTGTTTTCAACTTCAATTCTACGCAGGCAGTCGAGGGTGGGTCAGTCCCGCGATGGGGTTGGCAAGTCGGCCTGGGCCGCAACCCGCAGCGGCCACCAGCGAAACATGGCCTGGTGCAGGCCCACCGCCCAGGCGATCGCCAGCAGCCAGCCCCCCACAACATCGCTGGGGAAATGCACCCCCAGGTACACCCGACTCGCGCCAATGGCCAGGGCAAACAGGCCCCCCAGCCCGATCAGCCAGGGCCGTCGGGGGCTGTCCCAGTTGATCAGCACCAGGGCCAGCACAAAGGTCATCGAGTAGGTGGCGTGGCCGCTGGGAAAGCTGAAGTCGGCATGGGGCGGAATGCCCTCCCACAGGGCGGGTCGCACCCGATGCCAGAGCAGTTTGGCGTTGAGGTTCAGCACCGCGCTGCCCCCCGTCACCAGGGTCAGATAGGCCGCCACGGGCCAGCGCCGCCGCACCAGGGCCAGGGCAATCAGCCCCCCACTGGCGGGCATCACGCCCCAGTAGGTGCCCAGGTCGGTGGCGATCGCCACGCCCCGATTCAGCGCTGGGCTGGCGTAGCGGTGCAGCCGCAGCAAAAAAGCCGCATCCCAGGCGGGCAGGGCGGGGTAGGCGGCGACCAGCAGGCCAAGGGCGATGAGGGACATGTGGATTGGCCTGCTGGGCTTCTTGCCCATCGCCATTGGTGTCAACGCCCTGCTCAGCCGCCAAACTATGGACGAAGACGAAACGGTAGACGTGTCGATCGCCAACCCCACCAACCCCCACTACCGCAAAGTGCGGCAGACCTCCCTGTGGCACACCCTGCGCGACCCCCAGACCTACAAAGTATCGGCGGTGACCCTGGCCAACGGCGGCAACAACCTGGCCATCTACATTCCCCTGTTTGCCAGCACCACCCTGCCCCGGCTCGGCATTATTCTGGCTGTATGCTATGCCGCCATCGGCCTGTGGCTGACCCTCTCCTACAGCCTGGTGCGCCAGCCCCAGTTGGCATTCATCATGGCCCGCTACGTACGCCGCGCCTTCCCCTTCGTGCTGATCTGGCTGGGGGCTGTCGCTGTTTGCGGGCCAAACTTGGACCGAGCTGGGTCTGACCCTGCTGGTGTTTGCCCTGCTAATTCCCCTCTGGTATGGGTTGGCCCTGGCGGTGGTCAGCCATCCGCTGGTGCGCGACCGCATCGCCCGCATCGGCCACCGCCTGGTGCCTCCGGTGCTCATTGCCCTGGGCCTCTACATTCTGATCGATAGCGAAACCTACCGACTGCTGCGGCCCTGACCGCCCTAGATTTGTCCAGTTTATTCATCAAGGAGACTGTTTCTATGCTTCGTACCCTCAAAAATGCCTTGAGCTTTCTGCTGTTTGCGGGCGTACTGCTGGTGCTGGTCGGCGTTGCCCGCCCCGCCAACGCCGACCCGATCGCCGAAAAGAGCCCCCAGTACGCCGAGATCACCCAATCGCTGGGCTGACTGTACTGTTGGGACTTTTGGGGCTAATGACCCAAGTGAGTGTTGCCCAAAGCCCTGGCAGCGGCAACAATTCTCAGCCAACGGCTGTCCTTTTTGAAAATGTGAGAATTTTTGATGGTGTCTCTGCCAATCTGACCGCACCGTCGAATGTATTGGTAATTGGTTCCTGTCAAGGATTAAATTGGTCTAATGGTAGCAGGAATGCTGAATTAGGTCAAGCAAGACAGAACGGATACTGAGGTATCCGGGATTCGAACATCTGACTCTAATCTCATGGAGTCGATTGTTGTTAGCTCTTTAGGGAGTTGATAACTAACATGGAGAGTTTGATCCTGGCTCAGGATGAACGCTGGCGGCGTGCTTAACACATGCAAGTCGAACGGGATCTTCGGATCTAGTGGCGGACGGGTGAGTAACGCGTGAGGATCTGCCCTTAGGATGGGGACAACCACTGGAAACGGTGGCTAATACCCAATGTGCCGAGAGGTGAAACATTAATGGCCTGAGGATGAACTCGCGTCTGATTAGCTAGTTGGTGAGGTAAGGGCTCACCAAGGCGACGATCAGTAGCTGGTCTAAGAGGATGATCAGCCACACTGGGACTGAGACACGGCCCAGACTCCTACGGGAGGCAGCAGTGGGGAATTTTCCGCAATGGGCGCAAGCCTGACGGAGCAACGCCGCGTGAGGGAGGAAGGCCTTAGGGTTGTAAACCTCTTTTCTCTGGGAAGAAGACCTGACGGTACCAGAGGAATAAGCCTCGGCTAACTCCGTGCCAGCAGCCGCGGTAAGACGGAGGAGGCAAGCGTTATCCGGAATTATTGGGCGTAAAGCGTCCGCAGGCGGTTTTTTAAGTTGAATTGGCCATTAGCCAGGTACCTTAAAGGCCGTAAACTCGTGAGTCTCATCGTCTGCACTTTTGAGCATGTTAGCCACCTTCGATGCAGTCCTAGCAAGACTTTGAGAGGATGCTGAAAAATTGGAGTAGTTGCCAACCGAGCAGCTAGCCAGCCAGAGATTTAGTAGCCAAATTGCCCTCTATAGAAGGCTTTCGAGCCATTGTCAGTTAATGTGAGCCGAACTCACGGTTTGCGAGCCGTTGTCATTTAATCTGAGCCCATTGTCATTTAATGTAAGCATGACGGCCCAACCATTGTCATTTAATGTGAGCTCAAAATCGCACCGTTTGCGAGCATGGGCGATCTCGTTTGCAAGCCGCTACAGGTAGGTGTACGTGCTCGACTCGGGGTCAAACAACTGGCGAAAGAGCAGCGTCGAAGCGGCCAAGGTCGGCACCGGGTCGCCGCAGTTTTGGGCGACGCCGACCGGGTCGCGCTGGGGCAGGGCGTAGAGGCGGGTGGGCACCGGGCGCACCCGCACCGGCAGCGATCGCAGCACCGTGGAGGCCAGGGCCAGGGACTGCTGGCGCAGTTCGGGCACGGCGGTGGTTTCCCACAGCTGGCCCTTGCGGGGGGTGCCCAGGGTGTAGAGCCAGGGCGATCGCTGCCCCTGCCCGTCCAGCACGGCCCCATCCTCGGCGGCGGTGTCGAGGCCCAGCCCCAGGGCACAGGGGCGGATCAGGCCCTGGTCGCGCAGGCTGGCGATTAGGGGGTGGGGCGATCGCCCATAGTCCACCTGAGCCCCGGTGCACTGGATCACCCGGCTCACCATTAGCGCCTTGGTGGCCCGAGCGCGGCGGGGGCGATAGGTGACCCTCACCCCCTCTGGAACTGACTCGTAGTTCACAATCCGCCCCCCCGCAATGGTCAACTGGCCCGACTGCTGGAGGGATTGAATCACCGCGTCAATCTCTGGGGCAATCCGGTGGCGGTGCACATCCCAGTAGGGAGTGAGGTGGCGCAAAAAGCGCCGCTGCTCGGGGCGGGGTAGCTGCTGCCAGAGGTCCTGGGTGATGGGTCGCAGGGCATCCACGACGCCGCGCCAGTCGTAGCCGTAGGCGGTGGCGGTATCCACCTCCCGCCGCAGCCGCCGCACCAGGCCGCGCACCGTGGTTGGGGCCGTCTCTGGGGTCAAAAAGCTGGGGTAGGGCTGGGCCGAGCGGTGGGACAACGGGGCCAGCCCCCGGCGGGACAGGGCTACAATCGGCCCCCGGTGCCCGCGACTGTGCAGCGAAATCACCATGTCCACCATGGTCAACCCGGTGCCCACCAGCAGCACCGGGGCATCGGCGTCGAGGCCGTCCAGGGCGTTCCACGACCAGGCATGGCGCAGGTAGTCGGGCGGGTCAGCGGGGAGTCCGCTGGGGGCATTGCCCAGGGCCAGCACCAGGCGATCGGCGGCGATGGTCTTCCCCCCGGCCAGGGCCACCTGCACTCCCTGGTTCTGGGGAGCTATGCCCACGGCTTCATCATTGACTCGCTCCAGCCGTACGGTGCTAGGGGCCGAGGCCTCCGCCTCTGCCAAAATGGATTGAACATACAGCCCAAACACGGCTCGCGGAACAAACGAGCTGGCGTCGAACCCTTTAGGGAAAAACCCGGCCAGGGCGCTGCGGTTGTAGTTGAGCCAGCGCAGCAGGTGCCCCGGCTCGTCGGGGAAAGCGCTCATCTTGCCCGCCGACACGTTCAGCAGGTGGCGGGGGTTGGGGGTGCTATAGGCCACACCCTGCCCAGCCTCAGGGCGGCGCTCCACCAGCTTGATCACCAGGGGGCGGTGGGCGGTTTTCAGCAGATGCGCTGCCACCAGCGACCCGCTGAAGCCAGCGCCAAGGATGGCGATCGTGGCGGTGGAAGAATTGGGAAAAACCATAGGGTAGCTACGAAAACTGCGCCGACAAAAGCTGAGAACTGACTTGAAGTGTAACCCGCATGTTTTTGAATCCGAGTTTACTGCGCTACCCTGTTTCAAACTAGAGGTGAATTGTAACTCAATTCACATACATTTCAAACTCAAGCGTGTGACTATACATCTGAGCCAAGGCTATTCTCAATTCTCTCTCACATCCTTCAACCCGCTGGAGCTGCCCATTCTGCGTAGCTCCGGCGCTTTTCGTGTCCAGTCATCCCCTCGTCCTTGCCATGGCCATACCCCCTGCTCTGCCCACCTGGGATCAGGTTTTGACTACCGCCCGCACCCACACCCCGGCCCGTCGGGTGCGCCGTCCTGGGCAGTCACCCTCCACGGCTCCGGTGCCCACTGGTCTGGCGGCAGGGGAAAGGCCTCGGGTGCTGCTCTATCGCGACAGCAACTCCTGGTGTCCGTTCTGTGAGCGGGTGTGGTTTGCCCTGGAGGAAAAGGGCATTGCCTTTGCGACGGAGTTTATCGACCTGCAGAACAAGCCCCAGTGGTATCTGGATCTGGTGCCCACCGCCCTGGTGCCTGCCGCCAAAATCGATGGGCAGCTGGTCTACGAATCGAAGGATATTCTGCTGGCCCTGGAGGAGCGCTTTCCAGACCCGGCGCTGTTGCCGGAGAACCCCGCTGAACAGGCGGCAGCCTACGACGAGCTTGAGTGGTCAGAGACCGGTGGATTTCTCCAGGCCAGCTACCGGTTTCTGCGCGGCAATGCCGAGTCGGAGGAAGAGCGAGTGAACCTACAGCGCACCCTGGAAGAACACCTCGATCGCCTGGAGACAGCCCTGGGAAAATTTTCGGGGGCGTTTTTTCTCAGCCGCTTCAGCCTGGTGGACATTCTCTACAGCCCCCACCTAGATCGGCTGGCGGCGTGCGGGCCAGTCTACCGGGGCTACAGCCTCAGGGGCAACCCCCGCTACCCGCGCCTCAATGCCTGGTTTACGGCCCTGCGCCGCCGCCCTGCCTACCACCGGGTGCGCTCCGACGACACCACTAATGTGCTGCTGCTGCGCCGTCGCTTTGGCCTGGAACCCACGGGGCAACCCCTGCCCCTCCACCCCGAAGACAGCGCCGACTTGGCCTACCGGGCGGAGGCGGCGGAGCGACTGGCCGACAACCGCGAGGCGGCGATCGCCGACATCCTCAAAAATTCTGGGGTACAGGCCCTGGCCATCACCGATCTGGCCCTGGGCGACATTGTCGATACCCACCTGCGCCACCTGGCCGCCCACTTGCTGCGAGGGGATGAACCCGTCATCGGCGGTGCCACCGGGGGGGCAGAGACATCGACGCCCCAGGCGGTGGCGATCGCCGCGATCGGAGCCATGACCTATGCCTACCTGCGCAACCGCATCTGCGCCCCCCGCGACATGAGTGCCGGAGCCGCCACTGCCCTGCGGGCCGCTACGGAGGAGTTGCTGGTCGGTCTTTACTGAGGGACTGGCGTGATGGGGTAGGGGTGGGGGGTGTTCTGGAGGCAGCGCGCTCTAAGGGCAGCCCGCAGGTTGGGGAGGTTTGCAACTAAATTGCTTGTATTTGTATCTCCAGATATTTCTATTTTATTTGCAATCTATTTGAATTTGATTCAGGGCATATTTGCCCCGCCAACGTATCTATCTATGGTGTGAGGAAAACGAATGGTTAAATTACTGTGGCAATCGCTGCTGGCGGTGCCTGCTGCTGTGGCGGTGTCGGGTGCGGCGATCGCAGCCGAGTCCCAGCCCCTCCAGGTCGGCAGCTTCGATCAAGAGCCGATTCAACTGGCTCAGATCACCAGCGTGTCGGAACTGACCGACGTGCTGCCCTCGGACTGGGCCTTCCAAGCGCTGCAAAGCCTAGTGGAGAACTATGGCTGCATCCAGGGTTATCCCGATCGCACCTTCCGGGGTCAGCGTGCCCTGACCCGCTTTGAGTTTGCTGCCGGTCTGAACGCCTGCCTGGATGTGATCGCTACCCTGATTGCCCAATCGGGCATTGACCCCGAAGATTTGGCTGCCATCCGCCGCCTACAGCAAGAGTTCCAAGCCGAATTGGCCACCCTGCGCGGTCGTGTCGATGCTCTGGAAGCCGAAACCGCGACCCTGCGGGCTCAGCAGTTCTCGACTACCACCAAACTGCGCGGTGAGGCGGTATTCAACTTAATCACGCCCTTTGACACCCTGGCTCCCGAAACCAGCACCAGTGTTGCCTCTCGGGCTCGTCTGAACTTTGACACGAGTTTTTCCGGTCGCGATCGCCTGCGCATTCGTCTACAGGCCGGGGATGGTAACGCTATCACGGGTGGCCCCGGCAACCCTCTGGGCGGTCTAGCTACCGCTGCTGGCGGTGGCTTTAACGTCGATGTCACCACCTTCGCCTACAGCTTTCCCCTCGGCAACCGCATCAATGCTACTGTTTCTGCGCGAGGCAACGCTGGCAGGGACTGGGTAAACCCCGCTACCCGCCCCTTCGATGGCCCTTCCGTGGCCAACGCGGGTCGCGTTCAGTTCTATGACACCTTTGGCAGCACGTCTAACGGTGCTGGCGTTGGCCTGAACATCGCCTTCACCGACAACCTGATTCTGGACTTGGGCTACACCGCTTCGAATCCTGGCGGTGCTACCAACCCTGCCGTTGGTATTGCCGCTGCCCGAAACCAGAGCTACATCGCTCAGCTTAATCTGGTCAACGCTGGAATTCTCAATTTAGCGGCGGCCTATCTGCACAGTGATGGTGCGGCCGCTGGCTTTGCGGTTCCCACCGCCACCGATACCTTTGCAGGGCTGGTGAACCTCAACTTTGGCGGGTTCTTTATCGCTGGCCACGGGGCGTTTACCTCGTTCACCGGGGGAGACGACTTTAGCTGGACGGCGGGTCTCGGGATCAACAACTTCCTGGTGGAAGGCGCAAGATTTGGCGTGTACGGTGGTCAACTACCCACTGCCAGCTTGGTCAACAGCAACCCCTTCCTGGTTGAGGGCTACTGGCAAGTTCCCGTCAGCCGGTTCTTGACCATTACCCCAGCGCTGATCTACGGAGACCGGGGCATTAGTGGTGCTGCCGACAACAGCGGTTTCTGGGGCGCTCTGCGCACTACCTTCCAGTTCTAGGGCCAGTTCTAGGGAGCAGAGCTTGACGCTGCCTGATCATTGGTGTGTCCTTGGTTAGGAACGGGGGTCAGGGGTTTCTATGAGGGCGCTGCGCAGATAGCGGCGCACCTGGTCAAACCCCGCCTTGAGCTGCTGGGGCTGCTGGTAGAGCCGCCCCAGCAACAACACCCCCTGAATCAACGTCAACAGCTCTGCCGCCAGCGCCTGGGGGTCAACCCCTGGCCTGAGCTGGGCCTTGGCCAGCACCAGCCGCCTGGCAAAGGCCTGCTCCCACTGCTGAAAGATCTGAATCAAATGCTCTCGGAAATCCGGGGCATACTCCGCCAAATCTACCACCAGGTTGCCGAGAAAACAGCCAAAGCAGTCGTCGCTACTGAGGTGTTTGGCCTCCAGGGCGTCGATCATCCAGAAGATCTGGGCAATGGGGTCTGCTGTCTGGGCCGTGGCCGGGTCAATCAGATGGGTTTTTAGCCGCTGCCAGTCAAAGTCAATCAGGGCGTGGCCCAGCTCATCTTTGGAGGCAAAGTAGTTGTAAAAGCTGCCGGAGGACGCCCCGCTCAGCTTCAGCAGCTCTGTTAGGCCGGTGCCGTTGAGACCTTTGCGGTGGACGCGATCGAGCATCGCCGCCAGGATATCTTCACGGGTGCGCTTACGATGAACCATCCCTGGCGTTCCCTATCCCACACGGTATAAGCATAAAATTATAGAAAGCCCCCAGATATCTCGATTATGCCTGATGGGTCCAGGCCTGGCTGGCCCGCCGCAGGGCCGTATCCAGCAGATAGCCAATCAGGCCGATGATCAAAATGACCGCCATCAGCTCTGAATAGGCGAGGCGATCGCGCGTATCCAAAATGTAATAACCCAGCCCCGCCCGCACCCCCAGCATCTCCGCTGGCACCAGCACAATCCAGATGATGCCCACCGCCAGCCGCAGCCCGGTGAGCAGGTGGGGAATGGTGGCGGGCACAATCACCCGACTCACCGTTTCCCAGCGGGTGGCGCAGAGACTGCGGGACAGCAGCAGCCAGCGGCGATCGACCGAGGCCACCCCCGCCGCCGCATTCAAAATCAGCGGCCACACGGCGGCCACCGTCA